>SXMG01000015.1 GCA_005778835.1 Actinomycetota bacterium
CGACGATGCGCTCGTCGACGTGCCGCGGCTCGCGGTCGGCGTCTACGCCACGAGCGCCTCGACGCCGCTGTACTTCGCTCAGGCGATCGGCCGGTTCGTGCGAGCTCGACGCCGTGGTGAGATCGCGTCGATCTTCGTGCCGAGCGTGCCGAGCATCCGTCGGCTGGCGAGCGAGCTCGAGCGCGAGCGCGACCATGCACTCGATCGCGCGAGCGACGAGCTGCTCGACGATGCCCTGCTCGCGGCGGCCGAGCGGGAGGAGAAAGCGAGCGAATCAGAGCTCGCCGAGTTCACCTATCAGGCTCTCGAATCGAGCGCGATGTTCGACACCGTGCTCTACGAGGGCGACACCTTCGGATACCTCGCCGAGGTCGGCAGCCTCGAAGAGCTCGATTTTCTCGGCCTGCCCGGCATTCTCGAGCCCGATCAGGTGCGCGACGTGCTGCACGCGCGCCAGCAGCGCCAATCGCGGCGCGCCGCCGAGCGCCCTGCCTCGCAACCCGCGCCGCAAGCGCTCTACCGCTCGCTCACCGAGCAGCGGTCGCTGCTCAACAGCCTCGTCGGGCTGCGGGCGAAGCTCAGCGGTCAGCCGCACGGGCACATCCACGCCGAACTGCGGCGGCAGTGCGGCGGGCCCGCCGTCGGGCAGGCCACCGTCGCCCAGCTGCAGGCGCGCATCGACACGCTGCGTCGGCAGCTGCACGGCACCTAACCGAGCGCGCACCTTCTGCCCCAGATCTGGGCCAAAAGGGCGTTTGTCGGCGGCCGATACGCCCTTCTGCCCCAGATCTGGCAGAGAACGGGATGATGGGGGAGTGCGCGATACTCCCTACCTCGCTGTCGACGAGCAACTGCTCGAGGCGAACCTCACGGCCATGGCCGAGCACGCCCGCCAGCTCGGCGTGGCGCTGCGACCCCACGCGAAGACGCACAAGAGTGTGGAACTGGCGCGTCGCCAGCTCGCCCACGGCGCGGTCGGGCTGACCGTCGCGACCGTCAGCGAGGCCGAGGTCTTCGCCGACGCCGGGCTCGATGATCTCTTCATCGCCTACCCGATCTGGGCGGAGGGCCCGCGGGCCTCACGGCTGCAGGCACTCGCGAGTCGCGTGCGGCTTCGCGTCGGCGTCGACTCGATCGAGGGGGCGCGGATGCTCGCGCGGGCCGCGACGAGCGGCGAGCATCCGGTGCCCCTCGCCGTCGCCGTCGAGGTCGACAGCGGGCACCACCGCACTGGCGTCGCGCCCGACCAGGCCGGCATCATCGCCGCAGCGGCCGCGGAGTACGGGCTCACCGTCGAGGGGGTCTTCACGTTTCCGGGTCACTCGTACGCGCCCGAGGCGCGGGCGAGCGCGGCGCATGACGAGGCGCTCGCGCTCGAGGTCGCGCGCGAGTCGCTGCTCGGCCTCGGCCTCGCGTGCCCGGTCGTCAGCGGCGGCTCGACGCCCAGCGCCGACGCCGCCGAGGGACGGGCGACCGGGGGCGTGCTCACCGAGCTGCGGCCAGGGGTGTATCCGTTCTTCGACGCGCAGCAGTGGGAGCTCGGCACCGTCGGCCCGGGGCGCATCGCCCTCACCGCTGTGGCCACCGTCGTGAGTTCGCGGGGCGCGCGCGTCGTCGTCGACCTGGGCAACAAGGTTCTCGGAGCCGACCGGGCGGCCTACGCGACAGGGTTCGGGCGGCTTCCGGAGTCGCCCGAGGCCCGCATCGTGGCGCTCTCGGAGCACCACGCGACGATCGAGTTCGCGACCGCCGAGGCCGCGCCCGCGCTCGGCTCGCGAGTGCGCATCGCCCCCAACCATGTGTGCGCGGCCGTCAACCTCGCCGACGAGCTCGTCGTCGAGCAGAACGCGCGCGAGGTGGCGGTGTGGGCCGTCGACGCGCGTGGGGCGAACACGTGAATCCTGCGGCACCCCTCGTCGTCGAACGCCACTACCACGACGCGCTGAGCGAGCCTCGGAGGCCCTGGTGGGTCGCCGCCCTGGCTCTGGTCACCTTTGCGGGTCTCGTGGTCGTCGTGAGCGTGCTGCTGTCGTTCGCCGCCCTCGAGATCGATCTGCTCCTCGGGCTCTCCACGCTGGACGACGTTGCCGGGGGCGTGATCGCCATCACCCCGACGGTGTTTCTCGCCAACAATCTCGTGCTCGCCGCGCTCATCCCGATCTCGATGCTGCTGCAGTGGGCGTTCTTCGGCGTGCGCCCCCGGTGGATGTACTCCGTCACGGGAACGTGGCGCTGGCACCTCGTGCGCCGGTCGGCGCTGTTCATCGTGCCGATCTTTCTGCTGTACACCGGCGGCGGCCTCGCCCTCGCCGCGGTGTCGCTCATCGAGCAGCCGCCGAACTTCGCGACGATCGCCCTGCTCGTCATGATCGTGCTGACGACGCCGCTGCAGGCGGCGGGAGAGGAATTCGGCTTCCGCGGCTTCCTCACCCGCACGGTCGGGTCGTGGTCGGCCCGACCGGGGGTCTCGTTCGCACTGGGCACGACCGCGGCCTCGATCGTCTTCGCGCTCGTGCACCTCGCGGCCGACCCCTGGCTCATCGCCTACTACCTTGTGTTCGCGGTGGCGATGTCGCTCATCGTGCGCGCGACGGGCGGCCTCGAGATCGCCGTGCTGATCCACGCGATCAACAACGTGCTTCTGCTCGGCCCTGCCGTCGTGCTGAGCTCGCTCGAGGAGTCGTTCGACCGCGGCGTGGGCTCAGCGGGTCCGCTGGCGCTCGTGCCGATGGCCGTGATCGCGATCATCACGCTCATCGTGCTGCGCTGGGCGCCTCGGCAGCTAGATGTTCGAGCGACGCGCGCGCACGAAGCAGTACAGCCCGTAGACGATCAGGCCGAGGGCGACGAGCACGAGCATGATCGCTCCTAGCGGCAGCTCGGCAACCGACCGGAACGCCTCGTCGAGTCCACCCGCCGATGATGGATCGACTGTGACGGCCGTGACGACGAGCAGCACGCCGACCGCGATGAGAGCCACGCCTTTCGCGATGTAGCCGACCGTGCCGAGCACGATCACGGCCGTGCCGAGGTCGCCGCGCGGAGTATCGATGTCGTCGAGGAAGGTGCGGCGCAGACCTTTGGCGATGAAAAAGCCCCCGACCGCGATGACTCCGGCGCCGCCGGCGATCAGCACCACGATGCCGAGCGGCGACTGCACCAGGAAGGCACTCACCTCGCGCACGTCGGAGTCGGTGTCGACGCGGCCACCGAGCCCGATCGTGACGGCCGGCACGGCCAGGGCGCCGTACGCCACCGCCTTCGCGAGCATCACCAGCCCGCGCCTCCACTCGCGCTTGAGCAGGTGCTCGAGCACCGCTTCCAGCAGCATCCAGAGCGAAAGGGCCGCGAGTCCTGCAGCCAGCACCCAGATCAGCACGATGCCGCCGGGAGTCTGCGCGACGGCGTGCAAGGCTCCACCCGGATCGGCCTCGTCGGCACCGACGCCGAGGGCGACCGAGATGGCCAGCACGCCGATCAGCACGTGCAGCAGCCCGTTGACGGCGAACCCGGCGCGAGCGGCTCGTTCGAACCACGAGCTCTCGTGCACGGCGTCGACCTTCGCGACCGCCTGCTTCGCGGCAGCCTTCGCCGCCTTCTTCGCGCTCTCTGCCATGTGCCCAGGGTAGGGCGGCGGCGTGCGCGGCCCCATGCCTTGACCGGGGCGCCGAGACCGGCTAGCGGAGGGGCAGCGCGGCTCGCAGGGTCTGGAGCACTCTGGCCGGCAGTCGAGAGTGCGCGTCAGTCGAGCGTGCGCGTCAGGGCGACGCGCGCATGCCCCGGACCGTCGTAGTCGGCGTAGGCGGCGACGCCCTCGATCTGCTGGTCGCCGTGCGCCGTGAAGCCCAGTGCTGCATGGAATGCCTGCGAACCGCGATTCGCCGGGCTCGTGATGGCATCGACTCGAGTGCAGCCGAGAGCGCGGGCGGCGGAGAAGAGCCGCTCGTACAGACCGGCGGCGATGCCTCGGCCGCGCCACTGCGGGTCGACTCCGACGAAGTGGATGTACACGCGGTCAGGGTGCGTGGCCGACTGGAAGGCGATGAGGAAGGCAGCGAGGCGAGGGCTGCCGGCGTCGTCGGTCACCTCGACGACCTCGCTGAGCACGGTGAAGTGCTGGAAGAAGAGGCGCGGCAGCAGCAGACCCAGTTCGGGTGCTTGCGGTGTGCCCCACCACTCGCCGACCGCCGCGAGCACGGGCAGATGGTCGCTCTCGAGCAGCGGCCGACTCCCGAATCCGGCGGGCAGGGCGGGCGCTGGGTTCGTCACGAGTCGATCGTAGGGTCTCGCGCGGGCGGCTAGCGGAAGTCGCGGCTCGGCATCGTGACCCGCAGCGGCAACGACTCGACGCGGTCGGCGACGATGTTGATGACGCCCTCGGCCGAGCGCTCGAGGGTGCCGCGCACGATGAGGGCGCGGCTCTCGCGCACCGTGCGGCGATAGCGGCTCCACAGCCCGACGGAGCAGATGACATTGACGAGGCCCGTCTCGTCTTCGAGGTTCAAGAAGGTGATGCCGCTCGCGGTCGCGGGCCGCTGACGGTGGGTCACGACGCCCGCGACCTCGACGCGGCGCCCCGGCTCGGCGCCGCGCAGCTCGCGTGAACTCAGCACGCCGCGCTCGTGCAGCAGCCCGCGCACGAAGCGCACGGGGTGGTCGCCCGGCGCGATGCCCGTCGACACGAGGTTGGCGACCATGAGCTCGTGCTCGTCGAGGTCGGTGAACAGCGGCGGCTGCACGGCCGTGACCACACCGGGCAGGTACTCGGGCCGGGCCTGCGCCGCCGCGCCCGCGGCCCAGAGCGCCTCCCGCCGCGACAGGCCGAGCACGTCGAAGGCGCCGGCGGTCGCGAGCGCTTCGACCTGGGCGGCCGTGAGCCCCGTGCGGTAGACGAGCTCGGTGAGGTCGCGGAACGGGCCGCCCCGATCTCGCTCGGCGACGATGCGCTGGGCCGTCGGCCGACCGATCCCCGTGACCTCAGCAAGCCCGAGCCGCACGGCGAGGTCGCCGTCGCGGCGGTGCAGCGCGCAGTCGGCGAGGTCGCCGTTCGTCGACGCGGGCTCGAACTCGGGCACGGGCGGCTGCTGGCGGTGGATGCACTGCTCGAGCCCTGTGGCCGACGCGCGGCGAGCATCCGCAGCCACGGGCTCATGCGCTGACGCGACCACCAGATCGAGGCGCTCGAGCCCCGCCTCGACCCCCGACCGCAGGATGCACGGGGTGCGCACCTCGACGCCGTGCCGCTCCGCGTCGGCCGTGAGACTCGCCGGAGCGTAGAAGCCCATCGGCTGGGCGCGCAGCAGCGAGGCGAGAAAGACGCCGGGGTAGTGCAGCTTGATCCACGAGCTCGCATAGACGAGCAGGGCGAAGCTGATGGAGTGGCTCTCGGCGAAGCCGAAGTTGGCGAAGGCCTGAATGCGCCCGTAGATCTCGTCGGCGAGCTGGCCGGTGATGCCGTTCTCTGCCATGCCGGCGTAGAGCGTCTCGCGCAGCGAGTCGATGCGCTCGAGGCCGCGCTTGCTGCCCATGGCGCGGCGCAGCAGGTCGGCGTCGTCGCCCGTGCAGCCGCCGACAGCCATCGCCACCTGCATGAGCTGCTCTTGGAAGATCGGGATGCCGAGCGTGCGCTCGAGCGGTTCGACGAGCTTGGGGTGGTCGTAGGTGATGGGCTCGTGGCCGAGCTTGCGGCGCACGAAGGGGTGCACAGCGCCGCCCTGGATCGGCCCGGGGCGCACGAGCGCGATCTGCACGACGAGGTCGTAGAACTTTCTCGGCTGCAGGCGCGGCAGCAGCCCCATCTGCGCGCGGCTCTCGCCCTGGAAGACCCCGATCGAGTCAGCGCGGCACAGCATGTCGTAGGTCGCCTGCTCCTCCTTCGGCAGGGTCGCGAGCTCCCACCGCTCGCCGAGGTGCTCGTCCATGAGGTCGAACGCATACTGCAGGGCGGCAAGCATGCCGAGGCCGAGCAGGTCGAACTTGACGAGGCCCATCCAGGCGCAGTCGTCTTTGTCCCACTGCAGCACCGTGCGGTTCTCCATGCGCGCGTGCTCGATGGGCACGATCTCGCCGACGGGCCGATCGGTGAGCACCATGCCGCCCGAGTGGATGCCCAGGTGCCGCGGGTAGATGAGCACCTGCTGCGCGAGATCGACGACGGGCTCGGGAATGTCGTGGTCGTCGCTCGAGAGCACGGCGCCCCAGCGCTCGACCTGCTTGCTCCAGGCGTCTTGCTGCCCGGTGGAGTAGCCGAGCGCCCTGGCCATGTCGCGCACGGCGTTCTTCGGCCGATATGAGATCACGTTCGCGACCTGCGCGGCGTTGCGGCGGCCGTACTTCTCGAAGACGTACTGGATGACTTCCTCCCGCCGATCGGAGTCGAAGTCGACGTCGATGTCGGGCTCTTCGTCGCGCAGGCTCGACAGGAAGCGCTCGAAGGGCAACTGGTAGCCGATCGAGTCGACGGCGGTGATGTCGAGCAGGTAGCAGACCGCCGAGTTCGCGGCCGAGCCACGGCCCTGACAGAGGATGCCGAGCCCTCGGGCGTACTGCACGATGTCGTGCACGATGAGGAAGTAGCCGGGGAAGTCTTTGAGCTCGATGACGTCGAGCTCACGCGCGATGCGGGCGCGGTCAGCGTCGCTCGCGTCGGGATACTTGCGCGGCACGGCGGCCCAGACGAGCTCGCGCAGCCAGCTCATCGGGGTGTGGCCTTCCGGCACCTCCTGCTTCGGCAGATTCGGCTTCGCCTGTCGCAGGCTGAAGCCGAGCTCGGTCGCGAGCTCGACGCTGCGCGCCACGGCCCCCGGGTAGCGCGCGAACAGCCGCTGCATCTCGGCACCGCTGCGCAGGTGCGAGGTGCCGGCCGCGGGCAGCCAGCCCTGCATGTCGTCGAGGCTGCGGCGCGCGCGCAGGGCGGCGAAGGCGGTGGCGAGCGGGTACCGCGCTGGAGTCGCGTAGTGCACAGCGCCCGTCGCGACGATCGGCAGCCCGCGCTCGGCGGCGAGGGCGGCGAGCACGTCGTTGTGCACGGTATCCAACGGCCGGCCGTGGTCGAAGAGCTCGACGGTGACGTTGGATGCTCCGAACCGGTCGACGAGCGCGTCGAGCTCGGCACCCGCCGCGGCGATGTGGGCGCGCGTCGGCCGCGCGCGGGCGACGCCATCCGAGGCCGCACCGTCATTGCCTGCACGTCTCGTGTCTCTTCCCTCGAGCGCCGACCGCACGGCGCCTTTGCGGCAGCCGGTGAGGATCATCCAGTGGTCGCCGCTCGTCGCATCACCACCGCGGCCCGCGTGCTCGGCGAGCACGTCGAGGTCGTACACCGGGCGGCCCTTCTCGGCGCCAGCGAGCTGTGCGTCGGTGATCGCCGCTGCGAGGCGGTGGTAGCCCGCCTGCCCGCGCGCGAGCACGAGCAAGTGGGTGCCCTCGGGGTCGGGCACGCCCTGCTGCGGTCCGGTGAGGTCGAGCGAGAGCTCGGCGCCGAACACCGTCGTGATGCCGTAGGGTTCGGCGGCCTCCGCCATGCGCACGACGCCGTAGAAGCCGTCGTGGTCGGTCATCGCGAGGCCAGTGAGCCCGAGCCGCGCGGCCTCTTCGAGCAGCTCTTCAGGGCTCGACGCGCCGTCGAGAAAGCTGAAACTCGAGTGCGCGTGCAGTTCGGCGTAGGGCACGACCGTCGCGGGGTCGGGTTGCTCGATACCGCGACGCTGGTAGGCCCCGCGCTTGTGCGACCAGGCGGGGGAGTCGCCCGCATCACCTCCGAGCGGCGGGCTCGAGCCGGGGCGGCTGCCCTCGCGCAGATTGCGTTCGAACTCGCTCCACGGAATCGGAGGGTTGTGCCAGCCTGCCATCAGCGCAGCCCTGCCGTGCGAGTGCGCTCAGCCCGAGTGCGCTCAGTCATAGCGCGCCTCGGCCCACCAGCTGCTGCCCTCGAGCACGAGCAGCCAGGCGATTCCCGCGGCGTCGACCACCTGCAACCGGTGCAGTCGCCGCCGACGGATGCTCCACCACTGCTCGTCGAGCGGCCACGGCCCCGCCCACGAGGTCACGGGCCGAGTCGCGCCGCCCGCGGCCGGGGCGAACCCGGCCGGGGCTGCGGAGAGCCGCATCCGCTCATCGATGCCGACCGGGGAACCCTGCGCGTCGACAACTGTGACCGCATGCCGCGAGGGGAATACGGTCGCCGGCGCGGGTTGCGGCAGGGCGCCGGGCCAGGGCCGCTCGACGGGCCGCGTGATGACGGCGCGGTCACCCCAGGGCACGAGCACCGATCGTTCGGCCAGGGTGCGTCCGCCCGTGCGCTGGGCGGTGAGCACGGCCTCGTGCCCGAGCAGGCTCTGCACGCGCGAGAGGGCGTGGTGCACGCGCTCGTCGGGCGCCGAGCCCCACAGCCCCGGCTCGTGGTGGGCGAGGTCGTCGACGCTCTCGGGCACGATGCGCACGCGCGTGATGGCCGAGCGCAAGCCCGGCCCGCGGTCGGCGTCGGCGCGCGTGCCCGCCGTGCGCGTCTCGCCGCTGAGCTGCCAGCGCACACGGTCGACGATCTCGTTCGCGCGGAACGATCGCGGGTGCAGCCAGGCCCGCTCGGTCTCGGTGCCGTGCTCATCGCGGAACCCGATGCGAATCGCGGTGGCGACGAGCAGTCGGCTCGTGAGGCTCTCGACGAGGTCGTCGGCGAGCTGCCGCACGGCGAAGGCGAGCTGGTCGACGCGGTCGAGGGGCGGCTCGAGCTCGAGCACCCGCTCGAGATCGGGCGGGGGAGTGCGGGGCACGAGCATCGTCGCGTCGGCCGCGCCCGCGAGCGCGTGCCGATGGGCTCCGGCTGCGCCGAGCCGGTCGCGCACGGCGTCGGCGGGCAGCACGGCGAAGTCGCCGAGTGTGCGCACGCCGAGACGCCCGAGCAGCGTCGCGAGGTCGGGGTCGCCGAGCGTCGTGACCGAGAACGGCGCGAGGAAGGAAGCGGAGGCACCGCTCGCCACGACGCGTACAGGCTGGTCAGGGGCAACGGTGCGCGCGGCCAGTTCTGCCGCGAACGCTCCGTCGGCCACCCCGATGCGCACGTCGGTCAGTTCTTCACCGAGCACGGCCCCGCGCAGCGCGATCGCGGCGGCCTTCTCGCCTCCGTAGTAGCGGGCAGGCCCGCGCGCGGCGAGCGCGAGCAGTCCGGGCCGCACGACCTGCACGCCCGCGACGAGCCCTTCGACGACGTCGATGATCGGTGCGAACAGCCGATGGTCGCGGCCTTCGTCGAAGGGCACGACGACGAGCGAGGTGCACAGCGACTGGGCTTCGCGCCGGCGCTGCCCCGCGCGCACTCCTTCTGCACGAGCGGCTGGCGAGCACGCCACGACCCGGTTCGCCGCCATGACGGCGATCGGTGCGCCCGCCGCTGCAAGCCCGTCGCGCACGGCCGCGATGACGGGCCAGTCGGGCACCCACAGCACGAGCGTGCGCTGCATCAGCCGACCTGCCTCGCCACGTCGTTGGGCGGCACAGCGGCAGGTGCGTCGTGCCAGCGCTCGCGCGCCCGGTCGGCCGCGACACCCCGATCGAGGCGACGGATGCCCAACTCGGCATCCGGCATCATCAATCGTCCGCTGCGGGGTCGCCCTCCGCGCTTCGAGCTCACGGTCACCGTCACTTCGCGCTCGCTGAGATACCCGTGGCCGTCGCCGAGCCCCGACCAGCGGCTCTCGGTAAGGCTGATCATGGCTTCGGCCTGAGGCCACGGCCCGAGCACGAGCAGGGTCGAGCCGCGCTCGCGCAGGCGGCCGGCGAGCTTGGCGATCGCGCCGTCGCTGGCCGCTCGTCCGGGGCGCACGACGACGATGCCGAGCGCATCCGCAATCGAGGCCGTCACCGTCAGCCACGCATCGCCCGGGTGCGGCACGAGCACGAGCCGGTCGAGGTCGATGCCGACGCTCTCGGCCGCCTCCACCCCGAACTCGGGCATGCCGACGACTCCGCACCACGAGCCTGCCTGCGACGGGCCGGCGAGCAAAGCCATGACGAGCGCGCTCGAGGGGCTCAGGGCGTAGGTCGCGCCCTCCCGCAGCCCGCCGTCGGGCAGCAGGTCGGCGAGCGCCTCGTGCGTCGGCATGAGCCGCGAGTCGAGCCGCGTGCGCTGCAGCGCGTCGATGCGGGCCTGCAGCGCCTGCACGGTGTCGACCGACTGGATGCGCGACTCACCGGCGTCGACAGGGTCGACAGCGGGGGAGAGCGCGAGTGCGGGCATCTCTCCATGATCGAACATACGTTCGAATATGGCAACCTGCACCGACATTCGCCCGGCGTGTCGCGAACACCCGTCGCAGACTTCAACGGATGCGGAAGAACGCGAGCTCGCATCACACAGTTCCGCATCCGTTGAAGCATCCTGAGCAGTTCCTCCGCATCTCGCCCGAGGCGCCCGCACCTTCGAGACGATAGAAGCACGCCACGCGACGAGGAGGATGCCCATGCAGAGCGAGTTCGCCGCCAAAATCTTCGGAGACCGCGAAGACCCGCACGTGCGGTTGCAGCAGATGTTCGACGACTTCTCGACCACGATGGGCGCCCCGCCGAGCGCCCGCACGTGGACAGCCGAAGTGCTCAAGAAGCGCAAGATCGACCCGAAAACCGACCCCGAGCAGGCCGTCGCAGCGTTGCGTCAGGCGTATCCGCGTCTGACCGGGAAGGTGGCCCGTTTTCTCGTCGACGACGCGCGCATGCGCTAGGTCAGTTGGCGCCGTCGAGCAGCTGCGCGCGGGCATCCCGCCCCATCGCTCGATAGGCGACCACCCAGTCGTCGGCGCGCGCCATGACGAGGCCGTTCCACTCGAACCCCGCGCGCGCAGGTATCGCGACGATGCCCGCCTGAGTGCGGATCGCGAAACCCACGAGCACGTCGATGCTGTGATCGCCTGCGTCGATCGTGAACAACGTCTCGGTCGCGAACTGCGGATGCCCTCCGGGCGCTCGTTGCGCGTCGAGTCCCATCGCCACGAGCACACGCTCGACCACCGCGGTCGTGCCCGGCGACTACACCAGATCCCAATCGCGCGCCTCGTCGACGAGCCCGAGTGAGACGAGCAGGCCAGAGCCGCCGACGACAGACTCCACGCGCTCGGCCGCGAACGCCCGTTGCAGAGCGCGCACGGTCTCGAACGGGGGAGTGCGTTCCGTCACGGCAACTCCGACACCTTTCGGCGCAGAAAGGCAGCGCCCGCCGCATCGTTCACGAGACCCGGCTCGGTCGCGACCTCGAACGGTCGCTCAAGCATGCCGTCAGCGGGCCGCACATCGAGGTGCGTGACCGGGATGCCCCGCGCGTGCACGGCGTCGGCCATGAGGTAGTCCGAGCGCGAGTCGCCGGCCGACCACCAGCGCTCGGCCGTGATGCCGCGCGCGGCGAACCAGTCGAGGGCGCGGTCGGCCCCGCGGTCCTTGTCGAGGTGCACCGACTCGACGTCGGTCGAGATGATCGTCGGGTCGATGCGCCACGGCACCTCACCGTCGGCATCGGGATGCTCGCGATCGCCGTACCGCACTCCGAGCTCAAGCCCGCTCATGAGCGCGAAGACCTCGTCCTGATAGCGCGACTGCGCCTCCTGGTACTCGGCCGGAGTCACGTCGGTGCTCGCCTCGAGCGAGATCATGACGTGCTTCGCCTCATCGACGAACATGGTGTCGGCGAAGCGCTCGCGCGCGAGCCCCTCGACCGCGAGACGTACCGCGTCCGGAATCGCGAGCGCTTCATCGATCTCGAGCGCACCGAGCCCCTGCGGAGTCACGGGGGCCCAGCAGCCGCCCTTCTCGAAGACTCCGAAGACGTGCGCGCGAGCATCCAGACCCCCCGCCACGAGGCGCGCGATGACCTGCTCGCGCATGAACGCGTCGCTGCGCCCGGTGATGAACGCGATCGGGATGCCCGCCGCGCCGAGCGTCAGCAGATCATCGAGGATCGAGTCGATCGCGATACGGCGTTCGATCGGGCTCGCGATGGGGCCGTCGACGTCGAGCAGCAGGCCGAAGGGGGCAGTAGTGGTCACGGGGGCTCCGGGTAGGTTCTGGTTAGAAGACGCGGTCGGTGTCGACGCCGCAGTGCCGCAGCACTTCGGAGGAGAAGCTCGCGGTGCCGATCGCGAGCACGGTCGGCGCTGAGCGCAGCAGCTCGGGCAGGTCGGCGGCGGACGCCCACTCGCCCGGCCACTCGTCACGCTCCGGGTAGTCGAGGTGCACGCGCTTGAGCGCCACGAAGACGACCCGGCCCACAAGGCCTGCGGCGAGCGCGCGGAACCCGGGCAGGTCTTTCGTGCGCGGCACCGAGACAAGAGTGAGCGCGGGCTCGGCACCGGTCTCGCGCTCGACGTGCCGCAGGGCATTGGCGAAGCCCTCGCGGCTGATCGCCGAGTCGATGAACACGACTGAGCTGCCCGCCGCACTGTTCTCGAGCTCGTGGCGCGAGAGCCGACCCGGGTACTGCACTCGACCGGCCGCGGCGCGCACCTGCTCGTCACTCGCTTCCGGCTGCCCGAGCTCGGCGAGCAGTCGTCGGGCCGCGATCATGCCGTGGGCCGCGTTGAGACCTCCGAGCCCCTCGGGAACGATGCCCGCGTACGGCGCGCGCGCAGCGTCGTCGACGCGCGTCCGCTCAGCACCGATCGCGTCCGCGTGACGACGGATGACCGCCTCAGCTTCCTCGCTCTGCGCCAGGTGGCTCACGAAGCGGGTGCCGGGCCGCGCCGCGCCGACCTTGTCATCGGCGATCGCGGCGATCGTGGGCCCGAGGAGGTCAGTGTGCTCGAGGAACACTTCGGCCATCGCGAGCCCCGTGAGGCCGACACGCCCGAGGTCGTCGCGCCGGCCGCCAATGCCCGCCTCGAGCACGAGCGCCTCGCAGCCGACGGCGGCGAAGTGCGCGAGCCCGGCGACCAGGAAGAATCCGCTCGGCGCGAGGTAGCCGTCCACGGGCGCGGGCAGCGAGCGCAGCGCGGTGTCGACGCGCTCGAGCAGAGCGACGTACTCGTCGATCGGCAGCACGGCACCATCGACCCGCACGCGGTCGCGGTTGCGCACGAGCCCGGGGCTGAACACCGTGCCGACGCGCAAGCCCGTCTCGGCGAGAAGCGCCGAAGCGTAGGCGACGGTTGTTCCCTTGCCTTTTGACCCGACCACGCCGAGTGCGGGGGCGGGATGCTCGAGATCGAGCCCGAGAGCCGCGGCGAGCATCCCGAACCGCGACGGGTCGGCACGCTGCCCGGGCGACCGCGCGCTCCACTCCCGGAAGGCGGTGAGGGATTCGAGCGCGTCGAGATCGACGGCGCCGGAATAGACAGCGGCGAGATCAGCAGCGCCGGGCACAATGTCCCCATGACCCGTCACTGGAATGGCACCGCCCTCGTATTCCTCGTCCTCGCCATCGCCGGCCTGATCGGCACCTGGACCTACAACATCATCGCCATCGTCGAGCAGAACGACTTTCTCGGCGACTGGTTCAACAACGGCCCGGCCGTCGGCTCGCTCACGATGGATCTGCTCATCATGGCAGTCGCCGCGTGCGCCTTCATCGTCATCGAGGGCCGGCGCCTGGGCATGAAGCACCTGTGGGCCTACATCGTGTTCTCGGGGCTCACGGCGATCGCCTTCACGTTCCCGCTGTTCCTCGCGAACCGCGAGCGCGCGCTCGAGCGACGACGACTCGAGGGGCAGTCGACGTCGGAGGCGACCGGTACCGTACCGGCATGACAGGCGCATCGACCATCGAGGTGCTGCCCGCCACGGGGCGGTTCGACGACTTCGCCGAGGTCGTCGGGGTGAAGAAGCAGGGCGCAGGCGGGTGCTGGTGCATGAGCTATCGCGACTCCCGCGCGAGCAATGACGAGCGCCCGGCCTACATGGCGCGTGAGTGCTCCACCGAGCCCGGCCCCGGTGTTCTCGTCTACGTCGACGGCGAGGTGGCCGGCTGGTGCTCGGTCGCGCCGCGCTCGACCTACCGCCGGCTCATGAACTCGCGCACCATTCCGCACCTCGACGAGCGCGACCCGTGGTCCATCGTCTGCTTCGTCGTGCGCCCGGGCTTCCGCAAGCGCGGACTCATGCACGTGCTGCTCGACGGAGCGGTCGAGCACGCCCGCGCCCACGGGGCCACCGTCGTCGAGGGGTACCCCGCCGAGACGGGAGGCGACCGCATCGACCAGATCTCCGGCTATGTCGGCACGACAGAGCTCTTTGACGAGCACGGTTTCTCTCGCGCCGCGGAGACGACCGCTCACGCCGGACATCGCGTGCGCTGGCTCATGCGCCGCGAACTGTGAGGCGATCGCGTCGTACACGACGAACGGCCCCGGGCTCTCGCCTCGGGGCCGTTCACTCCGTTTCCGGAGCACTGTCTCAACCAGTTCTTCGACGCACACAGTGTCTGTGCGCGAGGGGGGACTTGAACCCCCACGCCCTTTCGGGCACTAGCACCTCAAGCTAGC
>SXMG01000016.1 GCA_005778835.1 Actinomycetota bacterium
ACCTGCACAAGACGTTCTGCATCCCCCACGGAGGCGGTGGGCCCGGCGTCGGTCCCGTGGCGGCCAAGGCGCACCTCGCCGAGTTCTTGCCCGGGCACCCGCTCGCGCAGATGCACCAGCACCCGCCATTCGATCTGCGCACGGGCAACGCGGGCACGGTCGTGCACCGCGGCGCACCCGTCTCAGCGGCGCCCTACGGCTCGGCGAGCATCCTGCCCATCTCGTGGGCCTACGCGCGCCTCATGGGCGCCGAGGGCCTGCGCGACGCGACCGCGAGCGCCGTGCTCGCAGCCAACTACATCGCCCTGCGGCTGCGAGACCACTACCCGGTGCTCTACGCCGGTGAGAACGGCCTCGTCGCGCACGAGTGCATTCTCGACCTGCGGCCGCTGAAAGAGGCGACCGGGGTGTCGGTCGATGACGTCGCCAAGCGGCTCATCGACTACGGGTTCCACGCGCCGACGATGTCGTTCCCGGTTGCGGGCACGCTCATGGTCGAGCCGACCGAGAGCGAAGACCTGGCCGAGCTCGAGCGGTTCATCCAGGCGATGATCGCGATCCGTCTCGAAGCGGATGCTCTGGCCGGGGGCGAGTGGCCCGCCGACGACAATCCGCTCGTGAACGCGCCGCACACGGCCGAGAGTGTCATCGTGGGGGAGTGGCAGCACCCGTACAGCCGTGAGCTCGCGGCGTACCCCGCGACCCTCGCGGGGTCGACGGTCGACGGCGGTTTCGGGGCGACACGAGCCGACAAGTACTGGCCGCCGGTGCGCCGCGTCGATCAAGCGTTCGGCGACCGCAACCTCGTGTGCGCGTGCCCACCGATTTCTGCTTTCGCCGAATAGGTCAGGGGGTCGGCGTCGGTGTGGGCAGGGGCATCGGGGCGAGCAGGCCGGGGAACGCCCCAGCGGCCCAGGCATAGCCGACGAAGACCGCCGCGTCGATGAGAGTGTGGGCGATCACGAGTGGCAGCAGGCGACCGTAGCGGGTGTAGAGCCAGCCGAACAGCAGCCCCATGGCGAAGTTGCCGACGAAAGCGCCGAAGCCCTGATACAAGTGATACGTCGCGCGCAGCAGTGCGCTCGTGAGAATGATCGTCCAGGGCCCCCATCGCAGGTCGCGCAACCTCGCGAACAGGTAGCCGACCACGATGACCTCCTCGACGATGCCGGCGCGGGCCGCCGAGAGCAGCAGCACCGGCACCGTCCACCAGTGCTCGTCGAGCGCCGTCGGCACGACAGTCACCGTCAGACCGAGCGCGCGGCCGCCCAGGTAGAGGGCGAGGCCTGGTATGCCCACGAGCAGTGCGAGCCCGATTCCGTCGCGGGTGTCGCGCCAGGGCCGGGTGCCGTCGATGCCGAGGCGGCCGAGGTGGGGTCGAGCTGAGCTCCACAGCAGGAACATGACCAGGGCCACGGGCATGAGATCGGCGATGATGCCGAGCAGCTGGTAGATCAGGTCGAAGACCGGTCGATCGCTGCGCGAGGGGTTGAGCGTCGCCGTCTGGTCGCCGAGCGGCACCTCGCGCGTGAGCCGGTTGGCGATCGCGACGAGGGAGTACACGGCGCTGAGCCCGAGCGACAGGCCGAGCACGATGAGGATCTCGACCTGGATGCGCCGATCGCCCGGCAGCGGCAGTCGGGGAGAGCGGGCGTCGGTCGTCGTGCGCATCTGCCCATTCTGAGCGATGCGGAGAGCGTGGACTCGCGGAGGACGAGCGGGGCTTGTGCGAGATCGGCAACGATGCGGGCATCCCCTTCACATCTCTTGTCGATGATCGACAGTCGCAAGGGTGAAGAGTCGTCGCTTCGTCACCGCGCAGTCACTCGGCCGGAAGGGAACTGCACTGCCACGCACGAATCCTGCGAAGAACGCGCCGTTCTGTGCACGATTTCTGCGTCGACGCGCCGTTGCGTGGCTTGGCGTTACTGGTGTGTAACGAAAAGGCCTACAGTTTGCCGGGGGTCGATCCTGCTCTCTAGGGTCGACTCAACAGGCGTGACGGCGCGCTCGGAAAACGTGCCGTCTCGCATCCATCTTGCACAGGAGGAAAATTGCGTATCAGCAGACTCGCGGCCACTACGGCCACGATCGCGGCGAGCGCTCTCGTACTCTCGGCTTGCGCAGCGCCGCAATCCGAGGTCGTCGAGGGTAGCTCGATCACGGTCGCGTGGAACCAGCCGTTCTACTCGTACAACGCCAACACGTCGTTCGCCAACGCCACGGCCAACGCGAACATCATCTACATGACCAACTCGGGCTTCAACTACTACAACAACGAGCCTGCGCTCGTTCGTGACGAGTCGTTCGGCACCTACGAGGTCGTCTCGGAAGACCCGCTCACGGTCACCTACACGATCAACGACGACACGCAGTGGTCCGACGGCGTCGCCGTCGACGCGGCCGACATGCTGCTCGCCTGGGTCGCGAACACGGGGCGTCTGAACACCCCCGACTTCGACCCCAGCGAGTTCACCGACCCCGAGACCGGCGAGTTCACCGACGAGTACCCGACTGACGTCGTCTACTTCGACGGCTCGCTCGGCACGGGTCTCGACCTGACCGCGTTCCCCGAGTTCGACGGCAAGACCATGACGCTCACCTACGACGAGTTCTTCGTCGACTGGGAGCTCGTGTTCGGCGTCGGCGTGCCCGCCCACATCGTGGCGAGCCGCGCACTCGACATCGAAGACCCGGCCGAGGCCAAGCAGGCCCTCATCGACGCCGTGGTCAACGAAGACGCCGAGGCGCTCGCAGCGATCTCGAGCTTCTGGAACTCGGGCTTCAACTTCACCGAGATGCCCGAAGACACCGGCCTCGTTGTCGGCAGCGGCCCGTACACGATCACCGACTTCGTCGCTGACCAGTACATCACCATGACGGCCAACGAGAACTACCGCGGCGACAACCTGCCGGCGATCGAAGAGGTCACCGTGCGGTTCATCTCCGACCCGCTCGCTGCTGTTCAGGCGCTCGCCAACGGTGAGGTCGACATCATCAGCCCCCAGGCCACGGCCGACGTCGCTGACGCCCTCGCGGCGCTCGACGGCGTGACCGTGCTCGGTGGCGAAGAGGCTGTCTACGAGCACATCGACCTGTCATTCGCCAACTCGAAGAACGGCACGTTCGACAACCCGCTCCTGCGCGAGGCCTTCCTGAAGACCATCCCGCGTCAGCAGATCGTCGACACGCTCATCAAGCCGCTGAACCCCGAGGCACAGGTGCGCAACTCGCAGCTGTTCCTGCCGGGCGCTCCCGGATACGACGAGACCGTCGCGAACAACGGCATGTCGAACTTCACCGAGGTCGACATCGAGGGCGCCCAGGCGCTCATCGCCGAGGCCGGCGTGACCGACCCCGCGGTGTGCATCCTGTACGCATCGAACAACCCGCGTCGTGTCAACGAGTTCGCGCTCATCCAGGCGTCGGCGACTGAAGCGGGCTTCGTGATCGAAGACTGCGGCAGCCCCGAGTGGGGTGGCCTGCTCGGCACCCCCGGTGCGTACGACGCGACCTTCTTCGGATGGCAGTCGACGAGCCTTGGTGTGACCAACAGCTCGCCGACCTTCCGCACGGGCGGCATCAACAACCTCAACAGCTACAGCAACACCGAGGTTGACGCGCTGCTCGACGAGCTCGACGTCACGCTTGACGCCGAGCGCCAGATCGAGATCCAGGTCGAGATCGACAAGCTGCTGATGGACGACTTCTACGGTCTGACCATCTTCCAGTTCCCCGCCGTCACCGCGTTCTCCGACCGCGTGACGAACGTGGAGCCGGGCCCGCTGTCGCCGACGATCTTCTGGAACGTCTGGGACTGGGAGCCGACCGAGAGCAACTAGTCGATAGTTCGCCTATCGACTGACTCGCGTCAGTTCGACTCAGCAGTGAGGCGCTGGGGTCGCGTAAGCGGCCCCAGCGCCCCACACTGAGAGTCCTCGTTCACAGAAGGGTGCCATTCTCAATGGCCACGTTCGTCACTCGGCGTCTCATCGCCTCGTTCTTCGTCCTGCTTGCAGCGACGTTCCTGATGTACAACCTGATCGCCTTCGCCGGCGATCCGCTCGAAGACCTGCGCACGAGCAACGCTCCGAACAAAGAGCAGCTGATCGAGGCGCGCACGCGGCTGCTCAACCTCGACGTCATCCCGCCACTGCGGTACTTCCTCTGGCTCGGCGGTCTGCTGCAGGGCGACTTCGGCGTCACCGTGCAAGGCCGCAGCGTCAACTCGCTGCTCGAGCAGGCGCTCGGCTCCACGATCCAGCTCGTGACCATCGCGACCATCGTCGCCATCGTGCTCGGGCTCGTCGTCGGCATCACGACCGCCCTGCGCCAGTACAGCGGCTACGACTACACGGTCACCTTCATCTCGTTCCTGTTCTTCTCGCTGCCGATCTTCTGGGTCGCCGTGCTGCTGAAGCAGTACGTGGCCATCGGCTTCAACGACTTCTTGCAGGGCGATGCACGACTACCGCTGTGGCTCATCGCGGCATTCACCCTCCTCAGCGGCTTGCTGTGGGCATCGATCATTCCCGGCGACGTGCGGCGGAAGATCACGACCTTCGCCCTCGCGGCGGGTGCGACCGCCTCCGTGCTCCTGATCATGAACCTCGTCGACTGGTTCACCTACCCGGGCCTCACGATCGTGGGCGTCGCGCTCATCTCGATCGGCGCCGCGGTCGGATTCACCGCTCTCATCACGGGTCTCAAGAACCGTCGCGCACTGTACGCGGCCCTCGCTGTCGCGGGCCTCGCACTGGTGCTCTATTTCCCGTTCCAGTTCGGCATCTCGTACTACGTCACCGAATGGTGGATGCTCTTCCTGCTCGCCGTGGCGGCGGTCGGGGTGAGCCTCGGCATCGGCTGGTTCATGGGCGGCGTCGATAAGGGCCCCGTCATGAAGGTCGCCGCCTTCACCGGCTTCTTCGCCGCCGGCGCGATCGCCCTCGACCGGTTCATGATGGTGTGGGACGACTACGCATCGTCCGGTCGCATCCGCGGCCGCCCGATCGCCACGATCGGCGCCTCGACGCCCGGTCTCGAGGGCTCGCTCTGGGTGCAGGGCATCGACATCTACACGCACCTGCTGCTGCCGACCCTGGCGCTGATCCTGATCTCGTTCGCGACCTACACCCGCTACTCGCGCGCGAGTCTGCTCGAGGTCATGAACCAGGACTACATCCGCTCGGCGCGCGCCAAGGGCCTGCACGAGCGCACGGTCGTCGTGCGCCACGCCTTCCGCAACGCACTCATCCCGATCGCCACGATCGTCGCCTTCGACATCGGCGGCATCGTCGGCGGAGCCGTGATCACTGAGACAGTCTTCGGCTGGACAGGCATGGGTCAACTCTTCATCAACGGCCTGAACGCGACAGATCCGAATCCCGTCATGGCCTTCTTCCTCGTCGTCGGCGGGCTCGCGATCTTGTTCAACCTGATCGCCGACCTCGTCTACGCCGCTCTTGATCCACGAATCCGGGTGAACTGATGTCCCTTACTCCCGAGCCGACTCCCGGCACGACCGCGAGCGGCGTGACCGACGCCGAGAACTCCCTCGAGATGAAGGAGGTCGAGGGCCTCAGCCAGGGGCAGATCGTCCGTCGACGCTTCTTCCGGCACAAGGGCGCGGTCATCTCGATGATCGTGCTCGCGACCATCATCATCATGGCCTTCACCGCTGTCGGGTTCGACTTCGTGGTGTTCGAGCTCGCGATCAAGACCGCCGGCTGGTGGCAGTGGTCGTGGATCGACATCCCGACCCCGCAGAACGGCGGCCGGCCGACCCTCAGTCTCGTGCCGGAGTGGCTCGGCGGTGACGGAATCCGCATCGGAGATCATCCGTTCGGGCAAGACGAGATCGGCCGCGACATCTTCGCCGTCGTCATGCGCGGCACGCAGCAGTCGGTCGTCATCATGTTCGTCGTCGGCATCATCGCGACCACGATCGGCACCGTCATCGGTGCGGTGGCTGGCTATTACCGCGGCTGGGTCGACTCGGTGCTCATGCGCTTCACCGACATCATCATCACGATCCCGCTCATCGTCATCGGCGCGGTGCTCGGTCTGGCCTTCGGCCGACTCGGCGCCTTCGTTCTCGCGATCATCATCGGTCTCTTCACCTGGACGGGCCTCGCCCGATTGGTGAGAGCCGAGGTCTTGAGCCTGCGAGAACGCGAGTTCGTCGATGCGGCCAGGGTGGCCGGCGCGAGCGACCGGCGCATCATCTTCAAGCACATCCTGCCGAACGCCATCGGCGTCATCATCGTCAACACGACGCTGCTGATGGCCGCGGCGATCCTGCTCGAGACCGCGCTGAGCTTCCTCGGCTACGGCGTTCAGCCGCCCGACACCTCGCTCGGCAAGATCATCAGCGAGAACCAGGCGGCGTTCGCGACACGGCCGTGGCTCTTCTGGTGGCCCGGTCTGTTCATCATCTTGATCGCCCTGTGCCTCAACTTCATCGGCGACGGTCTGCGCGATGCGTTCGACCCGCGCCAGAAGCGCATGCCGAGCTCGAAAGCGCTCGCCAAGGGGCGCGACGAGAAGGTGTCGAGCTAGATGACGGTCGGGATGCGCCTAGACCACGAGACCGAGCACGCCGAGAGCGGCGAGCGTGCCGAGCACGGCGATCGTGCGCGGATGCCACTCTCGACGCAGCGCGCCGGGCGCCACGGGCGCATCGAGCAGGCCGTCGTCGCGCAACAGCTCCCAGTGGCGGCGGATGTGGTTCGCGGCGGCGCCGCTCTCGCTCGAGAGCGTGTCGCCCGGGCGGATCGAACCGGCGAGTCGCGCCGACTCGCTGACCTTCGTGTCGTCGGGGCCGAGGGTGAAGACCGTGAAGCGGCCCGAGGAGGGCGCAGCCCACGCCTCGATGCGCACGGTCGCCGTATAGAGCGTCAGCGCCCACTTCGTGTCGATGCGCGCAATCGCGGGCCACGGCACATGCCACGTGCTGAGCGGGTTGCGCACCGTGACCTCGTGCTCGAGCACGTCGACGCGCGGGGTCCAGTAGAGCGCCACGGTGACCACCACGAGCAGCACGAACCACACGCCGTACCGCAGCAGGCTCTCGAGGTCATTGCCGACCACGAGCCCGATCAGTCCCAGGGCGGCCACGACGCCGACAGCGATCGTCAGCACACGGCCGAAGGCGGGGCGAAAACTCGCAGGCTGAAAGCGCATGCGCCCAGCATCCCAGACGCTCGCACCATGACCACGCGGAAGGACCTCCCGTGACCAGCACCACACCCACCACCGTCGAGACCGTTCTCGAGGTCGACGACCTCGGGGTCGACTTCTGGGTCGACGGCGAGTTCTACCCCGCCGCCGTCGGCCTCAGCTACTCGGTCAAGCGCGGGCAGGTGCTCGCGATCGTCGGCGAGTCAGGGTCAGGCAAGTCGTCGAGCTCGATGGCGCTGCTCGGCCTGCTTCCTCCGACCGCTCGTGTCTCGGGCAGCATCTCGCTGCTCGGTCGCGACATCTCGAACCTCAACAAGGCCGATCTGCGCGCGGTGCGAGGCCAGCAGATCGCCGTCATCTTCCAAGAGCCCATGACGGCGCTCAACCCGGTGTACACCGTCGGTTTCCAGATCGTCGAGACCCTTCGCACGCACTTCGACCTCACCCCGTCGCAGGCGAAAGAGCGGGCCATCGAGCTGCTCGAGAAGGTCGAGATGCCCGACCCGCCGACGGCGTTCAACAAGTACCCCCACCAGCTGTCGGGCGGCCAGCGCCAGCGC
>SXMG01000017.1 GCA_005778835.1 Actinomycetota bacterium
ATCGAGCACAACCTCGACGTGATCCGCGCAGCCGACTGGTTGATCGATCTGGGGCCCGAAGGGGGCGCCGGCGGCGGCCAGGTGATCGCGACGGGCACCCCCGAGCATCTCGCCACTGTCGCCGAGAGCCACACCGGCGCATTCTTGCGCGAGATGCTGGCCGAGGTCGCGGGAGCCTGAGATGGCCTCGCGGGATGAGTGGCGCCCGAAACGGGGCGAGATTCCCACCGAGCCCGGGGTCTACCGGTTTCTCGACGCGAACCGGCGTGTGCTCTACGTCGGCAATGCGAAGAACCTGCGCAGTCGGCTGAGCAACTACTTCCAGCCCGTCACGAGCCTGCACGAGCGCACAAGGCGCATGGTCACCACGGCGCAGGGCGTCGAGTGGACCGTCGTCGGCAGCGAGCTCGAGGCCCTGTCGCTCGAGTACACCTGGATCAAGGAGTTCGCTCCGCCGTTCAACGTGAAGTTCCGCGACGACAAGACCTACCCGTACGTCGCGATCACGCTCGCAGAGCGCGTGCCGCGCGTCATGGTCACACGCACCCGCGGCATCTCGGGCGCGCGCTACTTCGGGCCCTACACGAAGGTCTGGGCCGTGCGCGAGACGGTCGACCTCATGCTCAAGGCCTTCCCGATGCGATCGTGCTCCGACAGCACCTACAAGCGGGCTCACGACACCGGCCGGCCGTGCCTGCTCGGCGATATCGGCAAATGCGCGGCACCGTGCGTGGGTCGCATCTCGCCCGAGGACCACCGCAGCATCGCGCTCGACTTCGCCTCGTTCATGGGCGGCAACGATGAGGGCTATGTGAAGGCCTTGAAGACGCGGATGGCCGACGCAGCACGAGATCTCGACTACGAGACCGCGGCGCGCCTGCGCGACCAGATCGGCGCACTCGAGACGGCCCTCGCGAAGAGCACCGTCGTCATGACCGACGACACCGATGCCGACGTGTTCGGCATCGCGCATGATGAGCTGGCCGCGGCTGTGCAGCTGTTCATCGTGCGCGGCGGACGCATTCGCGGCGTGCGGGGCTGGGTCGTCGACACCGAGCTCGACGTCACCCTTGCCGAGCTCGTCGACACGGTGCTGCAGAACGCCTATGACGAGACCACCGTGCCGGCCCGCGAGGTGATCGTGCCCGAGGTGCCCGACGACGTGCTCGCGCTGCAGACGGTGCTCACCGAGCGGCGTCGCGAGGCGGGGGAGCGCGGTGCTGTCACCGTGAAGACGGCGCAGCGCGGTGAGAAGGCCGCTCTCGCCGCGACGGTCGGCACCAATGCCGCCGGCGAGCTCGTGCGCTACAAGACGCGACGCAGCGGAGACTTCACGGCACGATCGCAGGCTCTCGCCGATCTGCAGGAAGCGCTCGGGCTCGATGAGGCACCGCTGCGGCTCGAGTGCTTCGACGTGTCGCACCTCGGCGGCACCAACCAGGTCGCGTCGATGGTCGTCTTTGAAGACGGGCTGCCGCGCAAAGACCAGTACCGCAAGTTCGCGATCGCCGAGGCGCGCGACGACACCGACGCGGTGTACCAGGTGCTGCGCCGCCGCCTCGCCTACCTGCACGACGATGCGGCTGCAGCAGAGGGCGCGGTGATCGATGCGACCGCCGACGGGGCGCGCGAACCCGTGGTCGCTCCGGCACCGGCGCGCAAGTCGTTCCACTACCGTCCTGGTCTGCTGGTGATCGACGGCGGGCAGCCGCAGGTTGCCGCCGCCGCTCGCGCGCTGCGCGACGAGGGCATCGACGACATCGCCGTTTGCGGCATCGCCAAGCGGCTCGAAGAGGTGTGGCTGCCCGACAGCGAGTTCCCGGTGATCCTGCCGCGAGCATCCGACGCCCTGTTCCTACTGCAGCGGTTGCGCGACGAGGCGCACCGCTTCGCCCTGCGGTACCAGCGCACCACCCGGTCGCGCGATATCCGCACCGTGCTCTCCAGCGTGCCGGGTCTCGGGCCATCACGCATTCGCGAGCTGCTGAAGCACTTCGGGTCGGTCACCCGGCTGCGTGCGGCGAGTGTCGACGAGATCGTCGCGGTCGACGGCATCGGCCCGGCGACCGCAGAACTCGTGCATCGTGCCTTGAGGTCTGGCGGTTAGGCTGGAACCACCCACCATGACGAGCTCTCGAGGACCGATGCCCGACGCCGTACCCCACGATGTGCTCATCGTCACCGGTATGTCCGGCGCAGGGCGCTCGACCGTCGCCAACGCTCTGGAAGACCTCGGCTGGTACGTCGTCGACAACCTGCCGCCGCAGATGCTGCGACCCCTCGTCGACCTGGCGGTGCACCCCGGCAGCGCTCTGCCGCGCATCGCCGCGGTCGTCGATGTGCGCGGCGGCAAGCTGTTCGCGGATCTCGCCGCCATCATCGCCGAGCTGCGATCGAGAGATATCGTGCGCGTGCTATTCCTCGAGGCGACGGATGCTGTGCTCGTGCGCCGCTTCGAGCAAGTACGCCGCCCGCACCCGCTGCAGGAGGACGGCACGCTGCTCGACGGCATCGCTCGAGAGCGCGAGCGCATGTTCGAGGTGCGCGAACTCGCCGACATCATCATCGACACCACCGAGTTCAACATCCACCAGCTGGCGACGACCGTCACCGAGGTGTTCGCGCCCCACGGCACCGCTGAAGTGACGATCACGCTCGAGAGCTTCGGCTTCAAGTACGGCTCGCCCGCCGACGCCGACATCGTGGCAGACGCCCGCTTCCTGCCGAATCCGTTCTGGCAGCCCGAGCTGCGCGAGTCGACCGGTCAGGATGCAGCCGTGAGCGACTACGTGCTCGCCCAGGAGGGTGCTCGCGAATTCCGCGACGCCTTCGTCGCCATGCTCGTGCCGGTGCTCAAGGGCTATGCGCGCGAGAACAAGCGCCACGCGACCATCGCGATCGGCTGCACGGGGGGCAAGCACCGCTCTGTCGCCCTCATCGACGACGTGGCCGCGCACTTGCGCGGCATGCCCGGCATCGCCGTGACCGTGAAGCATCGCGACCTCGGACGCGAGTAGGGTCGATCTGCACACCCCACCCGCAGATCGTGATTCGAGAGGACGGCTTTCGTGGCCTTGACCGCTGACGTGAAGGAAGAACTCTCGCGGCTCGCGGTGACCAAGACCACGGTGCGTGCCGCAGAGCTCGCGACCATCCTGCGATTCGCCGGCGGGCTTCATCTCATCTCGGGGCGCGTGGCCGTCGAGGTCGAACTCGATACGCCGTCGATCGCGCGGCGCGTGCGCAAAGATCTGGTCGAGCTCTACGGCATGCGCAGCGACGCGGCGATGCTGTCGCCCGGCGGCATCCGCAAGACTCCGGCCTACGTGGTGCGCGTGCTCGAGGGCGGCGAGACGCTCGCTCGGCAGACCGGGCTGCTCGACGCCCGCCGGCGACCCGTGCGCGGTCTGCCGAACAAGCTCACGACGGGCTCCCACGACGAGCTTGCCGCCGTCTGGCGCGGCGCGTTCCTCGCGCACGGCTCGCTCACCGACCCCGGACGCTCTGCCGCGCTCGAGATCACCTGCCCCGGCAACGAGGCGGCGATGGCGCTCGTGGGTGCCGCGGGTCGCCTCGGCATCTCGGCGAAGGCACGGGAGGTGCGCGGTGTGCACCGCGTGGTCATCCGTGATGGCGAGAAAATCAGCCAGATGCTGCGCCTCATCGGTGCCGTCTCGACCGTCGACGACTGGGAGGCGCTGCGGGCTCGACGCGAAGTGCGGGCGACCGCGAATCGGCTGGTCAACTTCGACGACGCCAATCTCCGCCGCTCGGCACAAGCCGCGGTGGCCGCGTGCGCGCGGGTTGAGCGAGCGCTCGAGATTCTCGGCGACGACCTGCCCGATCACTTGCGGTACGCCGGTCAGCTGCGCTTGAACCACCGTGACGCAAGTCTCGATGAGCTGGGGCACTTCGCTGATCCGCCCATGACGAAAGACGCGGTGGCCGGCCGCATCCGGCGCCTGCTGGCCATGGCGGACAAGCAGGCAGAGGCACTGGGCATTCCGGGAACCGACGCGAATCTGCCTCCCGATTACGACGGAGCCTGAGCGCAGCAGCGAGACGGCGGGAACACTCCCGGCGGCCCGGGGGTTGGCCTCGGTAGACTGACGCTTCGTCAGAGCGGTCGTCGGCAGAGTCCGGTGGCCGACCGCACAACTGCGAGGAGATATCGCTCCATGTCCGTGTACACCCTCCCCGAACTGAGCTACGACTACGCGGCCCTCGAGCCGCACATCAGCGGTCGCATCATGGAACTGCATCACTCGAAGCACCACGCCGCGTATGTCGCGGGCGCGAATGCCGCGCTCGAGGGCATGGCCGAGGCACGCGAGTCGGGCAGCTTCGCGAACATCAACCGGCTCGAGAAAGATCTGGCCTTCCACCTGGGCGGCCACATCAACCACTCGATCTTCTGGACCAACCTCTCACCCCACGGCGGCGACAAGCCCACGGGTGATCTCGCGGCCGCCATCGACGAGTTCTTCGGCTCCTTCGACGCCTTCGTCGCGCACTTCACGGCCGCCTCGATGGGAATCCAGGGTTCGGGCTGGGGCGTGCTGTCGTGGGACCCGATCGGGCGCCGCCTCATCATCCAGCAGCTGTTCGATCAGCAGGGCAACACGGCTCAGGCCACCGTGCCTCTGCTGCAGCTCGACATGTGGGAGCACGCCTTCTACCTCGACTACGTCAACGTGAAGGCCGACTACGTCAAGGCGTTCTGGAACATCGTCAACTGGCAGAACGTGGCGGATCGGTTCGCCGCTGCCCGTTCGACGACTGACGGGCTCCTGCTACTGTCGTAAGCGGCGTCGTGGCCGGGGCTCACGCCCCGGCCACCGCTGTTTCTCCACCTCCACCACTACCACCACCCGGCGCTCGAGAGCGCCAGAGCCACAGGAGATCTCGTGAGCGTGAAAGTCGGCATCAACGGATTCGGTCGCATCGGCCGCAACTACCTGAGGGCGGCTCTCGCCCAGGGCAGCGAGCTCGAGATCGTCGCGGTCAACGACCTCACCGACAACGCGGCGCTCGCTCACCTGCTGAAGTACGACTCCGTCGGCGGCGTGCTCCCTCACGACGTCTCGCACGACGGCGACTCGATCACCGTCGGCGGCAAGCGCATCCGCGTGTTCGCGGACCGCGACCCGGCCAACCTGCCCTGGGGCGACCTGGGCGTCGACATCGTCATCGAGTCGACCGGTCACTTCACCAAGGCAGAGGATGCGAAGAAGCACATCGCGGGCGGCGCGAAGAAGGTGCTCATCTCGGCTCCTGCCACGGGCGACGACGCGACCATCGTGATGGGCGTCAACGAAGAGACCTACGACCCCGCGACCGACGTCATCATCTCGAACGCCTCGTGCACCACCAACTGCCTGGCTCCTCTCGCCAAGGTGTTCAACGACGCTTTCGGC
>SXMG01000018.1 GCA_005778835.1 Actinomycetota bacterium
CTCGACGCCGACACCGTGCAGTGGTTCGAGCAGAACGGCGGCCTCGCGCGCGCGAACGGCGACCGCTTCCGGCAGTACGTGCTCGGGCTCGGCGGCGCGGGCGACCCGCTCGACGCCTACCGCGAGTTCCGCGGGCGCGATGCCGTCATCGAGCCGCTACTAGAGCGCCGCGGCCTCGTCGCGTAAGCGGTGCGTCTCGTCGCGTAGCGCTCAGAACCAGGTGCTGAGCCAGGGCGCCCGCGCCGGCCGCAGCACGGCCGCGAGACGGTCGGCCGAGCCGGGCGACCCTTCGGCGAGGCGGCCGGCGACGCGAAGCGCGTCGACCGGGGTGCCGCCGAGCAGCAGCGCGCCGAGCGCCTCGACCCCCAGGTCGATGATCGCCGCGCCGTCGGGGTCGGCGGCGTGCGCCGTGACCCTCGCCGCGCCGTCGGAATCGGTGGTGAGCATCCACTCGCCAGCGGCGAAGCCCAACGGGTCGGTGACGCGCAGCAGCACCGCGTCGGCCGCGGCGTAGCGGCGAGCAGTCAGCGCCGCGGGCACGTCGAGCACGCGCAGCCACAGGTGCTCGCGCCGCGCGACCGTCTGCACGGCGCGCGGGTTCGAGACGAGCCACGGCAGCGCTTCATCGACCGGGCGCAGGTGCGCGACGACCGTCGCCACCAGGTCTTGATCGAGCACGTAGTGCCAGAGCGCTGCGTACGCGTCGTCGGTGGCGGCGCACAGGTACTCGACCGTGACCGTGTGGGCCGCGAAGTCGGCCTCGTCTTCGGCGACGGAGTAGAGCACGAAGCCCCGGGGCTCTCCATCGGCATCGTCGTAGCGGGCGGCACGCAGCTTGGGTGCGTGAGAGGCAGTGCGCGTCGAGAGGGCGAACATGCGCTGCCACAGCAGGTCGCGAGCCGGCACCTCGCCAGCGATGCGCTCGTGCGCCCGGCTCGCCAGCTCGGGCGCGATCGCCCGCACAGCAGGTGCGCTGACACGGTGAACGCGGCCGCTGGGCATCGCGGCCGTCAGCCGCAGCCCCCGAGTGTCGATGCGGTAGTCGGCCGTGTACGCCGCGGGGCCGAAGCCCCAGCGGCCGTAGATGGTCGCTTCAGAGACCGTGAGCATCGCGATCGGCAGGCTCGCCGCGTGCGCGGCACGCAGTTCTCCCTCGAGCAGCGCTCGGGCGATTCCTCGGCGGCGGTGTGTGGCCGCGACCGAGACGGCGCTGATCGCCCAGCCGTCGACCGAGCGACCGTCGCCCAGGCTGACGGTCGACCGCCACGACCCGACCGTCGCGATGGGGTGATCGGGCTCGGCCGTCGTCGCATCCCACACCCCGATCGAGCGAGTGCCGCCGAGAGCGGGGCGGTACTCGGCGAGCTGCTCCGTCGTCAGCGCATCGAAGTGGAACCCGCGGTGATCGGCCTGCAGCCAGCGGTCGTGCTCGTCAGCATCGTCGGTGTCGACCACGGCGTACCGCAGCCCCTCGGCCGCGAGCGCTGCGCGCGAAGCCTCGTCGAGCGGAAGGTCGTTGTGCGAGTCGGGCATGGAGCCAGGCTAGCGAGCGCGGCTACTGCAGCCCGCGGCGCAGGGCCGCGACCGCGGCGTCGGCCGCATCCACCCCGTCGGCGGCAGCGCGGTGCTCGAGCGCTTCGGCGACGTCGGCCGGCAGCGTGAGCGCGAGGTGCCCGGCGGATACGGGGGTGCCAGCTGCGGCATCCGCACCCATGGCATCGGCCACCGCGACGGCCGGCGCGTCTTTCACGAAGATGGCCAGCACGGGCACGACAACCGTGCCGAGCACGTCAAGGATGCCGACGACTCCGAAGACTCTGGTGTACCACTCCTCGTTTCCGGGGCCCGGAATGTCGCCATTGGTGAGGATCGGCAGAATGAGCATGATTGCGACGGTCGCAATCATGGCGAGCGTGATCATCAGTCCGATGCGGATGACCGCACGGCGCCGCCCGGCGAGCAGCAGCAGCAGGTTCGCATGCGCGAAGCTCACCGCGATGATGCCCGCCGTGGCGAACACCTTGAACCACTCGTCGAAGCCCGGCGCGTTCCAGTCGCGCCAGATGAGCACCAGACCCGTGACCAGGGTGACTGTGCTCGCGGCAAGCCCGACGAACCCGACGATGCGCATCGCCCGGTCGGCGATCGCGAGGTGGCACAGGGCCGTGATGCTCGTCGCGCCGAGCAGCAGGGTCGTGAGCACGATGCGGCCCTGCGTCTCACCGAAGTCGCCGCTGAGCAGCGCGATGATGCCCACCACGGCCGCGAGGGAGAACGACACGATGATGCCGTAGATGGCGCCCTTGCGGGCCGCTCCGATAGCGGCATCGCGACGGTGGTCGGCGGCGGCAGTGCGGGTGGAAGGGGTGGTGGTCATTCCGGCTCCTTTGCTGGGGCGCCCCTGACCCTACTCCTCGACGGTCGGCGCGGGAACGGGGCTCGCAGGGGTGTCGCGCCTGCGGGTCACGAGCATCACGAGCGCACCGACGAGCAGCCCCCAGAAGGCGCTGCCGATGCCGAGCACGACGACGCCCGAGGCCACCACGATGAGCGTCACCGCGGCAGTGAGGCGGGTCTCGGGTGCCTCGAACGCGCTCACGAGCCCCGTCGCGAATGCGCCGAACAGCGCGAGCCCGGCGACGGCGATGATGAGGATGGGCGGGGCTGCGGCGACAAGGGCCGTCGCGACACCGGCGCCGAGCCCGAGCAGCACGTAGGTGACGCCGCCCGCGACGGGGGCGACCCAGCGTCGCGCCGGGTCGGGGTGCGAGTCGGGGCCCGCCATGAGCGCGGCGGTGATCGCGGCGAGGTTGAGCGCGTAGCCGCCGAACGGTGCCGTGAGCATCGTGGCCGCGCCGCTCGCGGCGAGCACCGTGCGCGCGGGCACGTCGCGGTAGCCGAGCGTCGTCAGCACCGCGAAGCCGGGCACGTTCTGCCCCGCCATCGTGACGATGTAGAGCGGAACGCCCAGCGACACGATGACGAGCGGGTCGACGGTCGGCACGGTGAGGGTGAAGCCGGGCGCGAGCGTTGCGCCGGTCATCCACTCGCTGCCGGCGCTGATGACGACGCCGACGATCGCGACGAGCATCGCGGCGGGCACCGCCCAGCGCGGCAGCCACCTGATGAGCAGGAGCCAGACAATGACGACCGGTGCGGCAAGCAAGGGCTCTTGCAGAACGGCGGTGACGGGTGCGATGCAGATCGGGAACAGGATGCCGGCGAGCATCGCCCCCGCGAGCGGCATGGGGATGCGCGTCATCGCGCGGCCGAGCGGTGCCCAGAGCCCGCTCACGAGAATGAGCACGCCGCACACGATGAAGGCCCCGATGGCCGCGCCGTACGAGCCGGTCGTGCCCTCGGCGGCGACGAGCAGCGCAGCGCCCGGCGTCGACCAGGCGAAGCTCAGCGGCAGGCGGAACCGCCACGACAGCAGCCCGGCGAGCAGCGCCTGCCCGATGCACAGCACGAGCAGTCCGCTGGCGGCCTCCTCGGGGCTCGCCCCGACGGCGAGCAGCCCGGCGATGACGAGGGCGAACGAGCTCGCGAAGCCCGTGAGCGCGCCGATGACCCCGGCGATGATCGGCTGCAGCACGCGCTCAGCCTACGGCTGGAAGACCCCCTGCAGGCTCGGCCACGCCTCGGCGCGCACGTAGACCGGGGCTTCGTCAAGCGGCACCTCGGTCGTGTGGGTCGAGCCGCCCGCGACGTGCTCGCCGCTGAACGCGTGCACCCACTCCCCCGCGGGCAACGTCGCGGTGTGCGAGGCCGCCCCCTCAGTCGTGACCGGCGAGACGAGGATGCTCCTGCCGAGCATCCACTGCAGCGGCTCGTTCCACAGCCGTTCGTCGTCGGGCCAGTCGAAGAACAGCGGTCGCATGAGGGATATGCCCCGCTCGATCGCCCACGCGCTCTCGGCCGACAGGTAGGGCACGAGCCGTTCGCGCAGCTGCACGATGCGCTGCACGCCCGGCAGCACGCGGCCGTCGCCCGTGCGGTCGGCGATGTTCCACGGCGTGCGGTCGCGGCTGGGCGTGCGGTGGTGGTTGAACTCGGAGTGGTACTGCATGATCGGCACGAACGCCGCCGCGGCCATCGATCGGAGGTAGAGCTCGGCAGTGGGGATCTCGCCGCTGAAGCCCGCGATATCCCACCCCCAGTAGAGCACCCCGCTCGCCGTGGCGTTGAGCCCGGCGAAGAGCGACCAGCGGAAGGCCTCCCACGTGGAGTTCTCGTCGCCCGCCCAGAACGCGCCGTGCGCTTGCGAACCGGTGAAGCCCGCGCGCGAGAACGTCACGGGGGCCTTGCCGGCCCGTCGCAACAGATCGCCGTAGGCCTTCGCATACGCCACAGGGAAGGTGTTGTTCGCCTCGTCACCCCGGCGACCGTCGAGATACCGCAGCTCGCGGCCCCAGGCATGCTCGCCGCCATCGGTCTTGAAGCCGTCGATGCCGAGCTCATCGACCAGGTAGCGCCGTTTCTCGGTCCACCACTGCGCGGCCCGCTCGTCGGTGAGGTCGGGCATGAGCCCGAGCGGGAACCACCAGCCGCGGTTGCGGTACGGCCGCAGCCGGCCGTCGGGGCCGGGCTCGCGGATGAGCACGCCCTCACGCACGGCCGCGTCGGCATCGTGCCGCGTCTGCCCGCGGGGGTGCGGGCGCATCTTGATGAGGGGGATCTGCCAGAGCAGCAGGGCAATGTCGCGCGCGTGCAGCTCGTCGACCATTCCCTTCGGGTCGGGCCAGGCGCCCTCCGCCGGGAAGGTGAAGTCGGCCAGGCGCATCGGCCCGCCGTCGGCTCGCGGCGTGAACTGTGCGTCGCGCCAGATGTGGAACGTGCTTTCGTCGCTCCACGCCTCGATGACGATGCTGCCGACCGGGATGCCGTGCTCGCGATGCAGGTCGGCCTGCCGCATGACCTCGGCCTGCGTGTTCCACTCGTTGCCGCTCGCCCAGAGCCGCAGCACCCAGTCGGGCAGCTGCTCGGGGCGACCGACCTCGGCGAGGAAGGCGTCGAGAACGTCGTGCGGGGTGCCCTCGTAGGCGGCCACCTCAAGCTGCGCGTTGTCGCCGCTCGGCGCGTCTGGGCTGACCTGCGCCGCGCTCGGCGCGTCGACCTCGGCCTCGATCACGAGGCGGTCGTGTGCCGACGCCCCGACGTCGAACCACACGCGGCGCGAGGTGCGCACGTGGAAGCCCCAGCCGCGCCCGCCCACGACGTGCGCGAAGGGCATGGGCAGGTAGGTCTTGCGCTCGGCGCCCTGCGACTTGTATTGCTCGAAGACCACCGAGTCGAGCGACTGGCCGCGGTGGTCGAGGGCGTCGAAGCGCTCGCCGAATCCGCTCACGCGCTCGCCGTCGCTCAACGCGAGCGCGAAGCGTGCCCGCAGCAGCCTCTCGCCGTCGTCGAGCACCTCGACGCTGCCCGGCACCAGACCGGCAGCGGCATCCACCGCCACCGTCTCGTCGGGGGCCGATCGCCAGGCGGCAACCCGCACGTCGAACCAGCGCGTCCGCTGCGACGCGGGCGCGCCCGCCGGGCCGCCGACGAACCGGTAGCGATAGGCGCCGTGCGGCGCGAGATCGCGCAGCGTGACCGAGAAACCGCCCGCGGCGCGGGCGAGGCGGGCCTGCGCGCTCGCGAGGTGACCACCGTCGACGGTCTGCCCGCGGGAGCGGCGCACGGCACGATCGAGGGAGTGCTCGCTCACCGTCGCGCCGTCTTGCCACTGCAGCGTCACGACGTCGACCTCCGCCGACACGCGCACGCCCAGGGTCAGAGGCTGGCCCGCGAGGGGGTCGGCGGGGTCGCGCTGCTCGGTGTCGACCGAGTAGGGGTGGCCCGAGCCGAACGGGGCGTGCCGGATCATGCGCTCACCTCGGCGGAGTGCGTCATCGGCTGCAGCACGTCGAGCTCGACGGCGAGCCGCACGAACATCGCGTGGCTCCACAGCAGGGGTGTGGCGACGGGGCCCCAGCGCTCGAGCCACTCGTCGCGCCGCTCTGGCGCCAGCAGGTGATCGGGCACCTGCTCGGGCAGAAAGCCTTCGTCGGTCTCGGTGCGCGATGCCCACGTCAACAGGTGCAGCGCCGCGTCGCGGTCGCCCGCGCGGGCGTGAGCAAGGCCGAGAAAGCAGCTCAGCAGGGGCCACTGCCCGCCGCCGTAGAAGGTGTCGAGCAGGTAGCGGTGCACGCCACCGTTGACGCTCAGCTGCGTCTCGATCGCGCGGATGCTCGCGAGGCCGAGCGGGCTCGTCGCCTCGACGACGCCGAGCGGCGCGATGACCGCTGCGAGAGAGCCGTCGACCGCGGTCGAGCCGAGCCATTTGCTGACGTGGCCGTCGTGCGTACCGCGATCGGCGATGAGGCCGCGGGCGGATGCTGCTGCCGAGCTCGCGGCCGCCGCACTGTCGGCGGTCAGCAGGCCAGAGCGCGCCGCGGCCTCGAGCCCGGCGATGACGCAGCCGAGCGTCGACACGTGGGTCTCGGCGGCGTGCTCCTCCCACCAGTCGTAGCAGGGGCGCGACCAGGTGGCGAGCAGGTAGTCGACGCTGAGTCGGATGCCGTCGGCCCAGCGGTCGAGGCCGAGGCCGTGGCGTTCGGCGTGGGCGATGCATGCCCACACCCACGTTCCGTAGCCGTCGGTCTGGAAGTCCCACCAGTCGTCGTCACCCTCGTCTCCGTCGAAGGTGAAGCGCGTGGCGAGCATGCGGTCATCGGGCAACGGGGTGCCGGCGGCTTCGGCCGCGACGATCTCGGCGATACGGTCGCGACGCTGGTCGAGCATCCGGCTGCACCAGTCGAAGAAGCGCGAGGCAGACTCGACGGCGCCCGCCGCCGACATGCCGTCGGCGATGAAGGCGCCATCGCGGAACCAGCTGTAGCCCTGGTAGGCCGAGAAGGTGGGGCTCGCGGGGTAGGCGCCGCCCGCGTGCTGCAGGCTCTCGATGAGGGCCACGCTGCGCGCGGCGAGGTCGGCGAGCTGATCGAGATCGCTCGAGGTGGTGATGGTCATGAGCGTGGGCCCTCCAGGGCGTGGCCGGGGAGGGGTTCCGGCGACTCGCGCCGCCGGAACCCCGCCGAGAGGTCGAGTGTACGGATCAGCCGCCGATAACGGCGTTGATGCGCTCCTCAGCGCTCGCGAGCGCCTCGGCCACGGTCTTGCGACCGGCCTGCGCCTCGATGAGCTCCTCGTTCATGATGTCTTGCATCTCCTGCTGCCCGGTCGCCACGATCGGCTGGATCGCGATGCCGTCGAGCGAGTCGAAGACCGCCTGGCGGTTGGCCGGGTTGTCTTTCGTGAGGTAGACCCCGAGCTGCGACTCGTCGCTGATGGGCGGAAGCTCCCAGCCCGTGTCGAGGCGCACGTCGACCATGGTCTGCGACGAGGTCAGGTACTCGGCGAACAGCGTGGCGGCCTCGATGTTCTCGGAGGTCGCCGAGACGCCCACAGCGTTCGAGAAGACGCCGCTGGCCTGCTGGGTGTTGCCCGGCTCGACCGCGATGTCCCAGCTGAACGGCACGTCAGCGACGGCGCCGAACACCCAGATGCCGGTGTGCAGCATGCCGAGCTTGCCTTCGACGAACAGGTTCGTGTCGAAGTCGGGCGTGCCCTGGCCCTGCTCGATGGTCGGCATGACCGTGCCGCTCTTGTTCACGAGCCACTCAGCGGCCTCGATACCGCCCGGAGTGTTGAACGCCACAGCGGTGCGGTCGTCGTTCAGGAACGACTCGCCGTTCTGCGCGAGCACCTTGTAGTACTCGAAGAACGACACCGGCTGGTGGCTGCCCCAGATGTCGTCGCCGAGCGCGGTGATCGCCTCAGCGGCGGCCTGCTCGTCGGCCCAGGTCCAGTCGCTCGTCGGGTAGTCGAGACCCGCCTGGTCGAACAGATCGGCGTTGTAGTAGAGCACGACGGCCGAGAACGAGCTCGGCAGACCGTAGCTCACGCCGTCACGCGAGTACGCCTCGATGAGCGACTCGCGGTACGACTCGGGGTTCGCCACCTCGAGGGGCGCCAGGGCACCCGAATCGGCGAGCGTCTGGAAGAACCCGAAGTCGGTGTCGACGACGTCGGCGATCGAGCCGGCCGCGAGGTCGGTCTGCAGCGCCGTGAAGTAGTCGCCATAGGGCAGCGTCGTCACCTCGACAGTGATGTTCGGGTTCTCAGCCTCGAACGCGTCGACGATGGCGGTGAGGTTGTCTTCGTTGCCTCCCGCCGAGATGAAGTTGCCGTAGGTGATGGTGACCGGGCCTTCGGGCTCGGCCGGCTCGGTGGCGCAGCCGCCGAGCACGAGAGCGGTGACGCCGGCGAGACCGACGGCCGCGATGAGTGAACGCTTCATGTGAGTGCTATCTCCTTTGATATTCGGTACCGGTGGTGCGGATCTTCGGATGGGTGGGTTCCCGAGGACTACTTGATCCCCGAGCTGGCGACGCCCTGGATGATGTACTTCTGGGCGAAGATGTAGAGCGCGAGCATGGGCAGCACGCTGATGACCGAGCCCGCCATCACGACGTCCCATGCCGTCGTGTACTGGCCCTGCAGACCGGCGAGGGCGATCGGAAGCGTCTGCAGCTCGGGCGATCGCAGCACGATCAACGGCCACAAGAAGCTGTTCCAGCTGCCCATGAAGGCGAAGATCGTCAGGGTCGCGAGCGCAGGCTTGATGTTCGGCAGGATGATCGAGAAGAAGATGCGGAAGTGTCCGGCGCCGTCGAGCGTCGCCGCCTCATCGAGCTCGCGCGGCACCTGGTTGACGGCCTGCCGCAGCAGGAAGATGCCGAAGGCGCTCGCGAAGGTCGGCAGCAGCGCGCCGAGATAGGTGTTGAGCAGGCCGAAGGTCTTCAGCTGCGCGAAGAGCGGAACGACGAGCACCTGCAGCGGGATCATCATCGTGGCGAGATAGACCGCGAAGACGACGCCGCGCCCGCGGAACGGCAGTCGGCTGAAGGCGTAGGCGGCGGTCGCGCTCGTGAAGAGCTGCACGATCGTGGTGATGAGCGCGAGCATGAGGCTGTTCGTCACGACCCGTGCGAAGGGCCGCTCGGTGAAGAGGGTCTCGTAGGCCGCGAACGACGGGTTCTCGGGCCACAGCCGCGGCGTGATCGAGAAGCCGGCTCCCGGCGTGATCGAGGTGATGAACGTCCACAAGAAGGGGAAGAACATCGCCAGCGCGCCGAGGATGACGGCGATGTGCAGCACGACCCAGCCCGTGCGGCTCGTGGTGCGCTCACGCATAGTGCACCCACCTCTTCTGACCGATGATCTGCACGACTGTGACGGCGAGGATCACGGCGAAGAGCATCCACGACAGCGCCGAGGCCTCGCCGGCCGCGCCGTACCGGAACGTCAGGTCGTAGATCTGCTGCACGACAACCTGGCTCGAACCCGCGGGGCCGCCCCCGGTCATCGCATAGACCTGGTCGAACACCTGGAAGCCGTTGATGAGCGAGATCACGACGACGAAGAAGGTGCTCGGGCTCAGCATCGGCAGCGTGACGTGGCGGAATCGAGTCCAGGCACCCGCGCCGTCGACCTTGGCCGCGTCGTAGAGATCCGGGTTGATCGCCTGCAGGCCTGCAAGCAGGATCACCATGACGAAGCCCAGGTCTTTCCACGCGCTGGCGAGAATGATCGACGGCATCGACCAGGCGGGCTCGGTCCACCAGCCCGGACCGTCGATGCCGACCCAGCCGAGCACGGTGTTCACGACGCCGTTGTTGGGGTTGAGCAGCCAGCGCCAGACGATCGCGACGGCGATCCAGCTCGTGACGACCGGCAAGAAGTAGATGCCGCGCCAGAACGATCGGCCTCTGAGCGCACGGTTCAGGGCGAGAGCGAGAATGAGTCCGCCGACGTAGACGAGCGGCAGGTAGCCGACGATGTAGTAGAGAGTGTTGCCGAAGACCGCGGCCGTGCGGGGGTCGGCGAGCAGCTCGACGAAGTTGTCGAGGCCGACGAACTGCATCGCCGTGATGAGGTTCCAGTCATTGAGGCTGATCCACGCCGCCGACACCATCGGCACGAGCACGAACAGCGCGAGCGGCACGGCGCTCGGCAGCAGGAACGCCGCGACGGTGAGGCCGTAGCGCCAGCCGCGCTTCGCCGCTGGGCGCACGGGCGCCGTGAGGCGCGTGACCGGCGCGCGGTCGACGAGACTCGTCTGCAGAGTCGAGACGCTCACGACGGCTCTCCCGTCGGCGAGGCCTGCTCGACGAGCCGCTGGCGCACGAGGTCGCCCTGCTCGCCCGCGACGCCGTCGGCGTCGAAGGGTGTGGCGAGCACGAGAGTCGCAGCGCCCTGGGCCCAGCTGTCGTCCTGCCAGCTCTCGACCGCGACGGCGACTCCGCGTCGCGACGGCATGAGGGCCGCGCGAAAGGCGGGCTCGAAGCCGAACGACCAGTGCGCCCAGTCGGTCGTGCCCTCGCCGAGCACGATGATGATCTCAGGGTCGAGCGCGTGCACGAGCCCGGCGAGCGTGCGGCCGAGCAGGTGACCGGCCTCGCTGAAGATGGCGGCGGCCGCCGGGTCTCCCCCTGCGGCGGCATCGCGCAGCGCCGCGAGAGGGGCATCCACCGTGATGACACCCCGCTCGCGGGCGATGCGCACGAGGGCGTCTTCGCTGATGAAGGTCTCGAGGCAGCCGCGGTTGCCGCAGCTGCACAGCGGGCCCTCGTCGCGCACGGGAATGTGCCCGATCTCACCCGCGCCGCCGCCGGTGCCGCGCACGATGACGCCGTCGATGACGATCGCGGCACCGACGCCGGTGCCGATCGTGACGACGAGGAAGTTCCGGTGCCGGCGACCCAGGCCGTAGAGCCGTTCGGCCATGGCCACGGCGTTGACGTTGTTCTCGACGAGCACGGGCAGGCCCAGCTCGCGGCGCAAGGTCGAGCCGATGGGCACATTGGTCCAGCCGAGCTGGGTGGAGTTGACGATGCCCGTGCCTTGAGCATCCACATCGCCCGGAACCCCGACGCCGATGCCCAGCAGCGGAGTGTCGGCGCCCCCGGCGATGAAGCGGCGCAGCCGGTCGGCGAGCACCGCGAGCATCGTATTCGCGGCAGCGTCGAAGGGCTCGCTCGCGGTGCGCCCGACCGTGCCGTCGATGCCCACTTCGACGAAGGCGAGGTGGTCGGCGGCAACCTTCACGCCGACCGCGCGACCGGCGCTCGCGACGAGCCCGAGCATGCGGGCGGGGCGACCGCCCTGGCTCGCCTGATGGGCGAGCTCGCGGATGAGGCCGTCGGCGATGAGGTCTTTCGACAGCTGCGTCATGAGGGCCGGCGAGAGCGAGAGCGACCGGGCGAGATCGGCGCGCGAGGCGGGCCCGTGCGCGCCCAGGTGCGCGAGAATCGCAGACCTGTTCACGTCGGTGCGTGCCATCGGACGAAGCGCCATTGGTGTCCCTTACTTCAGTAGTAAAGAAACCATAGAATGAAGTTCGGAAGCATGTCAAGCACCCGCCCGCGAAAGGTCACGAGATGAACGACGATGTTCGCCCCCGGTTCGAGCAGTACCTTGCCGCCGTCACCGACCAGCTGCGCGATGACCCCCGGGTCGTCGGACTCGTCGCTATGGGCTCGACGGCCGAGCGTCACCGGGTCGACGAGTGGAGCGACCACGACCTCGCGATCATCACCCTGCCCGGGCACCAGGAGGAGCTGCGGCACGAACGCGGGTGGCTGCCCGACGCCGACCGGATCGTGCTCGACGTCATCGAGTGGCACGGCGGCGGCAAGCTGGTCTTCGACGACGGTCGCGTGGTCGAGTTCGGCGTCGCGACGCCCGACGAGCTCTCGGCCTGGAGCGTGCACCACCACGACGTGCTGCTCGACCGCGGGGGTGTCGCCGAGGCTGTCGCCCGCGCCGTCGCCCGCTCGCCGCGCAACGCCGACGCCGACCTCCGCGAAACGCTCGCGATCGTCGTCGCTCACACCCACATCGGCGCCGGCAAGGCGGCCCGCGGCGAACTGCTCGCGGCGAGTTCAGCCCTGAGGGGCGATGCCGTCACCGCGCTCGCGACGGCGGTCGCGATCATCTCCGACGCGGATGCTCGCGCCGACTACCTCGACCCCCGACGCCGCCTCGAGCAGACTCACCCCGAGGTCGCTCGATCTCTCGTCGAGGCGATGCGACTCGATGAGCCGGCTCTCGCGCGTCGGCTGCTCGAGATTGCCGAGCAGCTCGTCGGCGACCGCGCGGAGTTCCCGCGCGCCGCGGTCGACGCCGTACGGCGGCGGCACGGCTGGCCGACCGGCTGAGGTCAGGGCGTTGCGCGGTACCAGTGGCGCACGTGCTGGCGGTCGTGGCTCGCCTGCCAGAACTCGACCTCGGTGGGCGTGAGCGCCCACGCCGCCCAGTCGGGGTTGTGCGAGTCGGTCACAGCGGGTCGAGCGGCCCAGTCGGCCGCCGCGACGGTGCTCGGCAGTTCTTCGACCTCTCCCGTGAGGCGAACCTGCCGCCCGAGCTCGGGCCAGTAGAAGGTCATGGCCGCACTCGGGTTCGCCGCGAGGTCGATGCCCTTGCGCGTCGAGCGCGCGCCGGCGAACACCCACTGCCCGTCGACGAGATCTTTCAGAATGAGTGTGCGGGCGGTGACGTGGCCCGTCGGCCCGGCCGTCGAGAGCGTGAATACGTGGGGTTGCGCGACGCCGCGCTCGAGAGCATCGTCGAACCACTGCAGAAACAGGTCGTCGGCCCGATCGGGCGCAGTCGAGGGGTCGAACGTCGGCAGCGTGGCCGGAAACGCCGGTAGCGACCGCAGCCGGTCGCGCAGTGAGGTGCTCATGTCGTCAGGCTAGCCCGCTCTGCCGCGAAGAGGCACCCGAACGTCGGCACCGCCTTCGTGCGTGTAGCGCGCCCGCATGCGCACGACGCCGTCGGCTGGAGCGAACCCACCGGCGAGCAGAGCCTGCCCCTGCTCGAACGTCGCCGCCCGAGCGAAGAGCTCCGTGGGCACGAACCCGAATACACCGCCGAGCTCGGCGAGATCAGCCGGTGAGCTCATCTTCATCAAACCGAGGTTGTCGCACTGCGAGATCACCCCGGGGTGCACCTTCGAGGGCCGCTGGGTCGAGAGGAGCATCCAGATGCCGTATTTGCGCCCTTCCGCGGCAATCTGGATGATGCGCTCGCGCACTGCGACACCGAGAGTTCCGCTGAGCTCGGGCGAGCAGACATTGTGCGCCTCGTCGATGACGAGCAACACCGGTCGGCGTTCTTCGCGCCGCAGCCACAGGTCGTCGAGCACGGCGAGCACGACAGAGAGAGACTCGTCGGGGTGGGCGAAACCGCCGATGTCGAGCACGGTCGCATCGGGGCGCTCGGCGATGATCTCGCTCGCTGACGGATGCTCTCCGGCCCAGATCTGCCAGCCGAGCAGCCCGAGATTCTCGATCCGTTGTGCGATCGCGAGCTGGCCCGGGTCGTCAGACGACCGCAGACTGCCGATCAGGGTCGAGGCATCGAGGGTCTCTGCCGAGTCGGAGAGGTGCAGAAATGCGTTGTACTCGAGGCGGTCGACGATGGGGTCGAGGCGCATGATCGCCGCTTTCGACTGCGGCAGCATCGTCGAGAACCTCGCACGCAACGCGTCGCCCCCGTGGCTCGCCGGTCGCAGCACGCGAACGTCGCGCGACGTCAGCGCCTCCGCCGTAGCGGCATCGACCCCGTCGCGCACCTCCCCCAGTCGCACGAAGTCGGCGTTCGGGTCGATGATGACGAGCGGCAGCGCCGTCGACAGCAGCAGCTCTTCGAGCACGACGCCGAGCGCGTAGGTCTTGCCTGAACCGCTCTGCCCGCACCAGAACGTGTGCCGGTTGAACTTCTCGGGCCGAAGCCCAGCCGGTGATGCAGTGCCGTCGATGACTCCGACGTCGAGCAGCGACTCGCTCACGACATCACGCCCCCGGATCGGCTCAGGCTGACTTCTCGCGCCGGGTGACGACGCGACGCGGCACGATCGTCGGTGCCGCGTTCTCCATGACCGCATCTTTCGTGACGACGATGCGCTCGACGTCATCGTGCGAGGGCACCTCGAACATGATCGGCCCGAGCACCTCTTCGAGAATCGCCCGGAGGCCTCGGGCGCCCGTCTGCCGCAGCACGGCCAGGTCGGCGATCGCGTCGAGGGCGTCCTGCTCGAACTCGAGCTCGACGCCGTCGATCTCGAACATGCGCTGGTACTGCCGCACGAGGGCGTTGCGCGGCGTCGTGAGAATCTCGATGAGCGCGGTGCGGTCGAGCGGAGTGACCGTGGTGACGACCGGCAGGCGCCCGATGAACTCGGGAATCAGCCCGAACTTGTGCAGGTCTTCGGGCAGCACCTCGCTGAAGAGGTTCTTCTCGAGCGACTTGTCGTGCAGCGGGGCGCCGAAGCCGATGCCGCGCTTGCCCGCCCGCTGGCTGATGATGTCTTCGAGGCCCGCGAAGGCCCCCGCGACGATGAACAGCACGTTC
>SXMG01000019.1 GCA_005778835.1 Actinomycetota bacterium
ATGGTCGCCCCGCGCGATGTCGAAGACTCGATCGTGCGCATCACGCAGCTGGCTCGCGCCTCGGGCATCCACTTGGTTCTCGCCACGCAGCGCCCGAGCGTCGACGTCGTGACGGGCCTCATCAAGGCCAACGTGCCCAGCCGACTGGCGTTCGCGGTCTCGAGCATGACCGACAGCCGGGTCATTCTCGACCAGCCCGGCGCCGACAAGCTCATCGGGCAGGGCGACGCGCTCTTCCTGCCGATGGGAGCCTCGAAGGCGATCCGCGTGCAGGGCGCCTGGGTCACCGAGGCCGAGATCGCGGCCGTCGTCGACCACGTCAAGAAGCAGGCGCAGCCCGAGTACCGCGACGACGTCGCCGCCGAGACGACGAAGCGCGAGATCGACGCCGACATCGGGGATGACCTCGAGGTGCTGCTCGCGGCCGCCGAGCTCGTCATCAGCACCCAGTTCGGCTCGACGTCGATGCTGCAGCGCAAGCTGCCCGTGGGCTTCGCCAAAGCCGGACGCCTCATGGATCTGCTCGAATCGCGCGAGATCGTCGGCCCCTCCGAGGGCTCGAAAGCGCGCGACGTGCTCGTGAGCCCCGACCAGCTCGCCGACGTGCTCGCGCGGCTGCGGGGCGAGGATGCTCCGCCGTCGTCAGCCGCCTCGTCCGACCCCGTGCAGCGCATGACAGAGGGGTATCCTGAGGTCGACGGCGGCTCGGATGAAGACGCCTGGAAGCTGACCGACCGCGACTGATGCTCCACCAGGGCAGAGCCGCCGATGAGCCGGAGAGTTCAGTGGCTGAGAGCAACGATCGGTCGTACTCGATGCGCGGTCGAATCGTGCGGGCGGGTGAGACTCCGGCGAGCAGCGGCAACCTGGCGAACATCATCACGGTCGTGCGCATTCTGCTCGCACCCCTCTTCGTCGTGCTGCTCGTGCTCGACGGCGGCGCCGACGGCCCCCTGCGCATCGCGGCCGCCGCGCTGTTCATCGTGGCGATCGCGACCGACGGCGTCGACGGCATGCTCGCCCGACGTCGCAACCTCGTGACCGACCTCGGCATTCTGCTCGACCCCATCGCCGACAAGCTGCTCACGGGCGCCGCGCTCGTCATGCTCGCGGTGCTCGCCGAGCTGCCGTGGTGGGTCGTCATCGTGATTCTCGTGCGCGAGTGGGGCATCACGCTCTACCGCTTCATGGTGCTGCGCGACCGCGTCGTGCCGGCGTCGCGCGGCGGCAAGCTCAAGACCGTCGTGCAGGCGGTCGCCATCTCGTTCGCGCTCGTGCCGTTCTGGCAGTGGTTCGGAGAGTGGGTGCACATCGTCAACACTGTGCTCATGTCGGCTGCCGTCGTGCTCACGGTCGTCACGGGCATCGACTACCTCGTGCAGGCGTGGCGGCTGAACCGGGCTCAGAAGGCGTGACCCCGGCCGAGGCGCTCATCGCCGACCTGACCAGGGCCGGTCTCACGCTCGCGGTCGCCGAGTCGCTCACCGGGGGTGCCGTCGCGGCCGAACTCGTGAGCGTTCCGGGAGCCTCGATCGTGCTGCGGGGCGCCGTCGTCGCCTACGACACCGCCCTGAAGAGCAGCCTGCTCGGGGTGCCGGCCGAGCTGCTCGCCCAGCACGGGCCCGTGCACGCCGAGGTCGCAGCGCTCATGGCCGAGGGGGTGCGGGGCATCACGGCCGTGAGTGGGCATCCCGCCGATATCGGCGTGGCGACGACCGGTGTCGCCGGGCCCGACCCGCAGGGCGAGTCGCCGGTGGGCCTGGTCTTCGTGGCCGTGGCGGATGCCGCGGGTGCAGAGGTGCGCGAGCTGCGGCTCGCGGGCGATCGCGCCGAGATCCGTGCCCAGGCGGTGGATGCCGCGCTCGAGCTCGTGACCGATCGACTGGCCCGCTCCGCTCCGAAGAACTGACAGAATCCGTCGTCGATTCTGGGGAATGCCGTGGGTGACAGTCGTGTTACAGACAGCAAGCTGACAACCGTTCCACAGGTGCCGGCGATTACAGTGAAGACATCAGCATCGGGTAGTGTTTCGCTCCCGGTGCGGCGACGAACGCGAGTTCAGTGAAAGGGGGTCCCCATGGTTCTGGTTCGACAAGAAATCGGTGAGGTCCTCCGCGACGTGCGCCTGCAGAAGGGCCGTACGCTGCGACAGGTGGCGAGCCGTGCCAGTGTGGCGCTCGGCTATCTGAGTGAGGTGGAGCGCGGCCAGAAAGAGGCCTCGAGCGAGATTCTCGCGTCGGTCGCTGACGCGCTCGATACCCCTATCTCGGTCATCATGCGCGAAGTGGGCGACCGCCTGGCCGTCATCGAGGGCCTCAGCACGGTTCCCGACACGCTGCCCGACGAGCTCGTGGCCGAGTTCGACGCCGACCTCGCGATGCGCTGAGCCGCACTCGACGAACGGTTGCCACTCTGACTCGCAGCGAGTTCGCGCGCGCGATCGTCGACGAGTTCGGCGACGCCTACGGCCGCAGCCTCGTGCGCGACCTCGTGATCTCGGCGCTCGGTGAGCGCACGGCTGACGAGGCGCTGGCGGCCGGTCTCGCGCCTCGCGAGGTCTGGCTGGCGCTGTGCGCCGCGATGGATGTTCCGCGCGAGCGCTGGTACGGCGCAGGCCGCCCGGAGCCGAAGCGCGACTAGCTGCGCGCTCTGCACCTCGCGACACGCCGCGAGGTGACTTTTTCGAACATGTGTTCGCTTCTCACGTAGACTCCTCCCCAGCGGCACTCGAACACGAGTCACTGCACGTGCTGCGCGCCGAACCCGAGAATGTCGGGCCAGGCGCGTACCGTCGGTCTCGTCGGCGAACGCCGTCACGCCTTGTCGTGAACCGTCCGGCCCTGCTCCATCGGCCGGACGAGGAGCGACAGCAGACAGGCACACCGCGCACGAGATGAAACGGAGACCGCAATGCCTTCAGCAGCAGACCGCGAGAAAGCCCTCGAGACGGCACTCGCCCAGATCGACCGTCAGTTCGGCAAGGGCAGCGTCATGCGCCTCGGCTCTGACGAGCGGGCTCCCGTGGCGGTGATCCCCACCGGCTCGATCGCTCTCGACGTCGCCCTCGGCATCGGCGGGCTGCCGCGCGGCCGCATCATCGAGATCTACGACCCCGAGTCGTCGGGCAAG
>SXMG01000020.1 GCA_005778835.1 Actinomycetota bacterium
CTCTCCTCTCACTTTGACGAGACCATCACCATGCCGATTTCCCGCGAGGCGTATCGAGGATTTCTGCAATCGAAGATCGCCGAAGTCGACGCAGCCGGTTCCCGAAAGCGTGCCGGGCACGTGAAAGCCGAAGGCATGGACATCCCCCCTTTCACGTCATCGGGAATCAGGTCCTGCTCGATGAGCGAGCGCACGAAATCGAAGTCGGTCTGGCTCGCCGACGGGAACCCGACCTCGATCTCCTTGAAGCCCATCTTCACGAGCAGATCGAACATGATGCGCTTGCGCTCGGGGCTCATCGGGTCGATGAGAGCCTGGTTGCCATCGCGCAAGTCGACGGCGCACCAGCGCGGCGCCTGCGTGATGCGCTTCGTGGGCCAGGTGCGGTCGGGCAGCTCGACGGAGAACTGCTCGTGGTACGGCTGATACTTGTGGATCGGCATGGCCGATGCCTGCTGACGGTTCTGCATGGTGTGCTCCTGCTGTGGTCGTGGTGTGGTTGTCAGCCGACGACGAACTCCGCGACGAGGGAGGCTGTACTGCTAAGCCTCGTCGCGGCAGCGAAGAAGGAGCTGGCCGAACACCGTTTCAGGGTACACCCGCGCCCCGGACGGTGCCGAATGCGGTTCGGGATGCTGATCCCTCAGCCTTTCGGATGAAAAGGCTCATCCGCTGGAGTGAGTGGCGCGCGTTTCTCGCCCCGGCGGGCCGCGCGGCCCGTACCGTGGCGGACATGTTCGATTCAGTGATTGCCTGGTTCACCCCCGAGCGCCGTGCGCGCTTCGCCTTCCCGCTCGAGATCGCGCTCGGCGCGTGGCTTGCCCTCGCCGTGCTGCTCAACCAGCAGTGGTGGGGCGGCTTCGCGCAAGGAGTCATCAACGGCGGCATTGCGATCGTCCTCGGTCTCGGTGTGGCGCTGCACCGCGTTCGACCTTCGCTCGCTCTCGGCTGCATGATCGCAGGTGGACTCGCGACGGTCGCCAGCTTCCTCATCGGCGGTTATCCGGACAACGGATTCGCTTTCTTGGCAGCCGCGATCGTGATTTTCGGTGCATCCGCGTACGGAACACCCCCGGTTCGCTGGACCTCTCTCACCCTGTCGCTCTTCGCCGCCGCCACCGTGCTGGTGAGCAACGTGGCTACAGCGGGCACCTACTACGGTGTGGATCTCGGTTATGTCCTCCGGCACGGGCTCGGGCTGCTCGTGTGGACGGTCCTGCCGCTGCTGCCGTGGGTGCTCGGCGAACTCGTGCGCAGCATCCGGAACCGGCGCCAGCTGAGCGCGACCGTCGCAACGGTCAGCACGCAACGCGACGCCGCCCTGACGCGCGCCGACCTCGAGGCCGAGCGCACGCGGGTCGCGCGCGACGTGCACGACATCGTCGCCCACTCGCTCACGGTCGTGATCGCGCAAGCCGACGGGGCGCGGTACGCGACGGCGGGCGACTCCCCCGCGGCGGCCGACGCCTTCGAGACGATCGCGCAGACCGCTCGGGATGCCCTCGGCGACGTGCGCGTGCTGCTCACCGAGCTGCGGCACACGCAGGAGGCCGGCCCGCAGCCGGGCCTCGACGACCTCGACGCGCTGCTGGTCGCGATGCGCGACTCGGGCCTCGCGCTCGAGCTGCGCGAGTTCGGCGACCGCGGGCGGCTGACCGAGGCGCGCGAGCTCGCGCTCTACCGCATCGTGCAGGAGTCACTCACGAACGCGCTGCGGCACGGCGACGGTGCGGCGACCGTCGAGCTCGAATGGGGCGAGCAGGCCGTCGATCTCGTCGTGACGAATGCGGCGCGCGGCGATGCGCTCGAGGGCGCGGAGCGCGGGCACGGCATCGACGGGATGCGCGAGCGGGCTTCTCTCGCCGGTGGCGAGCTGAGCGTGCACGAGGGCGCAGTGTTCCGGGTGCGGGCCCGCCTGCCGCTCGAGGTGCGCGCGGATGAGCCGGTCGCCACGTCCGCCGCCGCCTCCGCTGATGCGGCCGACGCAGAGCCCGCCGGTCCCGAGCAACCGGTCGGAGCCCGCGCGTGACCACGCCCGCCGCTCCCCCGCCCGAGGTCGTGCTCGTGTCCCTCGTCACGGTGCCACGCCGACCCCTCGACCCGGCCGCGCTGCCCTGGAGCGACCGATGACCGCGATCCGCGTGCTGCTCGTCGACGACCAGCCGCTGTTCCGGCGCGGGGTGCGTATGCTCATCGACTCGCAGCCCGATCTGACAGTGGTCGGCGAGGCCGGCGACGGTGCGGAGGCCGTGGTCGTCGCCGACGAGCAGCGGCCGGACGTCGTGCTCATGGACATTCGGATGCCCCGCGCCGACGGCATCGCGGGCACTGCGGGCATCCTGCAATCGGCCGAACAGTCAGGGCTCACCCCGCCGCACGTCATCGTGCTCACGACCTTCGACCTCGACGATGCGGCGCTGCGGGCGATCCGCGCGGGGGCCAGCGGATTTCTGCTGAAAGACGCCGAGCCCGAATTCCTGCTCGCCGCCATCCGCGCGGTGCACGGCGGGCACGCGGTCGTCGCGCCGGGCGCGATCAGCGACCTGCTCGCGCACGTCGGGCCAGCGACGGATGCTCGCCACCCCCGCACGCCCGCCGAGCTCACCGCCGCGCGCGACGCGGCGCTGCCCGACCTCAGCAAGCGCGAGCGCGAGATCTTCGCGGCCGTCGCCGATGGCTTGAGCAACGCCGAGATCGCCGCGCGCGAGTTCGTGGCCGAGGCGACGGTGAAGTCGCACGTCGGCAAGATTCTCGCCAAGCTCGGCCTGCGCGACCGCGTGCAGGTGGTGCTCTACGCCCATGACCGCGGGCTGCTCCCCCGCCGCTGAACGGCGCCGAGAACCCCGCCTAGAACCCGAGCTTGCCGAGCTGCTTGGGGTCGCGCTGCCACTCTTTCGCGACCTTGACGTGCAGCTTGAGGTACACGCGGCGACCGAGCAGATTCTCGATCTCGAGGCGCGCGCGCGTGCCGACCTCGGTCAAGCGCGAGCCCTTGTGCCCGATGATGATGCCCTTCTGGCTGTCGCGCTCGACGAACACGTTGGCGAAGATGTCGAGCACACCGCCGGGCGCGCGCTCGGCCATCTCGTCGATCGTGACGGCGAGCGAGTGGGGCAACTCGTCGCTCACCCCCTCGAGCGCCGCCTCACGGATGAGCTCGGCGATGCGGTCGGTCTCTGACTCGTCGGTGACGGCATCGGCCTCGTAGAGCGCGGGCGACTCGGGCATGAGCGCGATGACCTGCTCGGCCAAGAGGTCGACCTGCTCGCCCGTGACCGCTGACAGCGGAATCACGAGATCCCACTCACGCAGCTCCGACACCGCGAGCAACTGCTCGGCGACCTTCGTCGAGCCAGCCGCGTCGGTCTTCGTGACGATCGCGATCTTGCGCGTGCGCGGAAAGTTGTCGAGCTGCTCGTTGATGAACCGGTCGCCCGGCCCGATGGGCTCATTGGCGGGCACGCAGAAGCCGATGACGTCGACATCGCCGAGGGTGTCTTGAACCACGGCGTTGAGTCGCTCGCCCAGCAGCGTGCGCGGGCGGTGCATGCCCGGCGTATCGACGACGATCAATTGGCCGGATGCCCGGTGCACGATGCCGCGAATCGCACGACGCGTGGTCTGCGGCTTCGAACTCGTGATGGCGACCTTCTCGCCGACGAGGGCGTTCGTGAGGGTCGACTTGCCGACGTTGGGGCGGCCGACGAAGGTGACGAATCCGGCGCGGAAGGTCGGCTCGGCTTCGGGCGTGCCGCCGCGCGGCTTACGGGTGCTCATTCGTCTTCGTCGCGGTCGCCGGCGAACGCGATGCGAGCATCCAGCAGCGCCTGATCGGCCTTGACGAGCACGGTCGTGACGCGCTTGCGGCGACCCTCGGTGCGTTCGGCGGTGAGGTGGAGGCCGTCGATCTCGGTCGTCGACCCGGCAACCGGCAGGCGCCCGAGGTGCTTCGTGAGAAGACCCCCGACTGTGTCGACATCGTCGTCGTCGAGCTCGATGCCGAAGAGGTCGCCGAGCTCGTCGACGGGCATGAAGGCGCTGACGCGGAAGAGATTGTCGTCGAGCTGCTCGCTGTCGACCGACTCGCGGTCGTACTCGTCGGCGATCTCACCGACGAGCTCCTCGATGAGGTCTTCCATCGTCACGAGGCCCGCGATGCCGCCGTACTCGTCGACCACGAGGGCGAGGTGGTTCGACTCGAGCTGCAGCTGCCGCAGCGCGTCGTCGGCCTTCTTGGACTCGGGCAGGAAGATCGCGGGCTTCGCGAGCTGCTCGGCCGGAGTGACCGCGCAGGCCTCGGGGTTCTCGTAGGCGAGGCGCGCAGCGTCGCGCAGGTAGATGATGCCGACGACATCGTCGGTGCTCTCGCCGATGACGGGCACGCGCGAGAGACCGCGCACCAAGAAGATCGACATGGCCTCGGTGACGGTCTGGTCGCGCTCGAGCACGACCATGTCGGTGCGTGGCACCATGACCTCGCGCACGATCGTGTCGTTGAACTCGAAGATCGAGTGGATGAGCTCGCGGTCTTCTTCTTCGAGCACGTCGAGCTCGGTGGCCTCGTCGACCATGCTCAGCAACTGCTCTTCGCTCGAGAAGCTCGCACTGCTCGGCCGGCCCGGGGTGACCCGGTTGCCGAGCGCGACGAGCAGATCGGCGATGGGGCCGAGCGAGACGCGCACACCGCGCACGAGCCAGTCGGTGCGGGCGAGCATCGCCCTCGGGTTCGCGCGTCCGACCGAGCGCGGGCTCGACCCGACGAGGATGAACGAGACGAGGATCATGATGCCCGCGCTCACCAGCAGCACGGCCCACCAGTCGGTGAGCAGCGTCGCGAAGGCGAGCGTGACGAGCACCGCGGCGATGGTCTCGGCGACGATGCGCAAGAAGTTGAGCGCATTGACGTGTGCGCCGACATCGGCCGCGACAGCGTGCAGGCGTGCTGGCTTGCGGCGCTGGCCCGCGATGTCGACGAGCTCGATACGGCTGACGACGCCGAGGGCCGCATCGATCGCGGCGAGCAGACCGCCGAAGGCCACGAGCAGAAGGGCCACCGCGAAGAAGACGAGGGTGAGGGTGGTCATCGCGATCGGCGCTCGGCGAGCGTGAAGCTCACGAGAATGTCGCGCTGAATGCCGAACATCTCTTTCTCGTCGTCGGGCTCGGCGTGGTCGAAGCCGAGCAGGTGAAGAATGCCGTGCGTCGTGAGCAGCAGCAGCTCGTCGTGCACCGAGTGGCCGGCGGTCTCAGCCTGCGCCGTGGCCACTTGCGGGCACAGCACGATGTCGCCGAGCAGCCCGGGGGGCGTGGGCTCGTCGTCGCTGCCGGGGCGCAGCTCGTCCATCGGAAAGCTCAGCACGTCGGTCGGGCCCGGCTCGTCCATCCATTGCACGTGCAGCTGCTCGATGGCTGCCTCGTCGACCAGCACGATCGCGAGCTCGGCGTCGCGATGCACGTTGAGGTGATCGAAGGCGTGCAGTGCGAGGCGCTGCAGGCTGGCTTCATCGACCGGGATGCCCGACTCGTTGTTGATCTCGACTGCCATGGTCAGCGGCCTCCCGCTCCGGGACGCGGGCGGCGGTTCGCACGGTCGCGCGGCAGTCCGCGGCGGCGCTCTTCGCGGTTCGCGCCGGGTGCGGGCACCGGCAGCCCGTTCTCACGGGCGTACTGCGCCGCCTGCTTCTCGGCGTCGTACTTCGTATAGGCGTCGACGATGCGGCCCACGAGGCTGTGGCGCACGACGTCGTCGCTCGTGAGCCGAGCGAAGTGGATGTCGTCGATGTCATCGAGCACGCGCGTGACGAGCTGCAGGCCACTCGCGCCGACCGGCAGGTCGATCTGCGTGATGTCGCCCGTGACC
>SXMG01000021.1 GCA_005778835.1 Actinomycetota bacterium
CGGCGACGACGTCATGCTCTACCACGGCGTCACGCTCGGCGGTCGAACGCTCGAGAAGGTCAAGCGGCACCCGACCGTGCACGACGGTGTGCTGATCGGAGCGGGCGCGACGATTCTCGGCCCGATCACCATCGGCGCGCGCTCGCAGATCGGTGCGCTGGCGCTCGTGACGAAGGATGTTCCGGCCGACTCGGTCGCGACCGGAATTCCCGCAACCTCCCGCCCCCTCGATCGCGGCGCGGGCACGACGGGCGCCGACGGCTTCCTCATCGACCCCGCGATCCACATCTAGCGCGCTGCAGGACCTTCTGCCCTTGCCCGCGGCGCTGGCGAGGCGCATGCTGAGCACGCCGGGGATCGAGGGAGGCACGATGACCGCTCGGGACTACGTGCTCGGCCTGCTTCCACGGCGCGCCGACTACGCCATGGTGCGGCGCACCTGGAGGGGCGACCTCATCGCCGGGCTGACCGTCGGCATCGTCGCGTTGCCGCTCGCGCTGGCGTTCGGCGTGAGCTCCGGCGCGGGGGCCGAGGCGGGGCTCATCACGGCCATCGTCGCCGGGCTCGTCGCGGCCGTGTTCGGCGGCTCGAACATCCAGGTCTCGGGCCCCACCGGAGCCATGGTCGTCGTGCTCGGCCCCATCGTCGCGGTGCAGGGCCCCGAGGTCGTCGCTCTCGTCACGATCATGGCGGGAATCATGGTGCTCATCGCCGCGGTGCTGCGGCTCGGGCGCGCGGTCGCCGTGATTCCCTGGCCGGTCATCGAGGGCTTCACCCTCGGCATCGCCGCCATCATCTTCCTGCAACAGGTGCCCGCTGCGCTCGGCGCCCCCGCCGGCCCGAGCGCGAACTCGCTCGTCGCCGCCGTGCAGACCATCGCCGCGACCGACTGGGCGGCCGCCCTCGTGCCGCTCGCGATCGTCGCCGTGGTCGCCGTCATCATGGTGGTCGCACCCCTCGTGCGACCGTGGGTGCCGGGGTCGATCATCGCGATCGTCGTCGTCACCGTCGCCTCCACGCTCCTGGCGCTGCCGGTCGACACCATCGGAACCCTCCCCGCGGCGCTGCCCGCGCCCGGTCTGCCGAGCCTGTCGGGCGTCGACATCGCGGCGCTGCTCATTCCGGCCGCCACGATCGCGGCGCTCGCCGCCATCGAGTCGCTGCTCTCAGCCCGTGTGGGTGCCTCGCTCGCCGACACCGGTCGTCTCGACCCCGACCGAGAGCTCGTCGGGCAGGGTCTCGCCTCGGTCGCGTCGGGGCTCTTCGGCGGCATGCCAGCCACGGGCGCCATCGCCCGCACGGCCGTGAACGTGCGGGCCGGGGGGCGGTCGCGGCTCGCGGCGATCATCCACTCGATCGTGCTCATCGGCGTCGTCTACCTGGCCAGCACGATCGTCGCGACCATTCCGCTCGCCGCGCTCTCGGGGGTGCTCATGGTCACGGCCGTGCGCATGGTCTCGGTGCCGACGGTGCGGCGCATCGTGACGGCGACGCGCTCCGACGCCCTCATCTTCGTCGCGACGGCGGTCGTGACGATCGCCTTCGACCTCATCATCGCGGTCGGCATCGGCATTCTCGCCGCCGGCATCATCGCACTGCGCACTCTCGCCGCGTCGAGCGGCGTGCACCGCGAGCCGCTGCCGGGCGAGCCGCAGCCGGGTGATGAGCGCATCGCGCTGTTCCGACTCGACGGCGCGCTGTTCTTCGGCGCGGCCGAGCGGCTCACCGAGGCCATCAGCGAGACCGCCGGAGCGAGCGTCGTGATCGTGCGGCTGTCGCAGATCCGCGACCTCGATGCCACGGGCGCGCGCGTCATCGTCGAGCTCATCGAGGGGCTCGAGCGGCGCGGCATCACGGTCATCATCAAGGGCATTCAAGAGCGCCACTTGCGGCTCGCGACCCGCGTCGGCGTGGTCGGGGCGCTGCGGCACCCGAACCACCTCGTCGCCTCCCTCGACGACGCGGTCGAGCACGCGCGTTCGCACATCGCGCGCGAGCAGGTCTGAGCAGTCGGCCGTGCCGACTAGCCTGGGGCGAGTGACCACGACCGCCACCACACCCCAGCAGGTGCTCGAGACGGTCTTCGGCTACCCCGCCTTCCGCGGCGAGCAGCAGGCCATCATCGAGCACGTCGTCGGCGGCGGAGACGCGCTCGTGCTCATGCCCACCGGTGGCGGCAAGAGCCTCTGCTATCAGATTCCCGCGCTCGTGCGCGAGGGCGTCGGCGTCGTCATCTCGCCGCTCATCGCATTGATGAAAGACCAGGTGGATGCCCTCGAAGCGGTGGGCGCCCGCGCAGCCTTCCTCAACTCGACCCAGTCGCCCGACGAACGGCGGGCCGTCGAAGCGGCCCTGCTCGCGGGAGAGGTCGATCTGCTCTACATGGCGCCCGAGCGCGTCACCGTGCCCTCCACCGCCGAGCTGCTCGACCGGATAAAGGTCTCCCTCTTCGCGATCGACGAGGCGCACTGCGTGTCGCAGTGGGGGCACGACTTCAGACCCGACTACCTGGCGCTGTCGCTGCTGCACGAGCGCTGGCCGAGCATCCCGCGCGTCGCCCTCACGGCCACGGCGACTGACGCGACGGCGCGCGAGATCGTCACGCGGCTCGACCTCGGTCGTGCACGGCAGTTCGTCGCGAGCTTCGACCGGCCGAACATCCAGTACCGCATCGAGCCGAAGAACCAGCCCGTGCAGCAGCTGCTGCAGCTCATCCGCAGCGAGCACCCGGGCGATGCGGGCATCGTGTACTGCCTGTCGCGGGCATCCGTCGAGAAGACGGCGATCGCGCTCGCCGAGCACGGCATTCCCGCTCTGCCCTATCACGCAGGCCTCGACGCGGCGACGCGGTCGAACCACCAGTCGCGCTTCTTGCGCGAAGAGGGCATCGTCATGGTCGCGACGATCGCGTTCGGCATGGGCA
>SXMG01000022.1 GCA_005778835.1 Actinomycetota bacterium
GCAGCGTGTGCTCGAAGGAGGCCGAGTTGTAGCCCCCGGGCGTGAGCACGACCACGTTGGGCTCGTCGACGCCGGTGGGGTCGGATGCCCGCAGCGCGTTGAGCAGCTGGTTCGGGTAGTCGCCCACGGGGCGCACGCGCATCGACACGAAGAGCTCGGGCAGCGTCTGAGCCATGACGCGCCGGTTCGAGATGACGTAGCTCACGCCGCTCGGCACCCGCACGTTGTCTTCGAGCACCCGCCAGACGCCGTTCTCGTCGCGGATGAGGTCGATGCCCGACACCTGGATGCGCACGCCGTTGGCGCTCTCGATGCCGGCCGCTTCGCGGTGATAGTGGCTCGAGCTCGAGATCAGCCGCGCGGGCAGCACGCCGTCGGCGATGCAGCGCTGCGCGCCGTAGATGTCGGTGAGGAAGGCCTCGAGCGCTCGCACGCGCTGCGAGACTCCGGCCTCGAGGTGGCTCCACTCGGCGCGGTCGATGACGCGCGGAACAGCATCCAGAGGGAAGGGTCGTTCTTCGCCCGCGAAGTCGAACGTGACGCCCTGCGCGAGGTAGCTCGAGGCGAGGGCCTCGGTGCGCCCGCGCAGCTCGTCGGTGCTCATCTGGGCGAGCGCCGCGTGAATCTCGCGGTACGGAAGCCGCACGTCGCTGTCAGCAGCGAACATCTCGTCGAACGCGACGGCCGAGCCCGAACGGGCGGCGGTCGCCGCGTACCCGTCGAAGAGGTCGGCCATTCAGTCAGCCTAGTCGGGGCGTGTTGCGGCGATGTTTCGGCGCCTGCTCACCCCGACGAAGGGGGGGCCGCATCCGCTTCGGCCCGAATCGATGCCGCGACATGGCGCAGCAGAGCGCTCTCGGCGTCGGCGCGCGCGCGGTCGTCGGCCAGCTGGGTGCCGAGGGCTCCCGAGCGCTCGAGCCCGGCGAGACCGTGCACGACGGTCCACGCGAGCAGCGGCCCCGGGCCGCGGGGCCCCGTCGCGGCGACCTCGGGCGGCAGCCGGCTGATGAGCGCCCCGAATGCCTGGCCGCCAGCCATGCCGAGACCGGGGTCGTTGCGGCGAAGCTCCTCGGCGTCGAACAGCAGTTGATAGAGCGCGGGCTGCTGCCGCGCGAACTCAAGATAGGCGGCTCCCACCGCGATGACGGCGTCGTCGCCTTCCGCCTGAGAGCCCGACGCCGCGAGATGGTCGCGCAGAAGCTCGAACCCCCGCTCGGCCATCGCGGTGAGCAGGCCGGCTCGATCGCCGAACACGTACCCGGGTGCGGCATGCGAGACGCCGGCACGACGGGCCACGGCACGGATGCTCACCGCCGCCAGCCCGTTCTCACGCAGCTCGTCGAGGCCGGCGGCCACGAGCTTCTGGCGCAGATCGGCCGAGCGGTGGGGTGCGGTCATGGCTCCAGTCTGCCGCAATGCTTGACAGTGTCAAGTCGATGAGTGACACTGGGGTTACTTGACACTGTCAAGTGACAGACGACCGAAGGAGAAGCTCATGTCTGCATTCACCCCGCGCACCCAGCGCACGATCGCCCGCACCATCCACATCACGGTCGGGTTGCTGCTCGGCACGATCGTCTACGCACCCGTCTACGTCGGCGCAGTGCTCATTCCGATCGCCCAGTTCGTCGGCATTCCGGCCGTGATCATCACGGGGCTGTACCTCTGGCGCCAAGCGCAGGTGCGCTCGTGGCTGCGCCGCCGCCCGAGCGGCCCGACCACTACCGCCGCGTGACCACTCAGCCCGCGAGCAGCGCCTCGAAGCGCTCGACGTCGGCGCGGTGGCAGAGCTCGGTGGCTTCGGTCGTCGCTGTCGCCGCCCCGGCTGCGACGCCGGCTCGGAAGGCCGCCGCCAGGTCGTGCCCTTGTGCGAGCCGCAGCACGAGCGCCGCGAGAAAGCTGTCACCCGCGCCGACCGTCGACTTCACCGTGATCGGGGGCGACGCGAGCTTCGTGACCGAGTCGGCCGTGACGAGCACGGCGCCCTCGCCGCCCACGGTGAGCGCGACGACCTCGGCCTTGCCCTCGGCGACGAGCTGCTGGGCGGCCGCCGTCTTGTCGTCGATCGACGTGAGCTCGGCTCCGACGAGCTCGCCCAGCTCGCGACCCGAGGGCTTGACGAGGTAGACGCCCTCGTCGAGCGCGGCGGCGAGAGCCGCTCCCGAGGCGTCCACGATGCACCGCACCCCGAGTTCGCGCGCACGCCGTGCGACGCGGGCGTAGAGATCGTCGGGCACACCGGGCGCGAGCGAGCCGCTCACCACGACATAGCCGCCCCACTGCATCGCGGCCTCGGTGGCGTCGAGGCACCGCTGCCACTCGGCCTCGGTCAGTTCGGGGCCCTGCAGCACGAACCGGAACTGCTGCCCGGTCGACGTCTCGTCGATCGTCACGTTCTCACGGGTCGAGCCGACGATCGCGATGGCCTTGGCCGTGATGCTCTCGGCCTCGAGCAGTTGGCGGTAGGCCTGGCCGGTCGGGCCGCCGACCGCGTAGATCGCGGTCGAGTGGCCCCCGAGCCGATCGATCACGCGGCTGACATTGACTCCCCCGCCGCCGGGGTCGACGCGGCTCGGCCCGCAGCGCATCTTGTGCTCGGGACGCACCGTCTCGGTCGTCGTGCTCACGTCGAGCGCGGGGTTGATCGTCAGGGTGACGATCGGGGCGGGTCGTGCCGGTAGTTCGACCATGCCGCCAGCCTACGACCGCCCTCGAGCGCGTGTCAGGGTGCGGCAGCGTAGGCCGCCCGCACGTGCGGCCGCGGGTCGGCCGCCACGTCGGCATGGGTCGCGATGCGCCAGTCGGGGCGCGTGCCCGTGAGCGCCCATGCGGCCTGCACGGCAGCACCGCGAGCCACGTACTCTGCCGGTTCGGGAACCACGATCGGCACGCCGAGAACCTGGGCAGCGATGGCGCTGACCGCGGGGTTGCGGGCCGCACCGCCGATGAGCAGCACGCGCTCGGCGGGCACCCCGAGCGCTGTGATGGCGTCGAGCCCGTCGGCCAGACCGCACAGCATGCCTTCGATCACGGCGCGGGCGAGGTTCTCGCGGGTCGTGCTCGCGAGCGTCATGCCGCTGAGAGTGGCGGTCGCGTCGGGCAGGTTCGGCGTGCGCTCGCCCTCGAAGTACGGGCGCAGCACGAGCCCGGCGGCGCCGGGCTCCGCGGCGAGGGCCAGCGCGGCGAGTTCGTCGTGGTCGACGCCCAGCAGGCGAGCGCCCGCGTCGAGCACGCGCGCGGCGTTGAGCGTGGCGACGAGCGGCAGGTGGAATCCCGCCGCATCGGCGAAACCGGCGACCGTGCCGCTCTCATCGGTGACGGGATGCTCGCTCACGGCGAAGACCGTGCCACTCGTCCCGATCGAGACGACCGCATCACCTGCGATCGCTCCGAGTCCGAGCGCGGCGGCAGCGTTGTCGCCCGCGCCCCCGGCGACGAGCAGGCCGGGCTGCGATCTCCGCAATTCAGGAGTCACAGCATCCGTCGTCACCGACTCGCCCGGGGCGAGCACTCGGGGCAGCACGATCGCCGACGCATCTCCTGAATGGTGGAGGCCGGGCTCGGCGACTCGGGCCGGGCGGCCGAGCGCGAGCTCGAACAGCGCGAGGTCGTACTCGCCCGTGGTCGCCGAGAAGTAGGCGGTGCCGCTCGCGTCGGAGCGGTCGGTGACGAGCTCGTCGAGCACGGGGCCGAGCGGGCCCTCGCCGGCGGGCCCATAGCCGCGCAGGCGCCAGGTGAGCCAGTCGTGGGGCAGCGCGACGGCGGCGATGCGCGCGGCGAGCTCGGGCTCGTGGTCGCGCATCCACCGCAGCTTCGTCGCCGTGAACGAGGCGACGGGCACGACTCCCGTGCGGCGCGCGTACTCGTCGGCCCCGACCTCGGCCACGAGGTCGGCAGCTGCGCCGGCCGAGCGGGTGTCGTTCCAGAGCAGGGCATCGCGCACGACGCGGCCGTCGCCGTCGAGCGCGACGAGGCCGTGCTGCTGGCCGCCGATCGAGATCGCCTCGACGTCGTCGAGCCCGCCCGCGGCGTCGACGGCCGCGATGAGAGCGGCCCACCACCCGGCGGGGTCGACCTCGGTGCCGTCAGGATGCGGAGCGCGCCCCTCGCGCACGGTCGCCCCCGTCGCGGCGTCGACGACCAGCACCTTGCAGCTCTGCGTCGAGGTGTCGACGCCGGCGACGAGCGTCACGGCTAGCGGGCGCCGGCTATCGAGCACCGAGCAGGTGCTCGGTGGCGAGCTGCTGCAGGTGCACGAAGCCGAAGCCCTTGCCGTTGAAGTACGAACCCGAGTCGAAGTCTTCGAACGCACTCGCGTCCGCGAGCAGGTCGTCGATGCTCTCGTCGGCGCCGAGGGTCGGCTGCGCGAGCTCGTCGACGCGGGCTGCGGCGAGCGCCGCCTGCACCTCGGGGTCGGCGCGGAACGCCGCGGCGCGTTCTTTGAGCAGCAGGTAGGTGCGCATGTTCGCGGCGGCCGAGGCCCAGACGCCGCTCTCGTCTTCGGTGCGCGAGGGCTTGTAGTCGAAGTGGCGCGGTCCGTCGTACGCACGGCCGCCACCGGGGGCCCCGTTCTCGAGCAGGTCGACGAGCGAGAAGGCGTTGTGCAGGTCGCCGTGGCCGAAGACGAGGTCTTGGTCGTACTTGATGCCGCGCTGGCCGTTGAGGTCGATGTGGAACAACTTGCCCGCCTCGAGCGCCTGCGCGATGCCGGCGGTGAAGTTGAGCCCCGCCATCTGCTCGTGCCCGACCTCGGGGTTGAGGCCGACGAGCTCGGGGTGCTCGAGCGTCTCGATGAACGCCATGGCGTGGCCGAGGGTCGGCAGCAGGATGTCGCCGCGCGGCTCGTTGGGCTTCGGCTCGATGGCGAACTTGATGCCGTACCCCTTGTCGGTGACGTACTGCGTGAGGATGTTGACGGCCTCGCGGTAGCGCGCGATCGCCGAGCGCACGTCTTTCGCCGCGTCGTACTCGGCACCCTCGCGACCGCCCCACATGACGAAGGTGTGCGCGCCCAGCTCGGCGGCGAGGTCGAGGTTGCGCAGCACCTTGCGCAGCGCGAACCGGCGCACGGCGCGGTCGTTCGACGTGAAGCCGCCGTCTTTGAAGACGGGCGCGCTGAACAGGTTGGTCGTGATCATGGGCACCTTGAGGCCCGTGGATGCTGACGCCGCGATCAGCCGATCGATCTGGGTGCGCCGCTCGGCGTCGGTCGAGCCGAACGCGAAGAGGTCGTCGTCATGCAGCGTGAGGCCGTAGGCACCGAGCTCGGTGAGCTTCTCGACGACGTGCACGACGTCGAGCGGGGCACGGGTGGGCCCGCCGAAGGGGTCGGCGCCGTTGTAGCCGACGGTCCAGAGCCCGAAGGTGAAGTGGTCGGCGGGGGTCGGCGTCGTTGCCATGGTGATCTCCTCATGCGGCGGTCCGCAGTATTTGTTGGTGCGCACAACCTATCACGATGAGCAGTTTGCGGCCAGACTGGGGGCATGCCGAATTCGAGGTCGACCCCGCTCGACACCACCGCGGTGCGCCGCCGCAACCTGTCGGCCGTGCTCGACCTCGTGCACCGTCGTCGCGGCGTCACGCGCGCCGACCTGACCCGCGCCCTCGGGCTCAACCGCTCCACGATCGGCGACCTCGTCGGGGTGCTCGTGGCGCACGGCTGGGTCGACGAGCGCGACGATCAGACGCGGTCTGGGGTCGGCCGCCCGAGCCCTCTCGTCGTCACGCGCGACCGCTGGCTCGTCGCCGCCATCAACCCCGAGCTCGACGTCATCGACGTCGCCCTCGTGTCGCTCGGCGGCGAGATCGTGGCCCGCCGGCGCACCTTCGTCGAGCGCCCGAGCGCGGCCACCGCGGTCGAGGTCGCGGCGCGCGTGGTGCGCGAGCTCTCGGCAGAGCATCCGCAGGCCACGGTGCTCGCGGCGGGCGTCGCGGTGCCCGGTCTCGTGCGGCGAGGGGACGGCTGCGTGCGCCTCGCGCCGCGGCTCGGCTGGCGCGACGAACCCCTCGCCGAAGCCCTGCGAGAGGCCCTCGGCATGCCGGCCGCGGCCGCCAACGACGCGCACCTCGGCAGCCGCGCCGAGCTCACCTTCGGCGCCGGCCAGGGGGCCGCCTCGGTGCTCTACCTCAACGGCGGGCCGAGCGGCATCGGCGGCGGCATCGTCGTCGACGGCCGCCCCGTCGAAGGCTCGGCCGGCTACGCGGGCGAGATCGGCCACCTCTCGGTCGACCCGCGCGGCATCGCCTGCGCCTGCGGTGCCCACGGCTGCCTCGAGGCCCTCGTGCCGCGCGCGGCGCTCACGGCGGCGGTCGGCCTCGCGCACCCCGACGACGATGAACTGGACGCTGCGCTGCAGCAGGCCGTCACGGCCGAGGGTGACGCCACCGGGCCGGTGAGCTCGATCGTGCGCGAGCAGCTCGGCTGGCTCTCGATCGCCCTGCGCAGCGTCGTCAACCTGCTCAACCCTGAGCGCATCGTTCTCGGTGGGCATCTCGCCGCGCTGTGGCGGGCGTCGAGCGCCGACGATCGCGCGGCCTCTCTCGCCGAGGCCTTGCCCGTCACCGCGACCGATGTGCGCATCGAGGTCGCAGCGCTCGGCGCGCAGAGGCTTCTCATCGGCGCCGCCGAACTCGCCTGGGACGGTCTCATCGCCGACCCCACGGAGGTCGTGCCGCTCGAGGCGGCGGGCGCGAGCGCGTCGTAACTTTCGGCGCTAGCATTCGAAACATGTCGAAGTCAGCCGAAGCCCTCGCGGGCGACCGGGTGCGGCTCGCCGATGTCGCGACCGAGGCCGGGGTCTCGCTCGCCACGATCTCGAAGGTGCTCAACGGCAAGCCCGACGTCGCAGCCGACACCCGCGAGCGCGTCGAGTCGCTGCTCGCCGAGCGCGGCTACCGGCGTCGCACCGGCGCATCGGCAGCGCAGCCCGAGCTCATCGAACTGGTCTTTCACGAGCTCGACCGCATCTGGTCGATGGAGCTCATCGACGGAGTCGAGAGCATCGCGAAAGAGCACGGCCTGAGCGTCGTGCTGACCGTGACGGGCGACCGCCACTCCCCCGGCATCGAGTGGCTCGAAGGCGTGCTGCGGCGGCGGCCGGCCGGCGTGATTCTCGTCTTCTCCGAGCTTGCGCCGGCGCTGCGCGAGCGGCTGCGGTCGCGCGCGATCCCCTTCGTCATCGTCGACCCCGCCGGCGACCCCTCGCCCGACGTGCCGTCGGTCGGCTCGGCCAACTGGTCGGGCGGTCTCGCGGCCACGAGGCACCTCATCGAGCTCGGCCACCGCCGCATCGCGGCCATCACCGGCCCCGACGACATGATGTGCTCGCTCGCCCGCCTCGACGGGTTCCGGTCGGCGATGAAGTCGGCCGAGCTGCCCATCGACCCGAGCTTCGAGCGCTTCGGCGACTTCCACGTCGAAGGCGGGCGCCGCATCGCCCTCGAGCTGCTCTCGCGCCCCGACCGGCCGACCGCGATCTTCGCGGGCAGCGACCTGCAGGCGCTCGGCACGCTCGAGGCCGCGCGATCGCTGGGGCTGCGGGTTCCCGACGACCTCTCGATCGTCGGCTACGACGACATTCCGCTCTGCAAGTGGGTGAGCCCTCGACTCACGACCGTGCACCAGCCGCTGCGGCAGATGGGCGTCGAGGCCGCGCGCCTCGTGCTCTCGCTCGGTCACGACGAGGCAGACGGCGGCGGATCCGGCCCCGCCGCCCGCATGGATCTCGCGACGAGCCTCGTCGTGCGCGACAGCTCAGGGCCGCCGCCCGCTGTCACCCCCTGAGAACGACCGGCCGAACGGTCTCGCCGCGCTCGACCGCGACCGGCACGACCTCGCCGCCCACGCGCAGGGCGTAGTCACCCGCGAAGCCCTCGATGACGATCGCCCCGTCGGCGTCGGTGACGAGCACGGCCTCGGGCATCCACCACTCCTCGCGCAGCAGCGCGTGCAGCGCGTCGTACGAGGGCTTGCGGGTGCCGTCGGCGCGCAGCAGCCCGACCGGTGCGCCGAGCCAGGCGCCGCGATCGGTGAGCCCCCAGTAGGTGATCGACTCGACCGCGGGGTGGGCGACGAGCAGGCGGTAGTGCGCCTCGATGTCGCGGGCCTGTCGCCGCTCGCCCTCGGGCGTCGACGGCCAGCTCGCGGGCGCATAGTCGTTGAGGTCGACGATGTCGCGGGGCATGAGGTCGCCCGACACGATCGTCGTCTCGGTGAAGTGCAACGGCAGGCCGAACTGCGCGAAGCGGTCGGCGATCGCCACGAGCTCGGCTCCGCGGAAGCCCTGGTGCATGTGGGTCTGAATGCCGATGGCGTCGAGCGCGACGCCCGCCTGCAGCACCTCGTCGATCAGCCGCACGTAGTCGGCCGAGAGGTCGAAATCGTTGATGAGCAGCCTCACGGCCGGGTCGCCCCGGCGAGCCTCGTCGAACACGGCGCGCACGAGCTCGACTCGGCCGCGCTCGCGGCACAGGCGGCTGACCGCGTTCGGCACCCCGTCGGTCTCGTTCTCGAAGACCGGCATGATGACGACTTCGTTGATGACATCCCACTCGTCGACGAGCCCGGCGAAGTCGGTCACCTCACGCCGCACGCGCGCGAGCACGCGGCGCTCGACCTCGTCGGTCGGCAGGGCGTCGAGCCACGCCGCCTTGACGGTGTGCCACACGAGCGGGTGCCCCTTGACGCGCACGCCGCGGTCGCGCAACCACCGCGCGGTCGTGCGCAGGGCGTCGGTGCGCAGCTGCCCGGGTTCGGGCTCGAAGTCTCCCCAGTAGAACGGCAGCACGCCGAGGCCGAAGAGCGCGAGCCAGTCGTCGGCGAGGCGAGCATCCTGCGGTGCACGGCCGTTCGCGTGCTCGATGAGATCGAAAGCGATGCACCCGAACCCGAAGGCGTGGCGCACCTGCTCGACCCGCACCTCACGGCCGGCGACGGGCGCACCCGCCCCGTCGGTGATGACGACGCGTGTGCGGCCTCGTCGGTGAGCGACGGGGTCGGTCACCCGCCGACCTGCGCGAGCTCGAATCGCGGATGCAGTGCTCGATCGCGCCCCATCACCCGAGTCTCGCCCGTGACGGCGATGGTCGTCGAGAGGGGAATATCGGCGCTCGACCGACCGAAGCCCAGCACGATGTCGCCGGGCTCGACGATGCGCTCGCCGTCACGACTCGTGAAGCTCGTGAGCGCGAGCGGCACCGAGACGGCCACGCGCACGCTCGACCTGGCAGGAACGGTCACGCGCTGGAAGCCGACGAGCCGCTGCACGGGCCGCACGACGCTCGCGACCGGGTCGTGCAGATAGAGCTGCACGACGTCGGTCACCGCGCGGTCGCCCGCGTTGACGAGCTTCATCGAGAGCACGACCTCGCCGTCGGTCGGCACCTCGCGGTCGGGGCACTCGAGGTCGGTCCAGACCAGCTCGCCGTAGCCGAGGCCGTGCCCGAAGGGGTAGGCCGCCGTCGGGTCGATGTTCGAGACGTCGCTCGCCTGGGCGAGAGGCGCGGCGAGGTAGGTCGTCGGCTGAACGCCGGCATGGGCGGGGATGCTCACCGGCAGTCGCCCCGAGGGCGAGACGCGCCCGCTCAGCACGCCGGCGATCGCCGCCGCACCCTCTTCGCCGGGGAAGAACGTCTGCACGATGGCCGCCGCCCGCTCGGGCGCACGGCCGAGCGCATAGGGACGCCCCGACAGCAGTACGAGCACGACCGGGGTGCCCGAGTCGAGCACCGCGTCGAGCAGCTGCTGCTGCGCGCCCGGCAGCGCGAGGTCGGGAGCATCGCAGCCTTCGCCGCTCGTGCCGCGACCGAAGAGCCCGGCGCGGTCGCCGAGCACGACGACCGCCACCTCGGCGTCGCGGGCGGCGGCGACGGCGGCCGCGATGCCGCCGAGGTCGCCGTCGTCGATGCCCGTGCCGCGCTCGCGCAAGAACTCGGCATCGGCGAACTCGGCACGCAGCGCCTCGGCCACGGTCGCAATCTCGATGCCCATCGCCACGCCCTCGTGCTGCGTGACGACGTGGGTCGGAAACGAGTAGCAGCCGAGCATCGCGTAGGGGTCATCGGCGTTGGGTCCGATGAGCGCGATGCGGGCTGGCGAGGCGAGAGGCAGCGTGCCGCCCTCGTTGCGCACGAGCACGACCGCCTGCTCGGCGAGCTCGCGCGCGAGCGCGCGGTTGATCGGCGGATCGAGGTCGATCGTGCCGCGCGCGGCATCGAAGTCACTCGCGGTGAGCGCAGCGGGCGCCGCTTGCCAGTCGGCGTCGAGCAGACCGAGCTGCAGCTTCTGCAGCAGCACGCGTCGCAGAGCCCGGTCGACGAGCGCCTCGTCGACGATGCCCTGCTCGACGGCCGAGCGCAACGGATCGCCGAACGTCTTGACCGTCGGCAGCTCGACGTCGATGCCGGCCTCGAGCGCCGAGGCGGCGGCCTCGGCCCACGTCGAGGCCGTGCCGTGCAGCAGGCGCAGGAACGCGATCGCGAAGTAGTCGGCGACGACCGTGCCCGTGAAGCCCCAGTCGTCACGCAGCAGCTCGGTGAGCAGTCGGCGATCAGCCGCGCTCGGCACCCCGTCGAGGTCGCTGTACGAGTTCATGACGCTGCGCGCCCCGCCCTCGCGCACGGCCATCTCGAACGGCGGCAGCAGCACGTCGGCGAGCTCGCGCGGGCCGATCGACACGGGCGCGAGGTTGCGCCCCGCGCGCGAGGCCGAGTAGCCGACGAAGTGCTTGAGGGTCGCGACGATGCCCGCCGATTCGAGCCCGCGCACGTAGGCGGTGCCGACGGTGCCGACGAGATAGGGATCTTCGCCGATGGTCTCTTCGACACGGCCCCATCGAGCATCCCGCACCACATCGAGCACCGGAGCGAGCCCCTGGTGAATGCCCACCGATCGCATGTCGTCGCCGATGCGGTGCGCCATGCGCTCGACGAGCTCGGCGTTGAAGGTCGCCCCCCAGCTGAGCGGCACCGGGTAAGCGGTCGCGCCCCAGGCGGCGAAGCCGGCGAGGCACTCCTCGTGCGCCATCGCCGGAATACCGAACCGGCCGCGCTCGACGATGCGACGCTGCGTGGTCGCGAGCGACAGCGCTGCGACTCCGGCGTCGACCGGGGCGGTGCCGAAGGGGCGCGTGAGCTGGCCCAGGCCGTGCTCGATGAGGGCATCGAGATCGACCGCGTCGTCAAGGTCGTGCTGGTGCGGGGCGACGTCGCCGCCCCCCGTGTCGGCGCCGACCCACACCCCGTAGAGCTGGGCGAGCTTCTCGGTGAGGGTCATCGCGGCGACGAGCGCCTCGACGCGGTCGGCGGGGTCGAGCGAGCGGTCATGCCACGGCGCGACCCCCGCCGCGAGTGTCGGCGGGGTGCTGTGCACGGTCATCCCTTCACCGCCCCCGTGAGGCCGCCGACGATGCGCTTCTCGGCCGCGAGGAAGAACGCAAGCGCGGGCAGCATCGAGAGCGAGGTGTAGGCGAGCACGGCCCCGGTGTCGGCCGAGTACTGGGTCGAGAACTGCTGCACCCCGAGCGGCAGGGTCCACAAGTCTTGCGGCATGCCGCCCGCGGCGAGCACGAGCAGTGGCAGCAGGTAGGCGTTCCAACTGTTCACGAAGGCCAGCACGCCCACCGTCACGAGCCCGGGGGCCGACAGCGGCAGCATGATGCGCCAGAAGAAGCCGATGCGCGTCGCGCCGTCGATGACCGCCGCCTCTTCGAGTTCGGGCGGGATGGCGCGCAGAAACGGCACGAGGATGATGATCGTGACGGGCAGCGCGAACGCCACCTGCGGAATGATGAGCCCGATGAAGGTGCCCTGCAGCCCGATGTCGCGCAGCAGCACCGAGAGCGGCAGCGCCGCCACCGTCAAGGGGAACATGAGGCCCGCGGCGAACAGCGAGTAGAGGAAGGCGCGACCGCGGAAGGTGTAGCGCGCGATCACGAAGGCCGCCATCACGCCGAGCACGACGGTGCCGAGCGTCGTGCCGAGGCCGACGAGCGACGACGAGAACACCGAGCCCCAGAAACGGGTCGAGGTGAGCACGCCGATGTAGCTGTCGAGCGACCACGGGTTCGGAAAACCCGCGGGGTCGGCGTTGATGTCGGCGGTCGTGCGGAAGCCGCCGATCCAGATGTACGCCACGGGAGCCACCGAGGCGACCACGACGATCGCCGCGACGAGGTACACCCAGGGCTGGCCCCAGTCGAAGGCCTTGCGGCGCTTCATCGGGCGGGCCGCGCGGGCGGCGGCGGGCGTGGTCAGTGTCGTCGTCATGTCAGCGCACCCCGCTCGTCACAGCACCGGCCAGATCTCGACGCATCGCGAACCGCTGGTAGACCAGGGCCACCGCGAGCGAGATCACGAAGAGAATCACGGCGATCGCGCTGCCGTAGCCGTACTGCCCCTGCCCGTACTGGATCAGGTAGACGGCCATCGTGTTGGTCGCACCGACCGGGCCGCCCTTCGTGGTCACCCAGACCATGTCGAAGAGCTGCAGCGAGCCGATCATCGACAAGAAGATCCAAATGCGGATGGTCGGGGCCAGCAAGGGCAGGGTGATGCGCGTCTGGATCTGCCACCAGTTGGCGCCGTCGATCGCGGCGGCCTCGTGCAGTTCTTCGGGCACGCCCTGCAGGCCGGCGAGCATGAGCAGAATGGCGAATCCCAGATACTTCCAGGTCAGGATGCTGAACATCACCCACAGCGCGATGTCGGGGTTGGCGAGCCACGGCTGCGTGAACTCGCCCAGCCCCATGGCCTCGAGCAGCGCGTTGACGCCGCCGCGGGGCGAGAGCAGCAGCTTCCAGGAGAGGCCCGCGATGACTTCGGCGAGCACGTAGGGAACGAAGATGAGGGCGCGGATGACGCTGCGGCCGGGCAGCTTGCGGTTGAGCAGCAGGGCGATGCTGATCGCGAGCGGGCCCTGGATGAGCACGGAGGCGATGAGGATCGTGAAGTTGTTGCCGATGGCCGTGAGGAAGAGGGGGTCGGTCAGGGCGCGCACGTAGTTGTCGAGGCCGATGAAGCGCTCGAGGGGGCCGAGGCCGTTCCAGTTGTAGAGGCTGTAGACCCCGGCGAGCACGACCGGGGCGATCACGAACGTCACGAAGACGATCAGGGCGGGGCCGGCGAAGAGCGCGATCTCGAGCCACTTGCGGCCCGTGCCGGCGCGACGCCGCGCGGGGGCGGCAGGAGTGGGGGCAGGGCCCGCGGAGACCGCGGGCCCTGCCGTCAGGTGATGGGTCATGGTGAGGGCTACAGCGCGGCGGCCGTGTCCTTCAGTGCCGTGACCACGTCCTCCGGGGTACCGACACCACCGAAGATGTTGACGATCGCCTGGTTGAGCGGGTTGCCGAACTCCGGGCCGAGCGCGCTGTCGAGCCAGAGCTGCACGAACGACGATCCGGCGAGGCCGTCGGCGATCTGCTGCAGGTTCGGGTCTTCCAGGCTGTCGGCGGCCGCGGGGTGAGCCGCGATGCCGGCGCCGGTCTCGGCGAAGCGCTGCTGCACCTCGGCGCTGTGGATGTACTTCAGCAGCTCGACGGCGATGTCAGGTGCGTCGGCGCTGACTCCGAAGCCGTCGCCGCCGCCCATCGTGACCGTCGGGTCGCCCTCGCCACCGGCGACGGTGGGGAAGGGGAACCAGCTGAGGAACTCCGGAACCTCGGCATCGGCCGTGAGCGAGCCGATGACGCCCGAGTTCCACGGACCCATGAACTCCATCGCCACGTTGCCGTTGGCGACGAGACCGGCAGAGCTGTCGGCACCCGTCTGCGCGGGCGTCGCGAGGAAGCCGTCGTTGAAGGGCTCGGTCTCGAGGAAGGCCTCGAGGTTCTCGCCCGCCTCGACCCAGCACGGGTCGTCGAAGTCGCGGGCAGGGATCGCCGACTGCAGGGTCTCGACCGAGCAGGCATTGAGCGCGAACTGGTACCACCAGTGACCGGCGGGCCACAGGTCGCCCGCGCCGACGGCGAGGGGCGTGATGCCCTCGGCCTTGAGCGCCTCGTTCGCATCGATGAGGTCGTCGAGCGTCTCGGGCGCCGAGTCGATGCCCGCCTGCGCGAACAGCTCGGTGTTGTACCAGATGCCCGTGATGCCGAACGAGAAGGGCAGCGCGTACTGGCGGCCGTCGACCTGCCAGGGAGCGGTGGCTCCACCGATCTCGGCGATCAGGTCGGCAGCGTCATCCGTGAGGTCGCGCAGATAGCCCGCCTCGGCCTGGGCGCGCACTTCGCCGCCCGGCCACACCTGGAAGACATCCGGTGCGTCGCCCGACTGCAGCGCGTTCGGAATGAGCGTGCGCTGCAGGTCTTCGTTCTGGTACCCGGTCACCTCGACGGTGACGCCGGGGTTGGCCGCCTCGAACTCGGCGGCGACGTCTGCCCACAACCCTTGCAGCGGGTCAGACGTGGCGTTGTGCCACCAGCGGATGGTGACGTTGTCACCCTCACCGGCGGTGTCGTCGGAGGGCGCGCACGCCGCAAGTGCTCCGACCGTGACGCTGACGGCTGCGATCGCAGCCCAGCGGGTTGCTGCTCTCTTGTTCATCGTTGAACCTCTCGAAAGTTTCGACATCATTGCCGAAAGTGATCCGGACATCCCGAATATACGTCGAGGGCTAATTGGTGTCAACAACAACATATTTCGATCCGGTCACGGCGCGACGCCGCGGGTCAGAGCGGAACGCCGCGCGACGCGAGGTCGTCGACCAGGGCCTGGCGCAGTTCGTCGTCGACGTCTTCCGTCGTCGCGGCCATCGCATCGCGCACCGACTCGACTCGCGTCGAGCCGATCACAGGCCACAGGCCCGGCAGTGCGCCCAGCACCGCGGCGAGGGCGGCTCGGTGCACGGATAGTCCGCGCGCCGCCGCGAGCATCCACACTTTCGGCACGCGCGTCGCCAGAGGTGACGCCCGGGGGCCGCCGAAGGGCGCGTAGGCGAAGAAGTCGATCCCCGCGTCACGGCAGTGGTGGTACTCGGTGAACGCGTCGACGCCGAGGCCGAGCCGGTTCTGCACCGCGTCGAGACGCGCGACGGCCATCGCCCGGTCGATCACCTCGACCGACGCGTTCGAAAGCCCGATCGCCCGTGCCACCCCTTCGTCGCGCAGCGCGGCGAGCGTGCGCACCGAGTCGTCGAGATCGTCGGCTCGGTCGGCGCGATGCAACAGGAGCAGATCGAGCGGCCCGCCGAGCAGCTCGACGCTGCGGGCCGCGTCAGCGCGCAGCCGTTCGGCGCTGCCGTCGCTGCTCCAGGCCGACGGCCCTGCGCGATAGTGGCCCGCCTTCGTGATGATCGGCATACCAGGCCGCAGCCGCCGGCCTTCCGCCGCCAGCCGCTCACCGACGCCGTCATCATCCATGCGTGCATACGCTCGCGCGGTGTCGAGGGCGACAGCTCCGCTGTTGACGGCGGCCGCGATGACCTCGCGCGCATTCTCATCGGTCGCGCCCTCGTTGAGCACGAGGGCGGCGATGCCGAGCACGATGCCAGGTCTGTCGAGCACGGGTGTCATCGCCGGCGACCCGTCGTGCTGACCTCTGGCCGCTGCGCTGCGCTCATACTCTCGAGAGTAGACGGTCGGTGGTGCGACCCCGACGGCTCCCGTGCGCCGCTAAACTCTTTCGTGTACTTGTATAACAATCTGCTACTGTCGCCCGCATGAGCAGTGACGCCCTCGCCGTGACCCGCGTGCCCGATGCGGTGTACGAGGCGCTGCGCGAGAGCATCCTGAACCAGAGCGAAGCGCCGGGCGCCGCCGTCACCGAGCAGGCCATCGCCGATCGTTTCGGCGTCGCTCGGCCGACCGCCAAAGTGGCGCTCGAGCGTCTCGTCGCCGACGGGCTGCTGCGGCGCACCGCCCACAAGACCGCGCGCGTTCCCGAGCTCACACGCGACGACATCGTCGACCTCTACGCCAACCGCGCCATCGTCGAAGAGGCCGCGCTGCGCACTCTCGCTGCCGACGGCGTCGTTCCGCTCGCGGCGATCGCGGCGCAGCGGATGCTCGCCGACGCCGCGCGCGACGCCGCGAGTTCGGCCGCCACGACTCCGCTGGCGCGCGCCGACATCGCCTTTCACCGCGCCCTCGTCGAGGCGCAGCGCTCGCCCCGACTCGCCCGTCTGCACGCCCTGCTCATGGGCGAGATCGAGCTCTGCACCGGGCAGGTGCAGGCGCACCGACTGCTCGCCCTCGACGACGTCGTCGCCCAGCACCAGGGCATTCTCGACGCCGTCGCGGCCGCCGACCCCGAGCTCGCAGGCTCGCTCACGCGCGCTCATATAGAAGGAGCGCGCGACCGACTGCTCGCGCGTTACGACCAACACAGCACGAAGGACTAGCCCCATGGTGACACGCCGCTTTCCGCGCCCGAGCGAGCTCGCGCCGCTCATGCGTTTCAAGAAGCCGACCCTCAACGCGAAGAAGCGCCGACTGCAGAGCGCCCTGACGATTCACGACCTGCGGGCGATCGCGCAGCGCCGCACGCCGAAGGCACCGTTCGACTACACCGAGGGTGCGGCCGAAGCCGAGCTGAGCCTCGGGCGAGCGCGCCAGGCGTTCGACGACATCGAGTTCCACCCCGCGATCTTGCGCGACGTGAGCCAGGTCGACACGGGGTGGGAGGTGCTCGGCCAGCGCGTCGAGTTGCCCTTCGGCATCGCGCCCACCGGCTTCACACGCATGATGCACACCGAGGGCGAGGTAGCGGGGGCGACGGCGGCGGCCGCGGCGGGCATCCCGTTCTCGCTGTCGACGATGGGCACGACGAGCATCGAGGGCGTGCGGGATGCGGCGCCCGACGGCCGCAACTGGTTTCAGCTCTACATGTGGAAAGACCGCGAGCGCTCGATGCAGCTCGTCGAGCGCGCAGCGGCCGCGGGTTTCGACACGCTGCTCGTCACGGTCGACGTGCCCGTCGCCGGCGCGCGCCTGCGCGACAAGCGCAACGGCTTCTCGATTCCGCCGGCGCTCACGATGGGCACGATCGTCAACGCGATTCCCCGCCCGTGGTGGTGGTGGGACTTCCTGACCACCGAGCCGCTCGCCTTCGCGAGCCTCTCGAGCTGGAACGGCACGGTCGGCGAACTGCTCGACGCCATGTTCGACCCGACGGTCACCTACGACGACCTGCGCTGGATCAAGGAGCAGTGGCCCGGCAAGCTCGTCGTCAAGGGCGTGCAGACGGTCGACGACGCGAAGCGGCTCACCACCCTGGGCGTCGACGGCATCACGCTCTCGCACCACGGCGGTCGGCAGCTCGACCGCGCGCCGCTCCCCTTTCACCTGCTGCCCGAGGTCGTGCGCGAGGTCGGCAACGACACCGAGGTGCACCTCGACACGGGCATCATGTCGGGCGCCGACATCGTGGCTAGCGTTGCGCTCGGTGCACGGTTCACGCTCATCGGCCGCGCCTACCTGTACGGCCTCATGGCTGGCGGGCGCGAGGGCGTCGACCGTACGATTCAGATTCTGGGCGAGCAGGTCGCCCGCACGATGCGCCTGCTGGGCGTGAGCTCGCTCGACGAGCTCGAGCCCGGCCACGTGACGCAGCTGCAACGGCTGGTGCCGCGCGGCTGATCAAGCTGGGCCCCGTCGCGAGGCTGTGGTGGTCCTCGCGGCGGGGCTCTTGCAATGTCGTGACCGCTAAGCCGAGACCGCTCGGGGCGCGCTCGCGAGCTCGTCGGCAATGCGGCGCAAGTGTCCCGCGTATCCCCCTGCGGTGCGACCCACGAGTCGGCCCGAGGTGATGACCTCGGCAGCATCGCTCGCGACGATCGCCGCGCCCGCGGCCGTCAGTCGCGTCACGAGCTCATTGTCTTCGTGCTCCGGCAAGGCATCGAAACCCCCGACGGCGAGATACGTGGATGCCCGCACGCCGAGATTCGCCCCGTGCACGTGCCCGTTCGGCTGGCCCGGAAGGTGAGTCGCGTGCCACTGCGCCACGTGCGCAGTCGAGAGGTCGTCGAAGTCGGGCCGCACGGTGCCGATCACGACATCGCACCCCGCCGCGGCGAGCCGCAGCTGCTCAGTGACCCAGTTCGAGGGCACGACCGAGTCGGCATCGGTGTGGGCGAGCCACGAGCAGCCGAGGTCGAGGGCGATGCGCGATCCGGTCGCGCGCGCGATGCCGACGTTCGCTCCCGAGACCTCGTGCACGATGACGCCCTCGAACGCGCGGGCCACCGCCGCCGTGTCGTCGGCGCACGCATCCGCGATGACGATGACCGACACCTGAACGCGAGAGTGTGCCCGTGCCACGGACGCGGCGCCGACGACGGAGTCGAGGCAGCGACGGATCAGCTCGACCTCGTCGCGGGCCGGGATGACGATGCCGACGTGCGCGATCACGCGATGCCCTCGTGCTGGGCGACCGAGCAGGCATCGCGGCTGTAGATCTCGAGCACGAAGTCTGCCTCTTCGTGACGAGCGATGCGGGGCAGACCGCGCGCCGCGATCGCCTCGTGCACCTCATCGCCGCCGAGCGCGTGCTCGGCCACCGGTCGTCGCCAGTGGCACGCGAGCAGCGTGCCCCGGTCACCGATCGCCGTCTCGATCTCGTCGAGCAGCCGATCGAACTGGGGGTGCGAGAGGTAGTAGCCGACCTCTGACAGCACGACGAGGTCGAACCGGCCCGGTGGCAGTGCGGCGCGAATGTCGTGCTGCTCGATCGCGACGCCTGCCCGACCGTCGAGTCGCGACCGCGCCCGCTCGACCGCGTCGGGCGAGAGGTCGACAGCGAGCAGGTCGTCGCAGCGGTCGGCGAGCTCGGCGGTGAGCACCCCGATCGAGCACCCGATTTCCAGGGCGCGAGCGTAACGACGAACAGGAAGGCTCGCGAGCGTCACCGCGCGCTTGCGCTCTTCGTACCAGCGCGTCGCGACCCGCCAGGGGTCGTCGTGGCGCGCATAGGCGCGATCGAGATAGGTGACGATCGGGTCGTCGGTGCTCGACGGCGCGGCCATCGCGAGCGAGGCCAACGGCTCTGCCGTCGTCAGCGCGTCTCCGATGACGAACTCGCGGTCGGTCGCCGCCGCATCGAGCACCGCCGCCGACACGACGGGCACTTCTCCGCCGATCTGCGACGAGTACGCGTCGATCGCCCGCTGCTTGATCGCGGGGTCGATCGTGACGGCGCGCATCCGCGACCAGTCGATGTCGGGGTGATCGGGGTGGCCCCAGTGCCACATCCAGACCGGATACTCCTGAAGCCGCGTGGGCGGCACGAGCGAGGCGACCACTTCGCCCACCACGCGGTGATCGCGGTGGCCGTCGCCGCGCCAGGGCGCGAGCACGGTAGAGCCAGCAGGCGCGGCCGCGAGCGCCTCGGCGAGCGCCACCGTGATCGCCTGTCGATGGTCGCGAGTCTCGCCGTCGGCGAAGCCCAGCATCGTGAGTCTCGCCCGCGGAGCCAGCACGGCCACCGCCGAGTGCGCCTCGCGCGCGCGCCGCAGAGGCGTCAGCGCGTCGCCCGGGTGGCTCGCCGCGCCATCCGTCACGATGATGACCTCGACCGGTATTCCCCTTTGCGCGCAGGCGTGGATGATGCCGCCCGCGCCGAGCGTCTCGTCGTCAGGATGAGCGGCGACGACGACGAGCGAGTCGATGACCTCGAGGTCGAACACCGGCGCCTCAGCCCAGCGGGAGTCGCCGACCCAGGTCTCGAGGGTCGTGCCGAGCGCGCTCGCGTCGAAGCTCACCACGGCGCGGGCCCTCCGGCGAGCGCCGACCCGAGCGATGCCTGGTCGCGCTCGGCGTGGTGCTGGCGCACGTAGAGCTGCAGGTCGGCGACGCGCTTCGCGTGGGCCGAGTCCAGCGCGAGCGGAGCGGGGCCCAGCGCACGGTGCGCCCGGTCGATGATCTCGTCGGATGCTCGGGCCACCGTCGCCCGCACCCGCTTCGCCGTGAGGCGCGCGTCTGCCGCAGCCCTCTCTGTGCTGTCGCCCGCAGCGATCGTCGCCGCTTCGGCGAGCGAGCGGCGCGCCGAGTGCAGCAGCTCGTCGATCGCGCCGAGGTGCGCGAGCACGTGGGCGTCGTCCGTCGTCGTCGCTGACGCGTGCACGGTCCGCGCGATGCCGACCGCTCCGCCGAACCAGCAGGCCGCGACGCCGACGCCACCCCACGAGAAGCCGGGCCGCCGCAGGTACCAGCCCGGCTCGCCGATCATCACGGCCTCGACGTCGGTGAACCGCACGGGCCCGCTCGGAATCTCGCGCAACCCGCGAGCGGCCCACAGGGTGTCGTCGTGCTGCACCCCTTCGCCGAGGCGCACGGCGAACAGGCCGCGCTCGGCACTGTCGCCGAGGTGCGCAGTGACGAGCGCCGCGTCGAGCCGGCTGGCGAGCGAGCACCACGGCTTCACGCCCGTGAGCGAGTAGGTGCCGTCTCCCTTCGCCGTGGCGGTGAGCGGTTCGTCGCCGCCCTCGGCCGCGAAGACTCCCCAGCGCAGCCCGCCGATCTCGTCGTCTCCGAGGCTGTCGTGGCGAGCATCCTGCAGCATCGTCAGCGCATCGAGGTGCGGCTCGATGACGCGCGCGGCTCCGACATCGAGCGAGGCCAGCGTCGCCAGCGCCTCCCACCGGTCGACGAGCTCGCTGCCCGGCCGGTCGAGCACGAGCCGCCCGAGGGCGCCCGCCACCGAGAGCGCGTCGTCGACGCAGCGGGGGGCGCCGATCGTCGCGAGCGTCGCGAGCGGCCCGGGCTCGGTCGCCGTCGCATCGATGGTCACCGCGTGGTGGGGAGTGGGCATGCGGGCAGCTTCCGATCGCGATCCTGCGCGCCAGAATGAGCGGCGCCAGAGCACTGTCTCGCGGAACCCGCCGTCGAACAACGGGTTGACAGGGCCGCCCGAGAGGGTTCGGTGCGACGTACACTGCCAGCATGGAACGTACCGGTGCCGACGTCGACGCCTTTCTCGCGGGGCTGACGGATGCTCGCCGCGACGACATGGTCGCGCTCGACGAGCTCATCCGCAGGCACCTGGGCTCGCGCGAGCGCGAGTTGTGGGAAGGCGTGTTCTGGGGCGGCACCGAGCAGCAGATCATCGGCTACGCGCGCATCGAGCAGCCGCGGCCGAAGGGTCCGCCGGTCGAGTGGTTTCTCATCGGGCTCGCCCTGCAGCAGAAGCATGTGAGCCTCTACGTCAACGCCGCTGTCGCCGGTGCCTATCTCACGAAGAAGTACGCCGGGCGGCTCGGCAAGGCCAAGGTCGGCGCCGCCGCGGTGACGATCACCGACCTCGCCTCGGTCGACCTCGCCGAGCTCGAGGCGATGATCGCCGAGGCCTTCGCGACACTCGACTGACCGCGGCGGTCAGTGCTCAGCGCTGACCCGATCATCCTGCGCGGTCTCGATGAACGGCGCGATCGCCTCGTCGAGCCACTCGATCAGCACTCGCTGCCGTTCGACGTCGAGCGTCACGGACTCGACCGTCGTTCGCTTCCCGATCTCGATGTAGCCGTCGTTGAGGTCGGCGAAGGTGTCACCGAGCGCGAGCTCGACGGCGTGCCGGCCCGTGATGCGCGCCGTGGTCGCCTTGGGGTGCAGAGCCATGACGGGCATGATCCATCTCCACACCCAGTAGCGGAACGCCGACATGTCGCGCACGAGGCCCGTGCGCACGGTGAGCCCGGGGTCGTAGGTGTTGAGGCGGCGACCCGACGCTGCGAGGCGCTCGGCCCAGACGTGCGCGGCCGTGACGAGCGCGAGCTTGCTCGAGGCGTAGGCGATGCCACCGCGCTCGCGGCCCTTCGCCTCCGTCGGGGCCTCGGAAGCATCGGCGGTCGCGAGGTCGGCGGGAGCCTGCCACTGCGGATCGGGAATCAGGTTGAACGACTGCTTCTTGCCGCGGTGCGTCGACGACCCCATGACGACGACGTGACCCGCGGGAGCGAGCAACGGCTCGAGGCCGGTGACGAGCAGGTGCTGCGCGATCACGTTGATCGTGAACGTGCGCTCATGGCCCTGGGCGCCGAGCGTCGCGCGCGACATGAACTGGGTGCCCGCGTTGAGCAGCGCGGCGTCGATCGGCGCGATCGTGCCGGCCTCGATGAGCGCCCGCACCTCGGCAAGCGCCGCCTGCACCGAAGCGAGGTCGGCGAGGTCGACTTGCACGCCCTGAGCGGTGAGGCCTGCGGCGCGCGCTTGGTCGAGCGCAGCATCCAGTGCCGTCGCATTGCGGGCGAGCAGAACGAGGTGAGGCCGCGACGGGTGCTGCAGCAGGTGGCGCAGCATGCCGGCACCGATGCCGCTGGTCGGCCCGGTGAGGAGGACGGTGGGACGAGTGATGTCAGAAACTGTCATAGCAGCAGAATAGGTGATGTCATGAACTGACACAAGAGTAGAGTTGCCGCATGCCCCGCTGGCCCACCGACTCTCGCGCTCGACTCGTCGACGCCGCGCTGGGGCTCTTCGGCGAGCACGGCTACGCCGCGACGACGATCGACGAGATCGCGGCGCGGGCCGGAGTGACGGCGCGCACCTTCTTCCGGCACTTCGGCGACAAAGAAGAGGTGCTGTTCTCCGACGACGACTCTCTGATGCCGCACCTCATCACGACGATTCTCGAGCCGACCGGGCAGGTCTCGGCCGAGCAGCTCATGAACCGGGCGCTGACCTCGCTCGCGCAGGCCATGCAGCCCGAGCGCGAGGCGCTGCGCGCCCGGCAGCGCATCGTCGACACGGAGGTCTCGCTCACGGGCCGCGAGCTCGCCAAGCAGGCGCGCTGGCAGCAGGCGGTCACCGAGGCGCTCATCGAGCGTGGATTTCCCGCCGAGCACGCCGACGTGCTCTCGGCCATCGGCTTCGCCCTGTTCGTGCGCTCGCTGCACACCTGGCTCGCCGACGACGACGGCCCCGATCTCGTGACCCGGGTGCAGGATGCCCTTCCGCGCGTGCGCACCGTGCTCGACGTCGTCAGCACCCGGTGATGAGCCGCGCGTCTGCGAGGCAAGCGGCGGCGTAGGCTGGAGCCCTGCCGGCGGCGTGCGCCGAGCATCCGATCGTCTGCAACGAAGGCACTGTGCCCAGCCCCACCGCACCAGCGTTCCCGCCCACCGAACCGATACCGGTGCACCGCGGAACCCCGAGCCTGCGCGACTCGTTCTCGTCACTGCAGGTGCGCAACTACCGGCGGTTTCAGGCCTCGCAGCTGCTCGCGCACACGGCCGGGTGGATGCAGCGCATCGCGACCGACTGGCTCGTGCTCGAGATCACGGGCAACATCGCGGCCGTCGGTCTGACGATCTTCTTGCAGTGGGGGCCCATGCTGCTGCTCGGGCCCTACGGCGGGGTGATCGCCGACCGGTTCTCGAAGCGCAAGCTGCTCATGGGCGTCTACGCGGTGTTCGGCGTGCTCAGCGCGCGGCTCGCGCCGCTTGCCCTCCCCGGGGTGGTCGAGCTCTGGCACGTGTACGCGATCTCGGTGGTGATCGGGTGCGTCTTCGTCGTCGAGAGCCCCGCGCGCGTCGTGCTCGTGAGCGAGATGGTCGAGCCGCGGCTGCTGCAGAACGCGATCAGCCTCAACGCCTCGGTGTTCCACTTCGGGGGGTTCATCGGGCCCGCCGTGGCGGGCGTCATCATCGCCGTCGCGGGCTCGGGCTGGGCGATCGGCGTCAACGCGCTCGCGGCCCTCGTGGTCGTCATCACCCTCGCGACCCTGCGTAGCGACGAGCTGCGCATCATTCCCGTGCAGCCGCGGCAGAGCGGCCAGATTCGTCAGGCGCTGCGCTACGCGCGCTCGAAGCCCACGATCTTCTGGCCCATGGTCATGCTCTCGTTCGTCGCGGTGTTCGGCATGTCGCTGCCCGTGATCCTCACGGGCTTCGCGAACGAGGTCTACGAGACGGGCTCGACCGGCTACGGCCTCTACACCTCGCTCGTGGCGATCGGCGCGCTCACGGGCGCCTTGCTGTCGACCCGGCTGCGCACGCTGCGCCTGCGCACGCTCATCGCCGCGGCTATGGTCTACGGAACCCTGCAGGCGCTCGCCGGATTCGCCCCCTGGTACGGGGTGTTCCTCGCCCTGCTCGTCGGCGTCGGCATCTTCCGACTCGTCTACGCGATCATGGCCGACTCGCTCGTGCAGTTGAGCTGCAACCCGGGCATCCGCGGCCGGGTCATGTCGTTCTACGTGATCATCATGGTCGGCGGGCAGGCCATCGGCGGGCCGCTCATGGGCGGTCTCGCCGAACTGCTCGGGCCACAGGCTGCGCTCGTCATCTCGGGCGCGGTGCCCGCGCTCGCGGCCGTCGTCATCGCCGCGCTCATCGCCCGGTCAGGCTCGCTGCGGCTGCAGGTGCGGCTCAAGCGCGGCGAGTCGATCGTCTCGATCGTCGCTCGGTCGCAGATCAAGCCGACCGAACTGTGACCCCGCGCCGCTAGGGTCGAGAGCATGGTCGACACCCGCGCCGCCGAGCGCCTGTCCGAGCCCGTTGCTCTGCACGGCGAGGGGCCCGTGTGGGCAGCGGAGAGCAGGCAGCTGCGCTTCGTCGACTTGCTCGCGGGGGACATCCTGACGCTCGATCCGGCGGGCACCGTCGTCGACCGGCTCTCCGTCGGAACGATCGCCGCCGCGTTCCGGCCCCGAGTGCAGGGCGGCTTGGTCATCGCGGTCGAGCGCGGGTTCGCCTTGCTGTCGCGCGACGGCGAGCTGACGACCCTGCCCGAGGTGTGGAGCGACGCCGCCGTGCGCATGAACGATGGAGCGTGCGACACCCAGGGCCGGTTTCTGTGCGGATCGATGGCGTACGACGAGAGCCCGGGGCGGGGGTCGCTGCACCGCCTCGAGCTCGACGGTTCGACCACCACGGTGCTCGACGGGCTGACGATCTCGAACGGGCTGGCGTTCAGTGCCGACGGGGCGAGTGCCGTGCTCGTCGACTCCCCCACCCAGCAGGTGCGGCGCTATCGACTGCCCGACGACGATGGGCCGTGGCACGACTTCGACGTCATCGTCGAGATCGACCCGACGGTCGGAACCCCTGACGGGCTGTGCGTCGACTCCGAGGGCGGCATCTGGGTCGCGCTGTGGGGCGGGTCTGCAGTGCACCGCTACACCGCCGATGGCGTCCTCACCGATGTCGTGGCGCTACCGGTGCCGCAGGTGACGGCCTGCACCCTCGGCGGCAGCGACGGCCGCACGCTCTTCATCACGACCTCAGCGCGCGGAGTCGACCGCGTTGAGCAGCCCGACGCCGGGGCCGTCTTCTCGACCGGAGTCGCCGTCGCGGGCGCCCCCGTGCTGCCGTGCGCGCTGTGACGACGCCGCCCGAACCTGCCCGAGCACCGTAGGCTCGAACGCATGCAGTACTGCATCTTCACCGAGCCCCAGCAGGGCGCGAGCTACGACACGATCGTCGCCCACGCGCAGCGCGCCGAGTCCCTCGGGTTCCACGCCTGGTTCCGCAGCGATCACTACTTCGTCATGGGTGACGGCGACGGACTACCGGGCCCGACCGATGCCTGGACGACGCTCGCCGGTCTCGCCCGCGAGACGAGCACCATCCGCCTCGGCACCCTCGTCAGTTCGGCCACGCACCGCCACCCCGGCATCCTCGCCGTGCAGGTCGCGCAGGTCGACCAGATGTCGGGCGGGCGCGTCGAGTTCGGCCTCGGCACCGGCTGGTACGCGCGCGAGCACGAGGCCTTCGGCATCCCCTTTCCTGACAAGCGGTTCGGGATGCTCGAGGAGCAGCTCGCCATCGTGACGGGCTACTGGGCCACCCCCGACGGCGCCACCTTCTCGTTCGAGGGCGACCACTACACGCTCGTCGACGTGCCCGCCCTGCCGAAGATCGTGCAAGACCGCATGCCCGTCATCGTCGGCGGCGGCGGACCGCGCAAGACGCCGCAGCTCGCTGCCCGCTACGCCACGGAGTTCAACATCGGGTTCCGCGACCTGGCCGGCTTCGCCGAGGTGCTCGCCAACGTGCGCGCAGTGTGCGAAGAAGAGGAGCGCGACCCTGCAACGCTCAGCATGTCGGTCGCCTGGCCCACCGTCGTCGGCCGCGACGCCGCCGAGCTCGCGCGGCGCTGCGCCGCCGTCGGCATCGACCCGCAGTCGGACCACAGTGAGCGCCTCGTCGGCACCCCTTCTGAGGTCGTCGACCGGCTCGGCGCGCTGACCGAGCACGGCGTCGACCGTGTCTACCTGCAGACGGTCGACATGACCGACCTCGATCACCTCGACCTCATCGCAGCCGACGTGCTGCCGCACCTACTGTGACTTCTTCCACCCCGAGCGGAGCATCCGTGACCGACTTTTCTGCCGCTGCCGACTGGACGCGCCGCCACGTCGACGCCGGCCGCCTGCCCGTCGCCGTGCTCGGCATCGCCGACGCGAGCGGAGTGCTGCACCTCGAGGCGTTCGGCACCGACGGTGACCGCACCGCTCACGTCGACGACCGCTTCGCCCTCTACTCGGTCACGAAACCGCTCGTCGCGCTGACGGCGATGCGCGCGGTCGAGCGCGGTCTGCTCACTACCGAGACGCCGCTGCGGGATGCCCTGCCTGAGTTCGCCCACCCGCACGTCACCCTGGCCCACCTGCTGAGTCACACCTCAGGTCTAGCCGACCTCGTGCTCGAGACTGCGGGCCCCATCGCCTCCCACGGCAACGCGACCACGTTGCGCGAAGCGATCGAGCGCGCGCCCCTCGAGTTCGTGACGGGCACCGCCCGCCGCTACAACAACCTCGCGTGGGAGGGCGTCGCCGCGCTCATCGAGCACGCGACCGGGCGCGCCTTCGAGGACGAGTTCGCCGACCTCGCCGCGGCCGTCCGCGCCGAGGGGCTGTCGTTCGACACCGAGGGCGTTCACACCGTGCACGGCGGCGAGCGCTATGGACACAACCCCGCCGACCTGCTGCCCCTGAGGCACCCGGCCGCCGGCGTGGCCGCCCGCGCCACCGACCTGCTCGCGATCGGCACTTCGCTGCTGGCCGGCGACGGTGCCGTTGTCGGCGCGACCACGCTCGACGCGATGCTGCGCCCGCGCACGAGCGAGCTCTATGTGATCGACGCCGACCCGCTCAAGGCTCTCGAAGACTTCGGCCTGGGCTTCAACCTGCCCTACCGCCCGAGCCTGCTCGACCACACCGTCTTCGGTCATGAGGGATGGTGCCGCTCGCAGTTCTGGTTCTCGCGCTCGGCGGACCGCTGCGTCGTGCTGCTGACCAACCGGCTCGACGCGGTCGAGCCCGACGTGGGCGTGCGGTTCGACGAACTGCTCAACGCCGTCTTCGCAGGCCGATGACCGATCGCCCGCACCTCATCGTGCTGCCCGGCGGCGGCTACGCCTTCCGTGCCGCGCACGAAGGCGAGCCCGTCGCCGAATGGCTGCGGTCGCTCGGCCTCGATGCGAGCGTGTTCGCCTACCCCGTGAAGACCCGGCACCCCAGCCCCATCGACGCGATGCGGCGCCGCGTCGCCGAGCTGCGCGCCGACGGCGTCGAACGGCTCGGTGTTGTGGGCTTCTCGGCGGGCGGGCACCTCGCCGGTCACGCCGCGGCTCTCGGCCTCGTCGACGCCGCCGTGCTGTGCTACCCGGTCGTCTCGATGATCACGCGCAAGCACACCGGGTCGCGCCGCGAACTGCTGGGGCGCTGGGCGACCCCGTGGGCGCGTGCCGCCGTCTCGGTCGAGAGGCTCGTCACGCCCAGCATGCCTGCGACCTTCGTGTGGCACACCGCTGAAGACGAGACGGTTCCGCTCGAGCATCCGTACCTGCTCGGTCGGGCGCTCGCTCGCCACGATGTTCCGCATGCGATGCACATCTACCCGCACGGCCGCCACGGGCTGGGCATGGTGACGGGCATCGAGGGCGGCGAGCACGCGGGCAGTGCTGCGAACTGGACGCGCGATTGCGCCGAGTGGCTGCGCGAGCTCGGCTGGATCGACTGAGCTCAGAATCCGTTCTGGCGCAGGCGGTCAGCAAGCCAGCGCAGCGCTGCCTCGGCGCCGTGCTCGTCGGCGGCCAGCGACGAGATGTGGCTCTCGCCCTCGAGCTGCCAGTGCTCGGCGCCGTCGATATGCGCGGCGAGCCACGCTGAGTGGCTCGGCGGCACGACGTGGTCGTCGGCGCCATGGGTGAGCAGCACGGGCGCGATGATGTCGGCCAGGTCGACGCCCCACGACGTCACGTAGGCGAGGTCGTCGGCGATGAGCGCGTCGAGGCCGGAGGTCACGCCGGCGGCGGCGACCTCGCCGAGCCAGCCCCAGGGGCCGGTCAAGGCCTTCCAGTCGCTCGCCGTGAAATCGATCGGCGCGTCGGCGCTCTCCTGCTCGTGCAGCCGCTTGCCCTCGAGCCCGGTGACGGCGGCCCTCAACGAGGCATTGCTCGTCGGGCCCATGCCGGCGAACCAGTCGAGGCCCTCGGCGTTGAAGGGGGCGAGGCCGCCCAGGCTCACGACCCCGGAGACGCGCGCGGGTTGGGCGGCAGCGCAGCCGAGAGCGTGCGGCCCTCCGCCGGAGTGCCCGACAACGGCGAAGCGTTCGAACCCGAGGGAGTCGGCGAGCGCCGCGGCGTCGGCAGCAACCGTGGCGATCGTGCGCCCCTCGTGCGCCGTCGAGCCGCCGTAGCCCGGCCGGTCGAACGACACCCAGCGAAGGCCGAGCTCGTCGGCCAGCGAGAGCAGCGGCCGCGGCGGAGCGCCGACGTTCGGAGTGCCGTGATGCCACATCACCGGCACGCCCTCGCCCCCCACGTCGTAGCCGTGCAACGTGCGCCCGTCGGGCAGCGTCAGGTCGAACTCGTGCACCTCGGTCATGTCGGTCACTTCCAGGTCGGGTCGATCATCGGGTCGGGCAGAGTGATGCCCGCGAAGGCTAGCCCTTCATCGATGAGTGCGACCCGGTCGAGCCTCGCGATCTCGTCGAGCGCGAACCAGCCGACGTCGTCAGTCGAGCCGTTCTGCTCGACCTCGAGCGCACCGCCGATGATCGTGCAGCGATAGACGATGCGCAGGCCCTGCAGATCGCGACCGGGCCCCGTCAACCGGTCGGCACCCGAGATCAGAATCGATCCGACACCGAGAATCCCGTCGACGCGCACGAGGTACCCGGTCTCTTCGCGCACCTCGCGCACGACCGTCGCTTCCGGATGCTCGCCCGGCTCCATGCCGCCCCCGGGCAGCGTCCACCCTCCGCGATCGTGATCTTGCCAGTGCGCGAGCAGCACGCCGCGCTCGTCGTGCACGATCGCGTAGGCCCCGACGCGCAGCTCGATCTGCCCCGAGAGCTCGTCGGCGGGCAGGTCGGTCGGCTCGCGCTCGCTCACGGCAGCGGCCCCAGCAGGTCGGCGGCGACGGTGCCGTGCACAGCCTCGGTGTCGCTCGGGTGGTAGATGCCCGCGAGCACATCGCGCTGCAGGCGGCTCAGCTCGGTGGTGGCGCGGTAGGCGCCGCCGCCCGCGATGCGCATGGCCTGGTCGACCACATGCCGCGCAGTCTCGACACTGCGGTGCTTGAGGCCCGCCAGGTCGCGGAACCACCGCATCCCCCGATCCACACCGTGGTCGCGATCGCGCGCGACCGCCTGAAGTTGCGGGGCCAGCGCGTCGAGGGCGAGCGCGGCATCCGCGATGCGCCAGCGGATGTCGGGGTCGTGCGCCCGGGGTGCTCCCCCGGCACGCAGGCTCGTGCGGCGCTGAGCACTCTCGACGGCGAGCTCGAGAGCTCGATCGGCGATGCCGGCATAGACGCTCGCGATGAGCGTGTGAAAGTTCGCGGCGATCGCGAGCGTGTAGACGTCACCGCTCGGCCCGACGGGCAGAATGCGCGCGACGCGATCGTCGGCGACGACGGCACCGTCGAGGTGCGTCGTGTGGCTCTGCGTCGCGCGCATGCCGAGGGTGTTCCAGTCGGGGGTGATCTCGATACCCGATGTCTCACGCGTCAGGAAGCCGTGCACGATGGTCGGCTCCGAGTCGTCAGCCGGGTCATGGCGGCCCAGCACGCCGAGCCGCGTCCACGCGGGCGAGAGCGTCGTGAAGATCTTCGTGCCCGTGAAGGCCCAGCCGCCCTCGACGCGCTCGACCCTGGTGAGCGAGTCGCTCATGACCCGGTCGTTGCCGGCCTCGCTGATCGCGAAGGCGAAGAGCTCGCCGCGCTCGGCATCGTCGAGCACCCACTGCAGCGAGTCGTCGCCGGCGGCCGCCAGATCGCGCGCGACGCCCATCCAGACGAGGTGCATCGTGAGCCCCAGCGCTGTGGCGGGAGCGTGGGCGGCGAGCAGGCGCTGATCGTCGGATGCTGAGCTCAGGCTGCGCGCAGCCAGATAACCCGCCCTCCGCAACTCGTCGAGGTCCTCGTCGAAGAAGGTGTTCGCGGCGTCGTAGCCCGGAGCGCGCTCCCGCACGCGCGCGAGCAGCTCGGGGGTCAGCGCGCTCATGCCCCCACGCTACTCGCGCCCCCTGTGCCAGCACCCTGATCAGTACGATGACGGTGCGGGCCTCGCGGCCGATTCGTTGGCGGCCTGAGCCCGCGCCACCACCACTGCCCCGACACTCTCTTAGATCATATGATTGAGGTTCGGGCGCCACGCCCCGAACGATCTCGGAGGAACCGATGACGCGACCCCCCATGTCTGTGCAGCTCTACACGGTGCGCGACCACCTCGAGGCCGACGCGGCCGCCACGATCGAGGCGCTCGCCGCGATGGGCTTCACCGCCGTCGAGCCCTTCGGCCTGCCGGACCTCGCCGCTCCCGTGCGCGAGGCGATCGCCGCCCACGGCCTCGCAACGCCAACGGCGCACGGGTCGATTCTGGCTCGCAGCGCCGAGACGCTGCAGGCCGCGACCGAGCTCGGAGTGCAGACGATCATCGAGCCGTACCAAGACCCTGCGCGGTTCAACGACCGCGAGTCGATCGCCGCCGTCGCCGCCGAGCTCACCGCCGCCGCCGAGGCCGCGGCCGTGCACGGCATCGCCGTGGGGTACCACAACCACGGCTTCGAGCTCAGCAGCTCGGTCGACGGTCAGCCCGCGCTGCTCGTGCTCGCCGAGCTCACCGACCCCCGCGTGGTCTTCGAACTCGACGCCTACTGGGCCGCCGTCGGCGGAGTCGACGCCGCCGAGATCGCCACGGCGCTCGGCGACCGGCTCATCGCCATCCACGTGAAGGACGGCGACCCCTCGGGCACCGTCGAGCAGCAGGTGCCCGCCGGTCACGGCACGGTGCCCCTCGCCGAGGTGCTTGCCGCAGCACCGCACGCGCGCCCCGTCGTCGAGTTCGACATCATCCCCGGCGAGGGCCTCGACGCCATCGCCGCCTCGGCCCGCTGGGTCACCGAGCAGGTCGGCGCATGAGCGGCCCCGTCGGCGTCGGCATCATCGGCGCAGGAGTCATCAGCACCCAGTACCTCGACAACCTCACCAAGGCTGGCGATGTCGCGGTGCACATGATCGCCGACCTCGACGTCGACCGCGCTCGCGCGCGGGCCGACGAGTACGGGGTGGCAGGCGCCGGCACGGTCGACGAGCTGCTCGCCCGCGACGACATCGAGATCGTGCTCAACCTCACGATTCCGGCCGCGCACGCCCCCGTCGCGACGAGCTGCGTCGAGGCCGGCAAGCACGTCTGGACCGAGAAGCCCTTCGCCCTCGACCGCATCGAGGGCCAGCGACTGCTCGCCCTCGCAACCGAACGCGGCTTGCGGGTCGCCTGCGCCCCCGACACCGTTCTCGGCCCCGGCGTGCAGACCGCGCGGCGACTGCTCGAGCAGGGCGCGATCGGCGAGCCGGTGAGCGCCCTCACGATGTTCCAGGTCTCGGGACCGGAAGCCTGGCACCCGAGCCCCGAGTTCCTCTACGCCCGAGGCGGCGGCCCCCTCTTCGACATGGGCCCCTACTACCTCACGACGCTCGTGCAGCTTCTCGGCGCCTTCACGCGAGTGGATGCCCGCGGAACCCGCGCGCGTACCGAGCGCGTCATCGGCTCAGGCCCCAAGGCAGGCACGCGCTTCCCCGTCGAGGTGCCGACCAACGTCGCCGCCCTCTACGAGACCGCCGCCGGGCATGTCGCCCAGAGCACCTTCAGCTTCGAGTCGCCACTGCCGCGCGTCGGCGTCGTGGAGATCACGGGAACCGAGGGCACCCTCGTCCTGCCCGATCCGAACGGCTTCGACGGCGAGATCGCGATCTGGCGTGCGGGCATGATGCCCGACGACGAGCCCGAGCGGCACGAGACGACGGGCCACGGCATGACGCGCGGACTCGGCGTGGTCGAGCTCGCGCGCGCGATCCGCGCGGGCGTGCCAGAGCGCGCGAGCGGCGAACTCGCCCTGCACGTGCTCGACATCATGCAGAGCACCGAAGAGTCGGCCGCCTCGGGCGAGCCGATCACTCTCACCACCACGGCCAGCACCGCGCCCGCGATGCCCGACGATCTCGACCCGTGGAAGGCGACGCTGTGACGAGCGGCCCTGCGCGAGTGACCGGTGGAGGCACTGTGCCTATGGTCGCCGCCACCCTGGTGGGCGGCGGCTTTATGGGCGAGGTGCACGCACGCGCGCTGCGCGCGGCGGGCATCCCGATCGTCGGTGTCGCCTCGTCGTCGGCGGCGAGCGCCGAGCGGGCCGCCGAGCGGCTGGGCATCGAGCGCGCCTACGCGAGCACCGACGAGCTGCTCGCTGACGACACCGTGACCCTCGTGCACGTGCTCACCCCGAACGACACGCACGCTCCACTCGCGGCCGCCGCCCTGGCGGCAGGCAAGCACGTCGTGTGCGAGAAGCCCCTCGCGACCTCGAGCGCCGACGCTCGCGCACTCGTCGAGCAGGCCGCCACGACCGACCGCATCACGTCGGTGCCGTTCGTCTACCGCTTCCACCCCATGGTGCGCGAGGCTCGCGACCGCATCGCGCGCGGTGAGACCGGCCGTCTGCTCTCGGTGCAGGGCGCCTACCTGCAGGATTGGCTGCTCGCCGCCGACGACGACAACTGGCGCGTGGACGCCGCCTCGGGCGGGCCGTCGCGCGCCTTCGCTGACATCGGCAGCCACCTGTGCGACCTGCTCGAGTTCATCGCGGGCGAGCGCATCACGCGGCTCACCGCACGCACCCGCACGGTGCACGCCGAGCGAGGCGGGCACCCCGTCGCGACGGAAGACCTCGTCGGCGTGCTCGCCGAGCTCGAGGGCGGCGCGGTCGTGAGCCTGCTCGTCTCGCAAGTCGCGCCCGGCCGCAAGAACGGGCTCGTGCTCGAGCTGCACGGCGAGACCGAGAGCCTGCGGTTCGTGCAAGAGCGCCCCGAAGAGCTGTGGATCGGCCGCCGCCGCGAGAGCCTGCTGCAGCTGCGCAACCCCGACGAGCTGCAGGGCGACGCTGCGCGGTTGAGCGTGCTGCCGGCAGGGCATCCGCTCGGGTATCAAGACGCGTTCACGGCGTTCGTCGCCGACACCGTGCGATCGATTCGCGAGGGCGGCGCCGTGGATGCCCTCCCCGGGTTCACCGACGGCCTGCGAGCTGCCCAGCTCACCGAGGCCGTGCTCGACTCGTCGGCCCGCGACAGCTGGGTCGACCTGCCCGCCCTGACCTGACGCACCCGTCTCGAACACCGCCGTTCACCCCAGAAACGAGGAGCACCGATGAGCACGCATCCTGTCACCCTGTTCACCGGCCAGTGGGCCGACCTGACCCTCGAAGAGGTGGCCGAGCTCGCGGCAGGCTGGGGCTACGACGGCCTCGAGATCGCGGCCTCGGGCGAGCACCTCGACGTGCAGCGCATCGTCGAAGACGACGCCTACCTCGCCGAGCGCAAGGCCATTCTCGATCGGCACGGACTGCAGCTGCACGCCATCTCGCACCACCTCGCGGGGCAGGCAGTGTGCGATGACCCCATCGACTTCCGGCACCAGGCGATCCTGTCGAGCCGGGTGTGGGGCGATGGCGAGGCCGAGGGTGTGCGCCAGCGTGCTGCTACCGAGCTGCAGTACGCCGCCCGAGCGGCACGGCGACTCGGTGTCGACACCGTGGTCGGCTTCACCGGCTCAAGCATCTGGCAGTACGTCGCGATGTTCCCGCCCGTGCCCGCCGAGCGCATCGACGAGGGCTACGCCGACTTCGCCCGCCGCTGGAACCCGATTCTCGACGTCTTCGACAGCGAGGGCGTGCGCTTCGCCCACGAGGTGCACCCCGGCGAGATCGCCTACGACTACTGGACGAGCGTTCGCGCCCTTGAGGCGATCGACCACCGCGAGGCCTTCGGCTTCAACTGGGATCCGAGCCACATGATGTGGCAGAACATCGACCCCGTCGGCTTCATCGTCGACTTCGCCGACCGCATCTACCACGTCGACTGCAAAGACACGCGGTTGCGCCCGCAGAACGGCCGGGCGGGCGTCATGGGCTCGCACCTGCCGTGGGGCGACCCGAAGCGCGGCTGGGACTTCGTCTCGACCGGGCACGGCGACGTGCCCTGGGAAGACTCGTTCCGCGCGCTCAAGGCGATCGGCTACGCGGGTCCCATCTCGATCGAGTGGGAAGACGCGGGCATGAGCCGCCTGCACGGCGCAGCCGAGGCGGTGCAGTTCGTGCGCTCGCTGCTGTGGGATCTTCCCGAGCAGTCGTTCGACGCGGCCTTCTCGAACCAGAGCTGAGCGGCGTCGCGGCGCAGGCGCGCAGGGCAGATCAGCGCGGCGGCGCGAGCGTCTGCCGCTGCTCGCCCAGCCCGTCGATGCCGAGCGTCATGACGTCGCCCACGTTCAGGTAGGTCGGCGGCGTCATGCCGAGCCCCACGCCCGGAGGGGTTCCGGTGTTGATGAGGTCGCCGGGCTCGAGCACGAGGAATTGGCTCAAGTAGTGCACGATCACGAACGGGTCGAAGATCATCGTCGAGGTCGACCCGGTCTGCCGCCGCTCGCCGTTGACGTCGAGCCACATGCCGAGCGCCATCACGTCGTCGAGCTCGTCGGGCGTCGCGAGCCACGGCCCGGCCGGGTTGAACGTCTCGGCCGACTTGCCCTTCGCCCACTGCCCGCCGCGCTCGATCTGGAACGCCCGCTCGCTCACATCGTTCACCACGACATAGCCGGCGATGTGCTCGCGCGCCTGCTCAGGCGAATCGAGGTAGCTCGTGCGCTTTCCGATCACGATGCCCAGCTCGACCTCCCAGTCGAGCTTCGTCGCGCCGCGCGGCATGATCACGTCGTCGTGCGGCCCGACGAGCGTGTTCGGGCTCTTCGTGAACAGAATGGGCTCGTCGGGCACGGCCATACCCGACTCGGCCGCGTGGTCGGAGTAGTTGAGGCCGATGCAGAGAATCTGGTGCGGGCGGGCGATCGGCGCGCCGATGCGCTCGGCCGATCCGTCGGGCCCGACGAACGGATGCACGCTGCCGGCCGCGATGCGCTCAGCGACGACCTGCTCGAGACGGAGCATCCCGCCGCCGGTGGACGACGAACCGAAGAAGGCCTCATCGAAGTCGGGCACGACGTCGCTGACGTCGACGTAGGAGGTCTCGTCAACCCGCACGACGGGCTTCTCGTGACCCGCGGGGCCGAGGCGCATGAGTTTCATGGGGTTCTTTCTAGTAGGTGGCGCGGCCGCCGCTGATGTCGTAGACGGCGCCGGTCGAGAAGCTCACCTTGTCAGACGTCAGCCACGCGACGAGCTCGGCCACCTCATCGGCGCGGCCGACTCGCTTCATGGGGATGAGGTCGGTGATGTACTGCAGCACGCCCGGGTCGGTCGTGGCGTTCATCGGGGTGTCGATGACGGCCGGCGCGATGACGTTGACGAGCACGCCGGTCTGCGCGAGCTCTTTGCCGACCGACTTCGTGAGCGCGATGACGGCCCCCTTGGTCGCCGAGTAGGCGGCGAGGTTCGGGTTGCCGTCTTTGCCCGCCATCGAGGCGAAGTTGACGATGCGGCCCCAACCGCGCTCGACCATGGCGGGCGCGAACGCGCGGATGGTCGACACCGTGCCCATGAGGTTGACGTCGACCGTGCGCCGCCACTCGTCAGGTGTGGTCTCGAGCAGGGGCTTGTTCGGCCCGACGATGCCGGCGCAGTTCACGAGGATGTCGACGGCTCCGACCGCGGCCGCCATCGCCTGCACGGCCGCGTCGTCAGAGATGTCGACCTGCTGATCGGCCGCGTCAGAGAGATCGGCCGTGATGACCTCGATGCCGTCAGCGCGCAGACGCTCGGCGGTCGCCGCACCGAGTCCGCTCGCGCCGCCCGTGATGAGCGCGCGCCGAGCGCCGGTCACGAGTCACCCCGCTCTCGCGTCAGCTCGACCATGTAGTCGCTGATGTAGACGTGCTCGGCATCCGTCATGTCTTTGAAGAACAGGCGGGCCTCACGACCGAGCCGCAGGCAGGTGCGCTTCTCGGCGAGGTCTTCGGGCGAATCGGTCGGCTGCAGCGAGGGGTACCAGAGCACGTGACCCGGGCGGTGGACGATGCGCACCGGCGTCGACCACTGCTGCGCGTTGTCGCCCTCCCCGAGGTCGCGGTGCGGGTTGATCGACAGGAAGAGGCTGTCTCCCACCCAGAAGCTGCCGTCGACGCGCCCGAGCAGCATGACCCAGACCTCGAGGTGCTCGTTCCAGCTGACCGAGGGGCCCCAGTAGTAGAGCTCGTCGCCCTGCGAGACGGCTCCGCCGCCCTCGGAGATCGGGATGCGCAGGCTCGCGATCGGCTCGCCGACGCCGTCCCACGGCGCATCCCAGCCGGTGCCGCTCCAGCGTCGGGCGGCCCCGGTGGGCTCGTCGAGCGAGGCCAGCGGCACTCGCGCGACGCTCACGCACTGCGCCGCGGCCTCGGTCTCGCGATCCCAGGTCTCGGCGCTCCACGCCGTCGGATACGCGTACTCGCCGAAGAACACGTAGAGGTGGTCACCCGAGGCGACGGCGCTCGGGTCGCCGACCCCGCCCGGGAAGCAGTTGTTGCGGTTGACCGGCAGCTTGATCATGCGCTCGTCGAGATCTTGCAGCAGAATGCCGCGGTTGACCCAGCTCTCGCCGCCGTCGGTCGAGTGCATGATGCCGATGCGCGGCACCGCCTGCACGCCTTCGGGCCCGGTCAGCCCGGGAGGCCAGTCGATGTCGCGGTAGCCCTCGCCCGTCGCCTCGTCGAAGGGCAGCGTCGAGGGGTAGTTCTCGTTGTGGTACAGCGCGTAGAGGGTGCGGCCGCTCGCGTCGCTCGGGTCTTGGTAGATCGTTTCGAACCAGACGGCGCCGTGCAGGCCCGGCTCGCCCGGCGGCGTGTTCGGCGGCAGCACCGGCTCGGTGAACTCCTCCGGCCCGCGGTCGAACGCCTCGGCGACGGTCGCGCCACCGGCGAACTTCAGTTCGTTCGCGTCGCCCCAGAGCGGGTCCTCCCCGTACTTGCCGGGGAAGATGCGGAACTCGTCGCCGACCCACGCCGTCGCCATATTGCAGTCGACGAAGTTGCGCACGGTCAGGCGCTCGGTCGGCGTGAGGCGCATGACGATGCCGTCGACGCCCGAGTCGATCGTCGTCGGCTCGGTGCGGCTGGTGGCGCGGTCGGTCGGTTCGGTCATCGTGACTCCTTCGTCGCGGTGGTCGGTGTGGTCGTCGGTGTTGTCATGAAGTGGATGCTCGCCCGCAGTTCGCGCGCGCTGAGCCGGTACTGCGGCAGAACCCCGGGGCCGCACGCGCCGGTGCCGACCCCGTGCTGCGCGAGGTCGAGCACGACGTGCGTGCGGCCGTCGCCGCGCAGCAGGTGATCGTGGGTCGTGGCGGCGAGGGTCTCGGTCGACCACGGTCGCACGGTGAGGGCGAGCGGATCGGGCGAGGCGACCTCGAGCGCTCCGGCATCGCACTCCAGCCGCGCCCAGTGCACGCCCGCACGGGCGCCCGACTCCTGCGGGCGCACGGTGCGCTCGAGCAACCCGTTGAGATCGCGCTCGAACCAGCCGACGTGCGCGGCCTGCCCGATGTCGGGGTAGGCGGGGCCCGGCCCGCGGCCGAACCACTGCACGCGCTCGACGACGCTCGGCAGCGCGAACGAAATGCCGGCCCTGGCCCATTCGACGCGCGGGGCCCCGTGCGTGTGCGGCTCGATCGAGACGTCGAGCTGCAGGCCCGAGCCGCCCGCGGTCCAGCGGCACGTGAGCGTCACCGCGATATCGGTCGCGGCCGCGCCGACGTGCGTGACGACCTCGACGGCGTCGGCCGAACGGTGCAGTGACACGAGCCGAGAGACGAGCCGGTCGAGGCCGAGCGACGCCCAGTGGTCGGCATCCGACGCGGCACCGCCGGTATCCCAGCCCATACCGCGGTCGTTGTCGATCGGCGCGCGCCAGAGTTCGAGCCGCCAGTGCTCGACGGGCTGCTCGCCAAGCGCGGTGACTGCTCCCGTCGCCGCGTCGAGGTGCAGGTCGTCGAGGCTGAGCGCCGCTGGGGCGGGCAGCGCGAGGGGCCGTGCCGCGGAAGGCTCGACGCTCACGACCTGCGTGCGCGCCACGACCCAGCCGGCTGCCGCCCACGGTGTGTCGTCGAGCTCGCTCGCCTCGATCGTCACGACGACTCCCGGCGTGCGCACGTGCTCGAGCAGGGGCGGCGGCAGCGGAATCTCGGCAGTGCCGCGCGGCCCCACCGGCCGGTGGGCGAAGACGCCCGCGCGACCCTGGGTCACACCATCGGCATCGAGCCCGTCGTGGTCGACCGACGAGGAAGCCGAGGCCACGCGCCAACTCAGCTGATACCGCGAGGTGTCGGTGTGGTCGAGGCGGCTGTGCACGCGCAGAATGCCGGCATCAGCATCCACCGCCATCGTGATCGGGGCGAAGACCGCACCGAGGTCGGCGAGCTGCGCGCGCGGGGTGCGGTCGGCGGCGATGAGGCCGTCGATGACGAAGTTGCCGTCGTGCACGGGCTCACCGAAGTCGCCGCCGTAGAAGGTGCCGACCCCGCCGCTGTGCTCGTCAGAACCAGGCAGAGCGCGGTGGATGCCGTGCTCGAGCCACTCCCACACGAAGCCGCCCATGAGGCGCGGGTACTGGTCGAACAGCTCTTGATATTCGGTCATGCCCCCGGGCCCCGTGCCCATGGCGTGCACGTACTCGCACAGCACGAAGGGCATCGCCCGTCGCCGGGCGTCGAGCGCCGTTGCGTCGTCGTCGGGCCCGAGCGTCAGCCACGGATTCTCGGCGAGCGGCTCTTCCTCGCGCCGGCCGATCTGGGCGACCTCAGCGTGCGAGGCGTACATGCGGCTGTAGACGTCGACCTCGCGGCACGCCAGGTCGCCCTCGTAGTGCAGCGGGCGCGTCGCATCGCGACCGCGGATCTCGGCCGCCATCGCCGCGAGGTTGCGCCCCGTGCCGGCCTCGTTGCCGAGCGACCACATGATGATGCTCGGGTGGTTCTTGTCGCGCTCGACCATGCGGGCGGCGCGGTCGCGCAGCGCAGGCTCCCAGGTGACGTCGTCGGTCGGGTTGCCGCGCCAGCCGACGTCGCCGAAGCCGTGCGTCTCGAGGTCGCACTCGTCGATGACCCAGAAGCCGAGCTCGTCGGCGAGGTCGAGCAGGTCGGGGTGGGGCGGGTAGTGCGCGGTACGGATCGCGTTGACGTTGTGCCGCTTCATGAGGTGCAGGTCGAGCTCAAGCGTCTCGCGCGGCACGGCCCGGCCGAAGTCGGGGTGGTGCTCGTGGCGGTTGACGCCGCGCAGCTGCACGGGCGCGCCGTTGACCATGAAGATTCCGTCGACGATCGCGATCGAACGGAAGCCGATGCGCGTCGTGACGGTCTCGCCGCCGGCCTCGACCGCGCCCGTCGAGACGCGCAACGTGTAGAGCTGCGGGCTCTCGGCCGACCACGGCCGAGCATCCGGAACAACGACCTCGACGCCCGGCGGCACCGAGAGTCCCAGCTCGACCACCTCGATCGCGATCGATTCGGATGCTGCGCGCACGTCGACCCGCAGGCTCGCGCCGTTCTGGCCCCAGCCGGCGACCACGTGCACGTCGTCGATGGCGAGCTCGGGCCGTTCACGCAGCGTGACGGAGCGGATGATGCCGGGGTTCCACCACTCGTCCTGGTCTTCGACGTACGAAGCGGCGCTGAAGGTGTGTACGCGCACGACGAGTACGTTGTCGGTGCTCAGCAGGTCGCCCACCTCGAAGACCGTCGGCAGCCGGCTGCCGCGCGTCGAGCCGAGCAGCGTGCCGTTGAGCCACACGTCGCCCGCGCCTTCCAGGCCGTCGAACCGCAGGTGCGCGCGCTCGGGCACACTCTCGAGCGCGAACCGCAGCCGATGGTCGCCGATCGGGTTCGCGTCGGGCGGGTGCGGCGGGTCGACCGGGAAGGGGTACTTGACGTTCGTGTAGGCCGGGGCGCCGTGAGGGCCGCCGACGGTCGCGTCGTGCACGGGCATCGTGAAGCTCGAGGGCACGGCGATCGTGCCCCACTCGCTGTCGTCGAACTCAGGCCGCTCGACGCCGACGGGCGCGACGGCGGCCGACGGCGACCAGCGGAAACGCCACAGCCCGTCGAGGCTCAGCACGCGCGCGTCGGTGCGCACCGTCGCGGTCGGCGGCAGGCTTCCGGGTGCCGGGTGTGGGTCGTCCAGGGAATGCGGCGCGACGGGACGCGGTGCGAGGAAGCCCGGCTCGGGCACGAGCGCGCTCATCGCGCGCTCGCCCCTCTGAAGCGCACGGTGCGCAACTGGAAGGCGCGGAAGGGCAACTCGATGCTCGACCCCTGACCCGCTGGCTCATCGTCGAGCGCCCGCTCGAGCAGGTCGGTCGACTCGATCGTCGCAGCCGTGCCGTCGAGCGTGAGCGTCGTGTGCGCTCGACCGCCCCGCGATTCGTAGAGCCGCACCACGAGGTCGCCGCTGCCGTCTTCGGCCAGCTTGACGGTCTCGACGACGACCGCCGGATCGCTGCTCGTCACGAGCGGCGCGATCGGCGCCGCCGCGTGCACGATCCGCAGCGGGTTCGCGAGGTCGTAGCCGAGTGCGACCGCGTCGCCGATCGAGGCGCCCGGCGCGATGCGGAACCGCAGCAGGTGCTCGCCCTGGTCGGTCTCGGGGTCGGGGAAGAGCGGGGCGCGCAACAGCGAGAAGCGCACGGTCGTGGTCGTGCCGCCGTCGGCGCGCGTGTCGCGCGACACGTCGTAGCCGTAGGTCGAGTCATTGGCGATCGCGACGCCGTAGCCGGGTTCGGCGAGGTGCACGAAGCGGTGCTGGCAGGCTTCGAAGCGCGCGGCGTCCCAACTGGTGTTCGTGTGGGTGGGGCGGAAGAGGTGCCCGAACTGCGTCTCGGCCGCGATGCGGTCGGCGTGCACGTCGAGCGGCATCGCGAGCTTGAGAATCTTCTCGCGCTCGCGCCAGTCGATGCGGTTCTCGATCTCGAGCGAGGTCGCCCCCGCGCGCAGGATGAGGCGCTGCTCGATCGTCGACTCGCCCACGTGACGAGTCGTGATGACCGCGACCTCGCCCTCGCCGTGGCGCACGCGCCGGTCGTCGACGTCGTGCAGCTCGGTCACGGTGCGCTGGTAGTGCTGGTCGAGATCCCACGCGTCCCAGAGATTGGGCAGGTCGCGGTGCAGGCGCAGCACATTGGCCGGGTGGCCGGGGGTGAGCACGTCGCGACCGTCGGCGTGCGCGAGGAGCGAGATCAGGTGGCCCCGAGCATCCACGACGGCGCGGATCACACCGTTGTCGAGAACCGTCGCCCCGTCTGCCGCCTCCTCCGCGGTGACCGGTGGATGCTCCGTCTCGCGCACCGCCGCCCCCAGAGCGGGCACGCCCTCGCGCGCGAACGGTGACGCGTTGACGGCGAGCGCCGCGCCCGAGTCGCCCTGCTCCCCCGGCTGATCCGACAAGCACAGGGCCGCAAGGGCTTCGGCAATGATGCCCTCGAGCGTCGCGGTCACCTCGGCGTGACGCTGCTCGGCCTCACGGTGCACCCAGGCGATCGAGCTGCCGGGCAGGATGTCGTGGAACTGCAGCAGCAGCACGGTGTGCCAGGCGCGCTGCAGCTCGTCGCGCGGGTAGTCGTAGCCCGCCCGCAGCGCCGCGGTCGCGGCCCACAGCTCGGCCTGCCGCAGCAGGGCCTCGTTGCGGCGGTTGCCCTGCTTCGTGCGCAGCTGCGAGGTGAAGACGCCGCGGTGCAGCTCGAGGTACATCTCGCCGCTCCACACCGGAGCGTTCGGGTACTCGGCCTCGGCCGCCGCGAAGAAGTCGCGCGATGAGCCGATTGTGACGCGAGGCGAGCCCTCCAGGTCGGCGGTGCGGTGCGCGGCCGCGATCATCTCGCGCGTCGGCCCGCCGCCGCCGTCGCCCCAGCCGAAGGGTACGAGCGACATCGTGGCGCGACCCTTCTCGCTGAAGTTGCGCTCGGCGTGCGCGAGCTCGCGGCCGCTGAGCTCGCTGATGTAGGTGTCGGCGGGCGGGAAGTGCGTGAACACGCGCGTGCCGTCGATGCCCTCCCACCAGAAGGTGTGGTGCGGCATGCGGTTGATCTGGTTCCACGAGATCTTCTGCGTCAAGAACCAGCGCGAGCCGGCCGCCGCGACGATCTGCGGCATCGCGCCCGAGTAGCCGAACGAGTCGGGCATCCAGGCCTCTTCGCACTCGACCCCGAACTCGTCGAGAAAGAACTGCTTGCCCGCGATGAACTGCCGCGCCATGGCCTCGCCGCCGGGCATGTTGCTGTCGCTCTCGACCCACATGCCGCCGACGGGCACGAACTGTCCGGCCTCGACCTTCTCCTTGATGCGGGCGAACACGCGAGGGTGGTGCTCCTTCATCCAGAGGTATTGCTGCGCGCTCGAGCACGAGAACACGAAGTCGGGGTGCTCGTCCATGAGGTCCATGGCGTTCGTGAAGGTGCGGGCGCATTTGCGCACGGTCTCGCGCAGCGGCCACAGCCAGGCCGAGTCGATGTGAGCGTGACCGGTGGCGAGAATGCGGTGAGCGCTCGCGTGGGCAGGGCGGGCGAGCACGTCGGCGATCGCATCGCGGCCGGCCTGCGCCGTGCTCGGGATGCTCTCCGCATCGAGCGCGTCGAGCATGTCTTCGAGCGCACGCAGAATCTCGTGACGCCGTGACGAGCCCTCGGGCAGCTCGGCCATGAGGCCGCGCAGGGTCCACACGTCTTGCAGCAGCTCCCACACCGTCACGTCGAGCAGGGCGAGCTCGAGCTGCTTGAGCTCGTAGAGTGGCTCGTCGGGCGAGGTCTCCCACGTGCCGTACGGCGTCGGGTCGAAGCTGTACTCCCCCGCGACGTCGGGGTTCGCCGCGGCCTCGATGAGCACGTCGATGCTCGACTCGCCCGGCGCGACCGGCAGCCACGAGTTCAACGGCGAGATCGCCTTGATGAGCGAGCCATCGGGCCGGTAGGCGAGACCCTCGGCCTGGAAGCCCGAGCGCGAGCGGTTGTAGCCGAAGTCGACGAGCACCTCGACGCGCGTGCCTTCCGGCGGCCCGGGCACCCATTCGGCGGGCAGCTCGCCCGTCACGCGCAGCCACACGGTCGACCACGCCCGGCCCCAGCGCCAGCCGAGCTCGACGGGCTCGAACGACTGCGCGACGGCGTGCTCGAAGGGCACGGGCTCGCCCGGCACCTGCCACGCGGTCGCGACGAGCGGACGAGCATCCCGATAGAGCGCCGGCGTCAGGTGATCGCGCACGAAGCGATCGAGGCGAGCCTCGACGAGGTGATGGTCGTTGTGCATGCGGGCCTTCTGCGTGAGTGGTCGGTGCGGGGTGCGGGCGAGGTGGCTAGGAGACCGGGGCGATGAGCAGCAGCCACGACGTGACGGCCTCGTCGCCGAGCGGCACGATGCCATCATCGAGCAGTTCGGCGCCCGAAATGCGGCGAATCTCGCCGTCGGCGAGATCGGTCACGGTGTAGATCGCGTCAGGCTCGATGCCGCGCGGGTACACGGAGTGCGGGCGCGTGCCACCCGGCAGCACGAAGGCGCCGATGAGCATGCGGCCGTCGGGGTGGGTGAGCTGCATGCTCGGCGCGCGCTCGCCGAAGCCGCCGCGCTCGGGCGTCGGGGTCAGGGGCTGCAGCACGCCGTCGCGCACGAACGGCACGATCTCCCGCCGGAAGAGCTCGACGTGCACCCGCAGCCGCTCGAACAGCTCGGGCCGCAGCTCGGGCAGACGCAGGCTCACGCCGAAGCGGTGCAGCATCGCCGCGCGCAGCGTCGTGTCGAAGTCATCGGTGCTGAGCGTCGCCCAGTCGAGGTAGGCGGGCGGGAAGTCGCCGCGCCACTGCGACCACGACCAATGCAGAATGCCGATGGGCGGCAGCAGGTTGCGCACGCCCCAGAGCACCTCGAGGTGGTGATCGGTGTAGTCGGGGTCGCTCAAGAAGAAGCCGTGCACGTGGCGGGCGAGCCCGAGGTCGATGCGCAGGCCGCCCGACGAGCACGACTCGAGCATGATCTCGGGGTGCCGGCTGCGCACCTCGTCGAGCACGGAGTAGAGCCCCTCGTAGTGCCGCAGCAGCCCGTCACGCGCGCCGTGCCCGTGGTCGGTGCGCGTGCAGCCCGCGTCGGGGTCGATGTTGAAGTCGAGCTTGATCCAGCGCGCACCGGTCGTCGTGATGAGCGTGCTCATCGATTCGAGCACGTGCTCGCGGCCGGCGGGCGAACCCAGGCAGACGTAGCCCAAAAAAGTGGTGTCCTCGTCGTCGAGCGACTCGGTCTGCACGCGGTACGAGGGGTCGGGGCGGCGGCCCTCGACCGAGTGCGCCATGGCCTCAGGTTTGGCGGCGCGCAGCAGCGAGTGCGCGCCGACGGCCTCGGCCTCGATCCACATGCCCGGCAGCACGCCCGCATCGCGGATGCTCTGCCCGAGCGCCTCGAGCCCCGACGGGAACCTCGCGGTGTTGACGCTCGACCAGTCGCCGCGCTGCTCCTGCCAGCTGCTCGTCGGATCGGCGGCGCCGAACCAGCCGGCATCGACCGTCGCGATCTCGATGCCCAGCTCGGCGGCGGCGCGCGCGTTCTCGGCGATGACCTGCTCGTTGACCTCCTGGTCTTCGTAGGGCCACCAGTGGTTCCACTCGACGGGCACGCCGTCGGTGAACGGCGTGCGGGGCAGCCAGTCGGCGGCGACGGCGCGCTGCAGGGCGACGGCAGCCGCATCCAGGTCAGCGGCGATCGTCAGCACCACGCTCGGAGCGACCACCGATTCGCCCGGCGCGAGCTCAACCGCGAACTGCCACGGCGAGATGCCGGCCGTGAGGTAGCCCACGGCCATCGCGTGAATGTGCCAGTTGCCGCTGTAGGCGGGGGCGATCGTGAGGGCGCCCGCTTCCGCGTGGGCCCCGGGGCCGCTGTCGCCGCCGCGCTCGAGGCCGAGCCACGGGATCATGCCGTGCGAACTGCGGCCCGAGCGGCTCTCGAGCACGAGGTGGTGGCCGGCGTGCCCGCGGATCGGCCGGAACTCGTCGCCCCACGCACTCGCGAAGGCGTGCGTGCGCCAGGTGGCGCCGACGCTGAGCGAGAGCGGGTCCATGCGCGTGATCGTCACCGGATGCTCGCCGTCGTTGCGCAGCGTGAGCGCGCACTCCCACACGGGCTGGCCGGCGACCCGGCGAGCGCTCCACGCGGCGTGCACGGTCGCGCCCTCGCGCAGCCCGGCGAGGGTTCCGTCGAGGGCGACGAGCTCGTCGGTCGCACTGCTCACCGCGGCCTCGACCCACGCCGATGCGACTCGGCCGTCGACCTCGACCATGAGGGGCGACACATCACTGAGAATCGAGTCGCCGAGTGAGACCGTGACGCGACCTCCGTCGTCAGAACGGGCGCGCAACATTGCGTGGGTCATCAGGGGTCCTCACAGGTAGGCTTTACATCATACCTAAGGGTCCAGGCCCACCGCACTCTTCTCAAGGGAATCCACCGTGGCATCCACTCCTCCTCGATCGACCCCTGACGTGCTGCGCGTCGGCGTCGTCGGCCTCGGCTACGCCGGCACCACCCACCTGACCTCGTTCGCTGGCATCCCCGGCGTGCAGGTCGTGGCGCTCGCCGGTAAAGAGACCGATCGCCTGGCCCTGCTCGGCGCCGAGTACAACCTGCCCCACCTCTTCGAAGACTGGGAAGAGCTCGTGGCCCTGCCCGACCTCGACATCGTGAGCATCGCGACACCCAACGCGCTGCACCACCCCATCGCCGTCGCGGCGCTCGCTGCGGGCAAGCACGTCTTCTGCGAGAAGCCGCTCGCCCTCGACACCGCGCAAGCCGCCGAGATGGTGCAGGCCGCGAAGACCCACGACCGCGTGCTCGAAGTGGCGTTCAACCACCGGCGCCGCGCCGACGTGCAGTTCGCCCGCCGCTACCTCGAGACCGAGGGCATCGGGCGCATCTACCACTCGCGCGCGACGTGGAAGCGCCGCTCGGGCATTCCCGGCCTGCGCTCGTGGTTCACGAGCAAGACCATGGCCGGCGGCGGGGCGCTCATCGACCTCGGGCCGCACGTGCTCGACTCGCTGCTGTTCCTTCTCGGCGAGCCGCGCGTCGTCGCGGTGAGCGCCGTGACGCACGGCGAGTTGGGCCGCGCGGGCTACGGCGCCATGAACCGGCAGGAGCAGATGGCCTCCGACACGGGCAGCTTCGAGGTCGAAGACCTCGCGAGCGCGCTGTTCCGGCTCGACGACGGCTCGAGCGTCGCCTTCGAGATCACCTGGGCCGGTCACACCGTCGACGACGAAGACATCTCGATCGAGCTGCTCGGCGTCGACGGCGGAGTGCGCCTCTTCGTGCCGCGCTATGCGAGCGACGACACGCTTCGCATGTACCGCGACGTCGACGGCGTCGCGGTGACGCTCACGCCCGAGGTGCACGTGCCGGGCGGCGAGCATCCGATCGTCATCGCGGAGTTCGTCGAGGCCGTGAGGGGCGGCGACTGGGATGCCCACCGCGGCGACTTCGCCCTGCACCGCACCGCCGTGCTCGACGCCTGCTACCGCTCGGCCGACGAGGGCAGAGAGGTCAGACTGGAGTCATGACAACCCCTGCTCAGGCACCCCTGCGCGTGACGGTCTGGAACGAGAACCGTCACGAGAACTACCCCGACTCGCTCACCGCCAAGTTGTATCCGACGGGGATGCATGGCGCGATTGCCGAAGGGCTGACCGAGCTGCTCGGCGACTCCGTCGAGGTGCGCACCGCGACGCTCGACGAGCCCGAGCACGGGCTGCCGCAGTCAGTGGTCGATGCGACCGATGTGCTGCTGTGGTGGGGCCACGAGGCGCACCCCGAGGTCGACGACGCGGTCGTCGAGCGGGTCTACGACGCGGTGCTCGGCGGCATGGGCATCATCGTGCTGCACTCGGGCCACTACTCGAAGATCTTCAAGAAGCTCATGGGCACGAGCTGCTCGCTGCGCTGGCGCAACGACGGCGACCGCGAGGTCGTGTGGACGGTCGACCCGACCCACCCGATCGCCGCCGGCGTGCCCGACCCGCTCGTCATCGAGGCGCAGGAGATGTACGGCGAGTTCTTCGACATCCCCACCCCCGACGAGCTCATCTTCATCTCGTCGTTCACGGGCGGCGAGGTGTTCCGCTCGGGCGCGACGTGGACTCGCGGCCACGGGCGCGTCTTCTACTTCTCGCCGGGCGATCAGGAGTACCCCGTGTATCAGCACGCGGGCATCCGTCGCGTGATCGCCAACGGCGTGCAGTGGGCCGCCCCCACCCGCCGGGGCCCCGCGATCGACGCGACGTTCCACGAGCGCGGCTGGTTCGACGGCGCGCAGTAGCGAGAACGGACTCGCGAGGCCGGGTGCCTGAGGCAGCCCGACCCCGCGAGCGTCGTTCTTCGGCGTCGCGCCTTAGCGGCTGACGCCGACCTGCAGCCCCTGCATGACGTACTTCGACGCGAAGATCAGCAGCAGCAGGGGCACAGAAGCGGTGATGAACAAGCCTGCCGACACCAACGGCTGATCGGTCAAGAACCGAGTGCCGATGCTGGCGAGTGTGGGTGTGAGCAGCTTCATCGACTGTTCGGGAATGAGGATGAGCGCCCAGAGCAGCTCATTCCAGACCCCGAGAAACTGCAAGACCGCCAGGGTGGCGATGCCGCTGGAACCCATGGGCATGACGATCGACCAGAGCGTGCGGAAGAAGCCTGCGCCATCGATGCGCGCGGCCTCGATCACCTCGACCGGAATACCTCGGAACGAGAGCGACAGGAAGAACACCGCGAAGGGCAAGGCGCTCGACACGTAGACGAGAATCAGCCCCCAGTAGTTTCCGACGAGGCCCAAGCGGGCCAGCATCACGTAGGTCGGAATGATGAGGACCGCGCCTGGAATGAGCATGAGCGATACGAACGCGGCGGTCGCGTACTTGGCCCCCGGCACCGGGTACTTCGCGAGGGCGTAGCCCGCGAGGGTCGCCAGAATCAGCACGAGTGCGATCGTGACGACGGCGACATACAAACTGTTCAAGAAGGCTTGACCGACGCCGTACGACTCGAGGAGGCGCAGGTAGTTGTCGAACGTCCACTCCCCCGGCAGGCCGAACGGGTCTCGCAGATAGTCGACGTTGGGTCGCGCCGAGGTGATGATGACGAAGTAGAGCGGGTAGACGATCGAGATCGCCACGAGCGCCAAGACGATGAACACCGGCCCGTTCGCGCGTCCTGACGTGAGGCGCTTGCTGATGATGGTGTCTTCCGCCATGGTCAGTCCTCCTCCTGCAACTTGAACACCTTGTTCTGCAGCAGGGTCAAGATGCCGATGAACAGGAACAGCATGACGGCGAGCGCCGCCCCCGAACCGAGATTGGAACTCGAGAAGGCCCTCAAGTAGACGAGGTAGTCAATGGTGGTCGTGTCATACCCGGGCCCTCCGGCGGTCATGACGAACACGAACCCGAAGAGACCGGTGAAGGTGTAGATCACGTTGATGATGAAGACGAAGCCCAGCACGCGCCGGATGTTCGGGAGGGTGATGTACCAGAGCCTCTTCCACCAGCCAGCGCCGTCGATGGCGGCAGCTTCGAAGACGGCGGGGTTGATCGCGGTGAGGCCGGCGAACAAGAGCAGCGACATGTAGCCGAAGCCCGACCACACGAGGGCAAGAATGATGATGGCAATGGCGAGATTGCCGTCGGTGAAGAACTCCACCGGTTCGATGCCGAAGAGCCCCAGGGCTTGATTGACGCCGCCGTAGTAGCCGAAGGCGTTGCGGAACATGATGCCGATGACGGCCACCGAGAGCACGTTGGGCAGGAAGAAGATGACGCGGAAGAACTTCCACCCGCGAACCCGCTCGAAGAGCAGGATCGAGACGACGACCGCGATGAAGATGACGAGGGGAATGGCGATCAGGAACTTCAGGTTGTTGAGGAACACCTGCTGCACGATCGGGTCTGTCGCCATCGCGATGTAGTTCTCGAACCATCGCCATTCGAAGGTCAAGCCGTTCGTTCGCGTGAACGAGATGAAGAAGGCGAACGCGATCGGATACGCCGAGAAGGTCACGACGAGCAGCAGCGCGGGGAGCACGGCGAGCAGGCCGATGACCCGATCCTTCTTGTGAAGGGCCCCGGGCCGGCGGGGCTTCGCAGACGGGTCCCCGCCCGTGGGTGCCGCCGAAGCGGCACCCACGCGCGAGGTCAGAGACGCAATGCTCACAGGTTCGCGATCTCCTGCTCGTACGACGCCTGCAACTGAGCCACAGCATCCTCAGGAGAGAGGGTGCCCAAGAACACAGCTGCGTTGACCCGGTAGAACAGGTCGATCGTCGCCTGCGGCATGACGCTGTCGAAGGCGAACACGATGCCATCGGTCGAGGCAGCGAGCTGCTCGAACTGCTCCCGCAGCAACGGGTTCTGAATCTTCGAGGGGTCACCGTCAGGGTGGTTGGAGCCCTGCGTCTGGTAGATCTCGACGAAGACATCCTGGTTGGCCGGGTCGGCCAGGAACTCGAGGAACTCGACAGCGAGCTCCTTGTTCTCCGAAGCCTCGGTGATCGAGATGGCGATCTCCGGTCCACCAGCACCCATGAGGGGGAAGTCCGCTCCCTCGAGCGTCGGGATGAAGAACGAGCTCACGTTCCCCTCACCGAAGCCTTCGAGCATGAGGTTGTTCTCCCAGCTGCCGACGACGTAGTAGGCCGCGCCACCTTCGAGGAAGAGAGGTGCGCCGCCGCCGCCGAGTGACCCGGCGTCGGGGTTGGTGAGGCCACTCGCACCCCACGCGGCGAAGGCTTCGTAGGCCTTGACCATGGCGGGGTCGTCGACGCGAATCTCACCGGCGAACATCTCGGTGAAGACCGTCTCGCCGAGCTCACCGCCGACCATGGCGCTGATCACCCAGGCGCCGACGTAACCCTCGAGGTTGGCGACGGAGAAGCCGACTGCGTCGGTGTTGTCGACGACCTGCTGACCGTTCTCCATCAGCTCTTCCCACGATGCCGGGCGGTCTGCAGGGTCGAGACCGGCCTCTTCCAGAATCGCGTGGTTCTGGAAGACCGTGAAGAGGTTGCCCGCGCCGTAGGGCATTCCGAGAATGCGACCGTCAGGAGCAAAGCCCTCTCGGTTCACGTTGAAGCCCGCGAGCGAGTCGAGGGTCTCCTGCGAGAGCAGCGGCTCGAGGTCGATGAAGAAGTCTGCGAACGAAATGGTCGGACCGCCCGCGTACTGCACGCGGATGTCGGGACCGGTGCCGGCGATCGACGCCGCCTGGAACGCAGCGCTGTTCGACGTGATGTCGCCGCCCTGCTGGGCGGTCGTGATCTCCACGCCGGGGTTCGCCTCTTCGAAGGCCACGGCCATCCGGTCGAGGAACGAGTTCTCGAGGTCAGGCTCGCCGTTCTCGAGGGTCCGCCCGAGGATACCGGTGTCCCAGATCAGGAGCTCCTGGGTCCCTCCCTCTGCGGGAGTCGCCGGGGCGCACGCGGTCATGCCGACCATGACGCCCGCCGTGAGGAGCGCCAGCGCTCCTGCCTGTCGTTTCTTCATTGCTGTGTCCTTCCGATCGGAATGCTCGACCGGGTGGCCCCGGTCGATTCGGGAATCGCGCGCACACTGCCGACACGTCGCCGGGTCGTCGGTGATGCGGCGAGCTTCGGGCGAGCGAAGCCGCCGGCCGAAGGTCGAGAGGGGAGGCTGCGGAACGCGTGCAGGCGCGAGGCATGACCGGCGTGGGCCAGGGTGCTCTCCAGCGTCTGCGACATCATCGTCCCGTTTCTCCGTACCGAGGCGTGAGCCCCGTGGGTGAAGCCATTACATCATACCTAGAGTCGCGTTGCACAAGCCCGGATACGAAATCGTTACCGCGCTGGCGCCTCTTCTCGGTGGTAACGTATGATCTAAAGGTGCATCGCGCAGTGGCGGTCACGGGCTGGTGCCCGACTCTCCACGCAGAGAGCACGCATCCCCTGACCATTGCGAAGGCGGCATACGGCACATGATCATCGATTCCGTCGACTTCTTCTACGCTTCGATGCCCGAGGTCACCCTCGAGGCGGATGGCAGTCAGGATGCCCTCCTCGTCCGAGTGGTCGCTGATGGTCAGGTCGGCTGGGGTGAGTGCGAGGCCTCGCCGCTCACCTCGATCGCCGCCTTCGTGGCGCCTCGCTCGCACGGCGTCTGCCAGCCGGTCGCAGCATCCGTTCTGGGTGAGAGGCTCGACGGCCCCGACGACATCGAGCGCATCGCGCAGCTGGTCGGGCGCAACAGCCTCGACCTGCTGCAGGCCGGGCACACCTGGTCGGGCATCGAGATCGCGCTGTGGGATCTGCTCGGCAAGGTGCGCGAAGAACCCGTGTGGAAGATGCTCGGCTACACCGAGAACCACGCCAAGCTGCCGTACGCCTCGATGCTCATGGGCGACACTCCGCAAGAGACCCTCGACCGTGCGCGCCTGGCCCGCACGAACGGCTTCCGCGCCGTGAAGTTCGGCTGGGGCAGCTACGGCACCGGCAGCGCGGCCGACGACGCCGACCACGTGGCCGCCGCGCGCGAGGGCCTCGGCGACGACGCGCAGCTGCTCATCGACGCCGGTCAGATCTGGGGCGACGACGTCGACGCAGCGATCGCGCGGCTCGAGGCGCTCGAGAATGCGCGCGCGACGTGGCTCGAAGAGCCCTTCGTGCCGCACGCCTTCGTCGCGCACGCCGCCCTCGCCTCGCGGGCCCGCACCGTCGGCATCGCCGGCGGCGAAGGCGCCCACACCGTGCACATGGCCACCAACCTCATCGACTACGGGGGCGTGCGCTTCATCCAGGTCGACGCCGCGCGCATCGGCGGCATCGGTCCGTCGAAAGCCGTCGCCGAGCACGCGGTGCGGCACGGCGTGACCTACGTCAACCACACCTTCACCTCGCACCTCGCGCTCTCGGCCTCGATGCAGCCCTTCGCCGGTCTGGCCGACCACCGCATCTGCGAGTACCCGGTCGAGCCCAAGCCCGTGGCCCTCGCCATCTCGAGCAACCACATCCTGCTCGACGCCAACGGCGAGGTGCGGGCACCCGACGCGCCCGGTCTCGGCATCGAGGTCGACCTCGCAGGCCTCGTGCCCTACCTGCGGCACGTCGAGATCTCGATCGACCACGAGCGCGTCTACACGAGCCCCGAGGTGCCGCATAAGGTGAGTGCAGTCGTCTAGGCACAGGGAGGCTGGCGTATGGCGGAGATCGCCAGTGAAGTCGATCGCGGCGCAGGCTACGCGATGCGCGGCCTGCAGGGCCGCGTCATCGACGGCGTCGGCCGCCAGATCATCGGCGGCCAGTACGCCCCCGGCGACCTGCTGCCGAAAGAGGCCGAGCTCACCGAGCAGTTCGGCGTCTCTCGCACCTCGGTGCGGGAGGGCATGCGCGTGCTGGCGGCCAAGGGGCTGGTCGACATCCGTCAGAAGATCGGCACCAAGGTTCGCCAGCCCGAGAACTGGAACGTCTTCGACAGCGACATCCTGCGCTGGCACAGCGAGGTCGGGCACGGCGACGAGATCATGCGAAACCTCGTCGAGGTTCGGCAGATCATGGAGCCCGCCGCTGCTCGTCTCGCCGCGGGGCGGGCGTCGATGGACGACCTGCGCCGCATGGACGATGCTCTCGCGGACATGGTCGCGATGGCGACTGATCGCGAAGGCTACGCGCACGCCGACGTCGAGTTTCATCTCTCGGTCTACGCCGCCTCGCACAATGTGCTGCTGCGGCAGTTCGGCAGCGTCGTCGCCGACTTCATGTATGCGTCGTTCAATGTGCAGCAGGCGACGGCGGCCGACGACGAGGTCTTTCTCGAAGACGCCGCGACGCATGCCGCGGTGTTCGAGGCGATCAACCGTGGCAACGGCGAGAAGGCGGCCGAGGCCATGCTGCACGTCGTGCTCGACGGCAAGAACGCCCTCATCAAGGCCCTCAGCGACCAGCGCGATGTCGCGTCGTCGGGCTGACGCCTCGAAGGCAACGGGATGACCGCTCAGCCGGCCGTGCGCCTCGAGCGCGGCGGCATCAGTGCGGTCGTACTGCCCGACGAGGGTGGCGTGCTCGCCGAGCTGCTCGTGCACGGTCGACCGGTGCTCGCCGCCACCCCCTGGGCTTCGACGGTCGTGCCGTCGGCGAGACCCGCAGTCTCTGAAGCCGCCTGGGTCGAGGGCTGGCGGGGCGGGTGGCAGCTGTGCTTTCCGAGCGCGGGGCAGCCGAACCCTGCGGCGGCCGTGCTCGAGGGCTTCCACGGCGCGGCATCGCAAGCCCCGTGGCTCGAGGTCTCGCGTGCCGCCGACACCGTCGCGCTCGGGTGGGCCGACCATGACGGCCTGAGCGCCGAGAGGCTCTGGCGGCTCACCGACGACGGGGTCGCCGTCGCCACACGCGCGCGCAACGCGGGGCCCGAGTCGCGCGTGCTCGTCATCGCCGAGCACCTCATTCTGGGCGGCGACGTGCTCGCCGGCCCGCTCTCGCTCGAGGTGCCGCCGACCGCGCTGCTGCGGCCGCTCGACTACGCTGGCCTGCCCGAGGGCTCGCCGACGACCTGGCCGGGCGACCCGGCCGACCGCTGGACGTCTGTCGACCGCGCGACCCCGGCCCGCGTCACCGGGCTCATGGGCGTGCAGCCCCAGCGCATCGGCGCGCGCGGCGAGCACGTCGAGGTGCTCGTCGAGTGGCAGGGCTCGGCCCTGCCGCACGCGCTGCTCTGGGAGGAGCTCGGCGTCTCGACCGAGCACCCCTGGAACGGGCAGGTGCACGCACTCGGCATCGAGCCCACGTCGACACCCCACGGCGCGGGCACCGCGCTCGACTCGTCGCTCGTGCGGCTCGCCCCGGGCGGCACGCTCGAGTGGGGCGTCTCGCTCGGTGTGCGGTGGGCATCCGTCGCCACACCCCCTCAGGAGGCATCATGACCGCACTCTCGTCACCGGCACCGCTGCGCACCATCGTCACAGGCTCGGCCAACGGCATCGGGGCGGCGATCGCCGAGCGTCTGCGGGCGCGCGGCGACCGTGTCGTCGGGCTGGACCGCGAAGACGGTCAGGATGTCGTGCTCACCGACCTCGCAGACCCCGAGGCTCGCGCGTACGGCGTCGCGCTCGCGACCGAGCGGCTCGGCGGCGTCGACGTGCTCGTCACGGTCGCGGGCATCTTCCGTCAGGGTTCCATTCACGACAGCGGCTTCGACGACTGGCGGGCGGTGTGGGCCGTGAACCTGGATGCTCCGCTCGACCTCATGCGCCTGCTCACGCCCGGCATGGTCGAGCAGGGCTTCGGCCGCATCGTGACGATCACGAGCGTGCACGCTCGGCAGGCTCAGCCGGGGTGCCTCGCCTACGACGTGTCGAAGGCGGGGCTCGAGGCGGCGACGCGGTCGGCGGCCCTCGACCTCGCCCCTCACGGAGTGCTCGCCAACGCGGTCGCCCCGGGCTTCGTGCGCACGCGCATGAGCCTGCTGCCCGACGGCAGCGACGAGACCGACACTGATGCATTCCGTCAGCAGTATGTGGCGAGCGGCAAGCTGCCGCTCGGTCGTGGGGCGCTGCCCTCTGAAGTGGCTCCGGCTGTCGAGTTCCTCTCCGCCCGCGAGAACACCTATATCACCGGCCAGGTGCTGACCGTCGACGGCGGTCTCACCATGACGTTCTAGGGGTGCATCGTGATCATCGAGGGCCTGGGTTTTCCTGAAGCGCTGCGCTGGCGCGACGGCGCGCTGTGGTTCAGCGACATGTTCCGCTCACGCGTGGTGCGGTGGGTGCCGGGGTCGGAGCCCGTCACCGTGCTCGATGCCGCCAGCGGCGGGCCGACCGTGCCCGGCGGGCTCGGGTGGCTGCCCGACGGGCCCGATGGTCGAGGTGACCTGCTCGTCGTCGACTGCGAGCAGCGCCGCGTGCTGCGGGTGCACGGCGGCGCCGTCTCGGTGCACGCCGACCTCGCCCCGCTCATCACGCATTCCGCGAACGACATGCACGTCGACGCCGACGGCACGGCCTGGGTCGGCGGGTACGGCTTCGACCCCGAGCACGATGAACCGGTGCCCTCGCCGCTCGTGCGGGTCGACGCCGACGGGGCGACCTCGGCCACAGCATCCGTCTTCGTCTTCCCGAACGGATGCGAGCGCGACGCCACCGGCACCCTGCTCGTCGCGGAGACCTTCGCCGACCGTGTGTCGCTGATGTCACGTGACAACGCCGTCACCCAGCGCGCACGGTTCGAGCCCGGCAGCGGGCCCGACGGCCTCTCGATCGCGCCGGACGGCACCGTCTATGTGGCACTCGCCTTCGCGGGCGCCCTCGCGCGCCTCACTCCGCTCGAACAGGGTCCGGATGCTCCTGCCCAGCTCGTCCATCGCGCCGAGCCCCTCGCCGACGGGCCCGGCGCCGGGCCGCTCGGCATCTACGACTGCGCCGTGCACCCCGACGGCCGCCGCATCGCCGTCGCGATGGCGAGCCTCGACGAAGCGCTCGCCGAGCGCGTCGACACCGGCCGCATCGTTCTGCTGGACCTGCCCCTGCCCGCTCTGCCCTGAGCGAAATCGCGGCGTCGCGGCGTACTCGCACCCCGCGGCGTCGTCGCAGGCGAGTAGCATCCCGCGCATGGCATTCATCGAAGCCGAAGGGCTCGTCAAGACGTACTCGCCGAAAGGGGCGCCCGTCGTTCGCGCTCTCGACGGCCTCGACCTCGAGGTGCCGCAGGGCACCGTGCCCGCGCTGCTCGGCCCCAACGGCGCCGGCCCGCGTCCTGCAGCGCGCGGCCAGCGCTGGCCGCGGCGCTCAGGATGGCGGCGAGGGCCGACGGGCCGTCGTCGCCGGGCACGACCCACGTGCGGCCGCCCGTCCCGACGGGCTCGCC
>SXMG01000023.1 GCA_005778835.1 Actinomycetota bacterium
CCCGAGCCGGTCGAGCCGGCGACGAGCAGGTGGGGCATCTTGGCGAGGTTCGCGACGAGGTACCCGCCCTCGACGTCTTTGCCGACGCCGATCGTCATGGGGTGCAGCGCCTTCGCCGCCGCGCTCGACCGCAGCACGTCGCCGAGGCTCACGATCTCGCGGTCGATGTTCGGAATCTCGACGCCGATCGCGCTCTTGCCCGGAATCGGCGACAGGATGTTCACCTCGTTGCTCGCGACGGCGTACGAGATGTTCTTGGTGAGAGCCGTGAAGCGCTCCACCTTGACGCCCGGGCCGAGCTCGACCTCGTAGCGCGTAACACTGGGGCCGCGGCTGAAACCGGTGACCCGAGCATCCACCTGGAACTGCTCGAGCACTTCAGTGATGGAGGCGACGACGGCGTCGTTCGCGGCCGATTTCGACTTGGGCGGGTCGCCCGGCGCCAGGATCGAGGCCGCGGGCAGCCGGTACGGACGGCTCGACCGCGAGCTGGCGGGTGACGCGGGCGCCTCGTCGAACTCGCCCGCCGCACCCTTCTCGCTCGCGCGCGTGGTGAAGCCGGGCAGCACGGCCGGGGCGATGCCAGCGCCGGGCGCGACGTCGCCCGTGAACCGCTGCACGGCCTGCTCGGCTTTCTCGAGCTCGCGCTCGAGGTCGCCCGTGACGCTCTGCCGAACGGCCGGATCGATGACGTCGGTGGCCTGGTCGCGCTCGACGGGGCTGTCGAACGCCGCTGACTCGCGGCTCGACTTGCCCTTGCGCCACCACGGCATCGAGCTCGTGTCGTCCATGTCGAGGCCGAGGTCGGTGAGCGAGCCGAACTCGACCGTCTCGGGCTCGGCTTTCTGCTTCGGCTCACGAGGAGTCAGCTCGGCGCCGAACAGGTAGGCGTAGAGCTCTCGCAACCGGTCGCCGATGCGGTTCGGCGGCGTCTTCGTCATGATGAGCACCGAGAGCGCGGCCAGCAGCACGAGCAGCGGCACGGCGACGTAAACGGTCGCGAGCAGCAGCACTCCCCCGAGCACCCAGCCGATGATGCCGCCCGCCTGCGCGAGCGCGAGGGGCGGCAGCGCCGGCTGAGGGGCCCCGAACGCGATGTGGCAGAGCGCGCTCACACTCGCGATGAGCAGACCGAGCCCGATGCCGATGCGCGTGTTGTCGTGCACGCTCGCCGGGTGACGGAAGAGCCACGCGGCGAAGACGATCATGATGACGGGCAGCGCGAACGAGACCCGCCCGACGAGGCCGCCGAAGGTGTAGGCATTGAGCGCGACCGCGACCGGGTCGGCCATGAAGAACCACTCGACGAACGCGCCCGCGATGGCGAGCACGACGATGAAGAACGGCACGCCGTCGCGCCGCTCATCCTTCTCGAGGGTCTCGCGGCCGAGCACACGGAAAGCGGCGCCGGTGGCGTGCGCGAGGCCCATCCACGCTTTCGTCAGGATGCCCTGCTCGGGTTCAGCGGGCGGCAGCTTCTTCGTGGGCTGCGTGCGCGAGCGGCTCGTGCTCGACTTCGGGCGCGACGACGAGGCGCGCGAGCGCGACGACGATCGAGTGCCCGAAGCCATGCGCCCACGGTACCCGCGGGCACGCGGTCGGCCTGCGGTCGACACGCGTGCAGGAGCCACGACACTTTTCATGTCACTGTCTATTGACACGATTTATCGACGGGCGTACCGTCGGGCGCATGAACGCCCCCCGCGCGTACACCCTGGGTCTTCGAGCCGCTGGTGCTGAGGAGACGCGAAACGCGATCGTCGACGCCACCCTCACGATGCTGACGCAGCGTGCGATCGCCGACGTCACCCTCGAGAGCATCGCGGCGCTGGCGGGTTGTTCGGTGCGCACCGTCATACGCCGCATGGGCAGTCGCGATCGCGCCATCGATGTCGCTCTTGCAACGGTGCTCGCTGAGGCAGAAGGCGACTCGCCATCGACCTGGAGCAGTGTGGATCACGGCCTCGCAAGCATCGTCGACCACTACTCGCGCCGTGGGGCGTTGGTCTGGAGCATCCTGTCGCAGGAGGCTGCAGAGCCGCGATTCGCTGGCATCGCGCAGATCGGTCGGGCGATGCACCAGGAGGAGGCGCGTCGCATCGTTCAGTTGCACGACGAGCGGTTGGTGAACGACGAGGAACTCGTCGAATTGGTCAGCGTGGCTACCGATGTCGCGACGTGGCACGTGCTCATCACGACGCACTCGAAGACCCCCGAAGGAGCCGGCTATGCGATGCGCCGCATTGTCTGGGCGCTCCTCAACGACGAAGGGAGTCCACCGTGACGTCATTCGTACTCGCCACCGTCGACGCCGGCGGCAACGTGCCGCCGATGGCCGGAATCGCGAGAGAACTCGTGCGCCGCGGGCACACGGTCACACTTCTCTCCCACAGTCAGCAGGTGCACTCGCTGAGCAAGACCGGCGCCGACGTGATCGCTTATCCCACCGGCAGGCCGTTCATTGCAGCACAGGCACGGAGCGATCTCGCAGACTTGCGCGACATGAGCGGTCTCTTCGCCGATCGCGGCATCGCTCGAGACCTGGTGTCGACAGCCGGGTCGAAGGCGGCCGAAGTCGTGCTGGTCGACGCTCTGCTGCCGCGATCGATTCGCGAGGTTCGGCAGGCCGGTTTCCCGACCGCGGCACTCGTGCACACCTTCTGGAGCTACTGGAAGTCGATCGGCCGTGGGCCCTTCGGAATTGCGGTTGCGCTGAGAGGAACCCGCATGGTGCACGAGGTCGCACAAGCTGACGCGCTCCTCGTGACGACTCTGCCCACGCTCGACACCATCACTGATGCCGACCGCGCCCATGGTCGTGTTCATCACGTGGGGGCGGTCTGGCAGGACCACTCCGCAACGCCCGACCGCGCGGTCCAGCGAAACGCTGACCAGAAGACGATCCTGGTCAGTCTGAGCACCACCGCGTACAACGGCCAGGGGGAGCTGCTCCAGCGAATCGTCGCTGTTCTCGGGGAGCTTCCGTATCGGGTGATCGTGACCACCGGCCCCGCCATCGACCCGGCCTCACTCACCGCCCATGGCAACATCAGCGTGCAGGCGTGGGGCGATCACGGAGAATTGCTGCCTCACGTCGACCTGCTGGTCACCCACGGCGGACACAGCACTGCCGCGCGAGCTCTGTACCACGGCGTGCCCATGGTGATCATCCCTCTGCACGATGCACTCGACCAGCCTTCCATTGCGAAACGGCTCAGCGAACTGGGTGCCGCCGAGCACGTGCATCGAAAGGCAGGCCGCGAGCAGATCAGGCACGCGGTCGAGACCGTGATCAGCGACCCGAGGTACCGTGCAGCCGCGCAACGACTTCGGATCGAAGCTCGCGCAGCCGACGGAGCCACGGTGGCCGCTGACCTGCTCGAGAAGCTTGCTACGCGCTAGCTATCGCCCCCAGCCGAGCGCGCGGCGCGGCAATCCAGCGCTGTCTGGCTGATGGAGGCCTAAGCCTCAATCACGACCGGCACGATCATCGGACGACGGCGGTGCTGCGTGTTGACCCAGCGGCCGACGACGCGGCGCACGACCTGGCTGAACGCGTGACTGTCGCGCGTGCCGTTGGCTGCGGCCTCGGCGAGCGCCTTCACGATCTGCGGCTTGACGTCGTCGAAGATCGCCTCATCGGGGGCGAACCCGCGAGCGTGGATCTCGGGGCCGACGACGACCTTGCCGGTCTGAGCATCCATCGCCACGAAGATCGAGATGAAGCCCTCCTCGGCGAGGATGCGACGGTCTTTCAGATCGGCGTCGGTGATCTCGCCGACCGTCGAGCCGTCGACGTACACGAAGCCGATGTCGAGCTGGCCGACCACACTGGCGACGCCATCGCGCAGGTCGACGACCGTTCCGTTCTCACCCACGATGACGTTCTTCTCGGGCACGCCCGTCGCGATCGCGAGCTCGGCGTTGGCCACGAGGTGACGCTGCTCGCCGTGAACGGGCATGACGTTGGTCGGGTGCAGCACGTTGTAGAAGTAGAGCAGCTCGCCCGCGGAGGCGTGACCCGAGACGTGCACGCGCGACGTGCCCTTGTGCACGACCTTCGCGCCGAGCTTCATGAGCCCGTTGATGACGCGGTAGACCGCGTTCTCGTTGCCCGGGATGAGGCTCGACGCGAGAATCACGGTGTCTCCGTGGCCGATCTCTATCTGGTGCTCGAGGTTCGCCATGCGCGCGAGCACGGCCATGGGCTCGCCCTGGCTGCCGGTCGACATGTAGACGATCTTGTCGTCGGGCAGGTTCGCGGCTTTCTTGTGGTCGATGAGCAGGTCATCGGGCACGTTGAGAAAGCCGAGGTCGGCGGCGATCGTCATGTTGCGCACCATGCTGCGGCCCATGAGTGCGACCTTGCGGCCGTTCGCGTGCGCGGCATCGAGCACCTGCTGCACGCGGTGCACGTGGCTCGAGAAGCTCGCGACGATGACGCGGCGCGGCGCCCGCGCGATGACGTTCTCGAGCACGGGCCCGATGTCGCGCTCGAGGGCGGTGAACCCGGGAACATCGGCATTCGTCGAGTCACTCAGCACGAGGTCGACACCCGTCTCGCCCCAGCGTGCGATCGCGCGCAGGTCGGTGATGCGGTCGTCGAGGGGAAGCTGGTCCATCTTGAAGTCGCCCGTGTGCAGCACCGTGCCGCCCGCGGTCTGCACGACGATGGCGAGGGCATCCGGAATCGAGTGGTTCACCGCGATGAATTCGAGCGTGAACGGTCCGAGCTTCTCGACCTGGCCCTCCCGCACGAGGTGCGTGAACGGCTGAATGCGGTGCTCCTTCAGCTTCGCCTCGATGAACGCGAGCGTGAGCGACGAGCCGAGGATGGGGATGTCTTGGCGCATGCGCAGCAGGTACGGCACCGCGCCGATGTGGTCTTCGTGACCGTGCGTGAGCACCACGGCGATGATGTCGTCGAGACGATCGCGAATGGGCTCGAAGTCGGGAAGGATCAGGTCGACGCCGGGCTGGGTCTCTTCGGGGAAGAGCACTCCGCAGTCGATGATGAGCAGCTTGCCGTCGATCTCGAAGACCGTCATGTTGCGGCCGATCTCGCCGATACCGCCGAGCGGGATGATGCGCAGGGTTCCGGAGTCGAGAGCGGGAGGTGTGAAGAGTTCTGGAGACATGAAGCGCCTGACTGGTTGTCGTGCTCGGCGGGGCTCATAGCCCCCTTGTGTGGTCTAGCGGGTGGTGCCGGCCACCTTCGGCAGGGCACCGCCGGCCGCGGCGTTGCGGTCGGGCCGGAAGTTGTGGAAGTCGACGCCGACGACGTTGGTCACGAGGTCGAGCTCGTCTTCGATGACGGCGGCCTCGTGCTCTTCGGGGCCGACGAGGGGCAGCCGCACGCGCGGAGTGCCGATGCGGCCGAGGCCGTGCAGCACGTACTTCGTCGCGACCGTGCCGGGCACGTGCGTCATGACGGCGCGCACGAGCGGCTCGAGGTTCCGGTGCTCGGCGGTCGCCGTCGCGAGGTCGTTGTTGTTCACCGCGTCGACGATTGTGCGGTAGGGCCCCGGCGCGATGTTCGCCGTGACGCCGATGAGCCCGGTGCCGCCGATCGCGAGCGTCGGCAGCACGTTGGCGTCGTCGCCCGCGAAGTACATGAGGTCGGTCTGGTTGAGCACGCGGCTCACCTCGCTGAGGTCGCCCTTGGCATCTTTCACGGCGAGGATGTTCGGGTGCTTCGCCGCGCGCAGAATCGTCTCGTACATGATCGGGATGCCCGCGCGGCCCGGGATGTCGTACAGGATCACCGGCAGATCGGTGGCGTCGGCGACCATGCGGAAGTGCGTCAGCACCCCGGCCTGCGTGGGCTTGTTGTAGTACGGCGTGACGATCATGACGCCGTCGGCGCCGGCCTTCGCGCTCGCCTTGTAGAGCTCGATGGCGTGCGCGGTCTCGTTCGAGCCGCCGCCCGTGATGACGGATGCCCGCCCCGCGCTCACCGACTTGCCGACCTCGACCAGCCGGATCTTCTCGGCGTCGGTCAGGGTGCTCGTCTCACCGGTCGTGCCCGTGACGACGATGCCGTCGGCGCCCGCGGTGATGACGTCGTCGATGTGCTTCTCGACCCCGGCCCAGTCGACTTCGCCGTCAGCCAGCATGGGCGTGACGAGCGCGACGAGCACTTGACCGAAGGGGTTGGAGGCAGACACGTGCTTCAGGGTATCGCGCCAGCCCCCGGCCGCGCGCAGCGCAGCTCGCGCTCGCTAGGGCACCCTCCCGGCGCGACACATGTCTGCAAGACCGACAACGTGCACCGCCATGCCGTCGGGGCGAGCTCGTTCATGGCGCGTTGGACTGCCGTGTCGATCTCGCGGACACGTGCTCACCGCGCGCAACAATGGCTGCGACTGACGCGACCACACCGGCGGGGTCATCGAAGACCTGCCGATAGTCGAGCCGCAACACGACGTAACCGAGCGCGACGAGCGCCTCGTCGCGCCGCAGATCGGCTCGCCGGTTCGCCGGCTCGGCGTGGTGAGCCTCGCTGTCGCACTCGATCAGCAGCCGATCGCCGACAAGCAGGTCGGCGCGCTGGCCGCCCCCGAGAGGCAGGGGCGCTTGAGGTGTCGAGTGGATGCCCGCCTCGCGCAATAGCACTCGAAGCACGCTCTCAGTCCCCGACTCGGAGCGTTCGTCGACGAGCGCCGCAGCGGCCCGTGCTCTGGGTCGCCACGACGCGGCTGAGAGATGTAATTCGGCCGGGGTAAGCGGCGTGCACCGGAGGGCCGAGTCGAGCACCGCGACGGCAAACGGCAACGGCAGCTGATCGGCAACGCGCGCGACAACGCTCTCGAGAGGAGCGACTCCGAAGCGGGGCACCGTGGGCTCCCGAATCCAGTGGATGCGCGGAATGACCGAGCTCGTGCCGAGCGTCGGCACTGTGGTCGAGACGCGCACTTCGACCTGCAACGCATCACGCCCGCGAGCCGGAGGAACCAAGAGCCCGTGGTGCTCGAGCGCCGAGACTCCAGTCAGTCGGCCGCCGATCTGCGCCGCGAGAATAACGTCGACGTGAACATCCGGAAGCGCATATACGCCCTTGCGCGCGCGAATCAACACGCCGCGAGCAGAAGCGCGGGCGAGAGCGCGCTGCTCGGCCGGGGTCGCGCAGAGTTCGGCCACTGAGGCAACACCCCCGAGGGCGCGGAGGCGAGAGACAGCCGAAGTCATCGGGAGAGTGTTCTCGATTCGAGACCACCACCCTGATCGCGTCAGGTTTCGGTGAATCGAGGTGACCCGGAAGTGTGCTCGTGAGGAGTCGTGTCTGCCAGACCGACACCCGCAAGCGACTCGCCAACGAAAGCGCACGACGCGCCGTTGGGTCGGCGCTCATGTCGGCGTGGCAGACACCACCGGGCACCCCCGAGCTGAGGCGGGCAACTGCGCGTCAGGGCTAGGGGGCGACGCGGCCGTTGCCGTTGAAGGTCTCGTAGGTGAGGGGCATGAGCTCGGCGAAGTGGTTCTCCATGAGCTCGGCGACCATCTCGATCTCGCGCTGCGGGAAGGAGGGGAAGTGCGTGCCCTCGCGCTTCGTGCGCAGCGACAGGAAGTTCATGAGCGAGCGGGCGTTCATCGTCACGTACATCGAGCTGTAGATCGTCACGGGGAGGACAGCGCGGGCAACTTCGCGCGCGATGCCCGCGGCGAGCATCCGCTGGTAGGAGGCGTAGGCCGCCTCGCAGACGCCGCGCACCTCCGCGTCGACGAGGGCCGTCTGCTCGGGGGTGCCGGGCAGGAAGTCGTAGGCGCCGGGCTTGCCGACCTGCACGAGGTTGCGCTCGGGCCCTGGCACGTAGAAGACGGGGCGCAGCTCGCGGTAGCGTCCGCTTTCTTCGTTGTACGAGGCGATGCGGTGCCGCATGAACTCGCGGAAGACGAAGATCGGCGCCTGCACATAGAAGGTCATCGAGTTGTGCTCGAAGGGCGAGCCGTGGCGGTCGCGCATGAGGTAGTTGATGAGTCCGCGGTCGCGATCGGTCGCGTCGGCGCCCGCCGCGGCGGCCTCGAGCGTCTGCTCGCCCTGCGTCGATACGCGGGCGGCGAAGAGCACGTCGCTGTCATGGGCGCTGGCCCGCACGAGCTCGACGGTCACGTCGGAGCGGAACTGGATCTCGGTCGCCTCGGTCACGCTCGTCACCCTACCGGGGACGTGGTGCGGTCACAGAACGTCACACACGGGAATAGATGCAGGTTGTTTCGTATTTTCATGAGCATGGATGCTCTCACCGCCCTCTTCGTGATCGTGGCGCTCATCGCCCTCGCGACCGTGCTCGGCCTGACACTGCGTGCCCGCGGCACCCGCGTAGCGAAGGGCTGCGGTGGAGACGAGCACCAGCTGACCGTCGAGGGCGCCGAGGTGACCCTGGTGCAGCTCTCGAGCCCCGTGTGCTCGGCCTGCGTCGCGATGCGGCGCGTGGCCACCGAGCTCACCGCCGCCGATGAGACCGTGGCGCACCGCGAGATCGACGTGGTCGACGAGCCCGACGTGGCCCGGCGGCATTCGGTTTACTCGACGCCGACGACGCTCGTGCTCGACCGCGAGGGTCACGTGCGCGCCCGCTTGATCGGCGCCGTCAAGCCCGCCGACGTGCGTGCGGCCGTCGACGCCGCCCGCACCGAGCTGGTGAGCGCGTGACCGCCGCTGAGCGCGACACCGCGCAGCCCTTCGGCATCGACCCGCGCGGCCCCCGCTTCGGCGAGGCGATCACCTCGGTGCTGCTGCTCGTCGTCGTGCTGCTCGGGCTCACCGAACCGCTCGGCGCCGATCTCGTGGCACGCGCGCTGCAACCGTCGGCACTGCTGCTCACGGTGATCGTGGCGCTGTTCGCGTGGGGAGCGTTCGCGGGCATCCAGAAGCACCCCTACGGCGCCGTGTACCGCCGCCTCATCGCCCCGCGCCTCGCTCCGCCGACCGAGCGGGAGCACCCCGCGCCGCCGACCTTCGCCCAGCTCGTCGGGCTGCTGGTCACCGCGACGGGTCTGGTGCTGCACCTCGTCGGGCTTCCGGGCGCGCTCGTCGTCGCGGCGAGCGCCGCGTTCATCGCGGCATTCCTCAACGCCGCGTTCGCGTTCTGCCTCGGCTGCCAGCTCTACGTGCTGCTGGTTCGCACAGGAATCATTCGCCGCTCAGCCGCTCGCGCGTAGGCTGAAGGCCCGCAGCCCCCGCGAATCGTCAGGAGCACTGCCATGGCCGTCACCAGCGAAGCAACCACTCTGTGGATCGGAAGCCTGCTCGAAGGGTCGGGCACGACATCGCTCGACTCGTCGGATGCCGGCGAGTTTCCCGTCACCTGGGCCGCGAGGTCTGAGGGCGTCACGGGCATGACCAACCCCGAAGAGCTGCTCGGCGCCGCGCACTCGGCCTGCTACTCGATGGCGCTGTCGAACGCGCTCAGCAAGGCCGGCCACACGCCGACGAGCCTGCAGGTCACGGCCGCCGTCACGTTCGTTCCCGGCGAGGGCATCACGGGCAGCCACCTGCTCGTGAGCGCTTCGGTGCCGGGCCTGAGCGCCGACGAGTTCCAGACCTTCGCCGAGAGTGCGAAGACCGGATGCCCGGTCTCGGCCGCGCTGACCGGCACGTCGATCACGCTCGAAGCGACGCTCGCCTAGTGGCCGCGGTGACGCCGTTGCGCGTGCTCATCGGCGGCGCCTCCGGCCTTGTCGGCACCGAGCTGCAGCGGCAGTTGCGCGCCGAGGGCCACGAGGTGCTCACCCTCGTGCGGCGCGCTCCGTGCACCGAGAGCGAGTTCTCGTGGTCGCCCGATGCCCGCGTCATCGACGCCGCCGTCTTCGACACCGTCGACGTGGTCGTGAACCTGTCGGGAGCCTCGATCGCTCGTATTCCGTGGACGCGCGGCTACCAGAAGCAGATCGTCGATTCTCGCGTCAATGCGACGCGCACGCTCGCCGAGGGCATGGCTCGCGCGGGCACTCCCCCGCGCGTGTTCCTCAGCGGTTCTGCCGTGGGCTTCTACGGTGACCGCCCCGCCGTGCGGCTGACGGAGAGCGCCGACAAGGGCGAGGGCTTTCTCAGCGACGTCGTCGCGGCGTGGGAGGCCGCAGCCGGCCTCGCTCCCGAGTCGACCCGCACGGTGCTCCTGCGCACAGGACTCGTCGTCGGCAATGGCGGCGCGATGACGCCGCTGCGCCTGCTCACCTCGCTCGGTGTCGCGGCGCGCATCGGTAGCGGGGGCCAGCACTGGCCCTGGATCAGCCTCTACGACGAGGCCGCCGCCATCCGCCACCTCATGACCTCGACGCTGCGCGGCCCCGTCAATCTGGCCGGCCCGGCTCCCGCGACCGCCGACCGCTTCACCCGAGCGCTCGCCGAAGCGATGCACCGCTGGCACCTGCTCGCGATTCCCGAGCCGGTCATCGGCACGCTCATGGGTGACGCGGGTCGGGAGTTGCTGCTCGCGAGCCAGAAGCAGATTCCCGCCGCCCTGCTCGCCGACGGCTTCCGCTTCCGCCACGAGACGGTCGAGGCCGCGATCGCAGCGCTCGTCAGCCCTCCGGCTGATCAGGAGCCGTCGACCGATCGGCCCGCTCCCGCCGAATAGCCTCGCGCAGCGCCCACCGCGCACGGCGACGATCGCGCGCGGCGTCGTAGGCGAGCGCGAGCCTGAACCAGTGCGCCCACGATTCGGGATGCTGCTGCAGGGCTTCCGCGTGCCTCGAGAACGCGGTGTCAGCCGCGTCGCGCTCGACTCGTCCGCTTGCCCGCACCGGAACCGGGTCGTCCGGCAGCACGCCCTCGGCCTCGGCGCGTCGGGCTAGTCGCTCGGCCGCGAAGCCGAAGCGCACTTCGGCCACGAGCGCCCACGCCCCGATGAGGGGCAGCACGACGAGCGCCCAGCCGATCGCCTGCGCGACCGGCAACGGGTCGGCGATGAGGCGCACGGCGTAGGTGAGGACGACCCCGATGTAGAGCGCGAGCAGCGCCGCCATGCCGAGCGCGCCCCAGCGGGCACGCGTCATGCGTCGTCGTCCACGTCGATCGATCCTGAGGTCAGGCCGATGAGCGCGTCGAGCCCGACGATGAGCCCCGTCGCCTCGGCCGCGGCGCGCAGGCCGATGAGAATGCCGGCCTCGTACGAGCTCGCCGAGAGCGTCTCGTGGCTGATCGTCAGCACTTCGCCGGTGCCGCCGAAGTGCACGTCTTGGCGCGCTTGGGCACCCTGCAGCCGTAGCGAGTGGATGGGCACGCTCGCCACCTGCTGACCTCGCGCGCGCTGGTCGGTGTGCGGTGCGACGACCGGGCCGAGCTCTGCGCGCGCGTGCCCGATCAACTCGGCCGTGCGCACGGCCGTGCCCGACGGCGAATCGACCTTCGCGGCGTGGTGGGTCTCGACGATCTCGATCGACTCGAAGTAGCGTGCGGCGATGGTCGAGAGGTGCGTGGCGACCACGCTGCCGATCGAGAAATTGGGCACCACGACGACCCCGGCATCCGCGTGGGCATCGATCAGGGTGCGCAACGTGCGCAAGCGGTCTTCGTTCCATCCGCTCGTGCCCACGAGCACCTTGAGCCCGTTGCGCACGGCGTGGTCGACGACCGTGGCCGAGACGCCGGGCGCCGTGACATCGAGCACGACATCGGCGCCGAGCATCTCGCCGAGATCGCTGCGCGAGTCGAGGCGGGCGACGAGCTTGAGGTCGCTCTGGCGCTCGATGAGATCGCAGGCGGTCGACCCGAGTCGCCCGGTTGCTCCGACGACGGCGACACGAATGACCATGGCGCCATCCTACGGCGGGCCCGTGGCGCTTAGGCTGTGCCCATGGTGACCTGGCGCGAGGCGCTGCCGAGCAGTGACGCGGCGGGCGTGCTGCTCGATCAGTACTTCACGGCGCGCGCCCTCGACTTTCCGGCGGGCGCCGAGCACTACCAGCGCGCGGTCGTGAGCGATGAGCAGTTCACGCCCCCGAACGGCGTGTTCCTCATCGTCGAGGGCGAGAACCTGTCGGGCGAGCCCGCCGATGTCGGATGCGGAGCGATTCGCCGCATCGACGACGGGCCGGCCGGCCCGCGCTTCGAGATCAAGCACCTCTGGGTGCAGCCCCACACCCGTCGCCTCGGCTACGGGCGCACGCTCATGGCCGAGCTCGAGCGGCGCGCTCGAGACTTCGGCGGCCGCGAGCTCGTGCTCGACACCCACGAGAGCCTCGAGCAGGCCGCCGCGCTGTACCGGTCTCTCGGGTTCGAGCCCATCGAGCCCTACAACGAGAACCCCAACGCGACGACCTGGTTGGGTCGGGCGCTCTAGGCAAGGCTCGGAGTCACGCCGCTAGGCGAGGCTCATGAAGAGCTTCTCGAGGTCGGCGACCTCGACGGGGTCGCCCTCGCCGTCGCGCAAGCACTCCTTCATCGCCGAGGCGATGATCGCGAAGCCGGCGCGGTCGATGGCGCTGGATGCTGCGCTCAACTGCGTGACGATCTCACGGCAATCGCGGCCCTCCTCGACCATGCCGAGCACGGCGCCGAGCTGCCCTTGAGCGCGACGCAGGCGGTTGGCGATCTTCTTGGCCTCATCGGCCGGAATGCTGGTCATCGGTCATCTCCTGTCTCGTAGTCGAGCCCGCGCTGAACCCAGGCCATGGTGCCGCCCGCGACCGAGATCGCGTCGAAGCCGTTCGCGATGAGGAAGTCGGCCGCGCGCAGGCTGCGCGCACCCGAGCGGCAGATCACGTAGAGGGTTTCGTCTCTCGGCAGGGCATCCAGCTCATCGGGGATCGTGCCCAGCGGAACGAGCCGCACTCCGGGAACGTGAGCATCGATGTACTCGTCGACTTCGCGCACGTCGATCACGGTGGCTCCGCGCTCGCGCTCGAGCACGAGCTGGTCGACGGAGATCTCGTCAGCCATGGGGCTCCTTCTGGTCGGGTGGGGCAGGGCTAGCGGGTCAGAGGGCGACGGGCACCGGGGCGAGAGCCGAGGTGCCGGCCCGCCAGGTCGTGTAGCCGCCGTCGAGGTTCGCCACGGTCACACCGTACTGCCGCAGCAGCGACGCGGCGGTGTGGCCGCGCTGGCCGACCTTGCAGGTCACGATGACGCGCTCGCCGCGCAGCCGCTCGGCGTGGTCGCGCAGTTCGTCGAGCGTGATGAGCTCGCTGCCCGGAATGGCGCCGAGCGCGTTCTCGCCCTCGGTGCGCACGTCGATGAGCCGCCAGCCCTCCGCCTGCTTCTCGGCGAGCTCGTGCCACTGCACGCTCAGCTCGCCGTCGATGAGGTTGTCGTCGACATAGCCGAGCATGTTGACGGGGTCTTTCGCCGAGCCGAACTGCGGCGCGTAGGCGAGCTCGAGGTCGGCGAGGCCCCGCGCGGGAATGCCGCCGGCCATCGCCGTGGCGATGACATCGATGCGCTTCTCGGCGCCCCCGCCGACGGCCTGTGCGCCCAGAATGGCGTCGGTCTCGGCGTCGACGACGAGCTTGAGCGAGAGCTGCTCAGCGCCCGGGTAGTAGCCGGCGTGGTTGGTCGGGTGGGTGTGGATGACGCGGATCGCCCGGCCTTCGTCACGCAGTTCGCGCTCGGTGCGGCCGACGGCGGCGGCCGTGAGGCCGAACACGCCGATGACCGCGGTGCCGAGAGCCGGAACAGCGGCGTGCGGGCGGCCGGCGATAACGTCGGCAGCCAGGCGGCCGTGCCGGTTCGCGAGGCCCGCGAGCCACACGGGCGAGGGGTCGCCGTCGAAGCGCTGCTTCACGACGGCGTCGCCGACGGCGAAGATCGCGGGGTCGGAGGTGCGCTGCTCGGCGTCGACCACGATGTAGCCGCGGGCGTCGAGGTCGAGGCCCGCGTCGCGGGCGAGGCCGCTCTCAGGCCGCACGCCGACCGAGAGCACGACGAGGTCGGCGGGCAGAGTCGCCGAGCCGCCGTCGAGCACGACATGGTCGTCTTCGATGCCGCTGAGCGCGGTGCCGAGGTGCAGTTCGATGCCGTTCGCCCGCAGTCGCTGAGCGACGATGTGCGCCATCTCGACATCAAAGGGCCGCAGCACCTGGGGCAGCATCTCGACGACGGCCACCTCGAGGCCGCGGTGGCGCAGGTTCTCGGCGAGCTCGAGGCCGATGAAGCCCGCACCGGCGACGACGACACGGCGAGCATCCTGCGCCGCGGCGATGATGCGGTCCATGTCGGCGATGTCGCGCAGCACCAGGCCGCGCTCGACACCGGGAATGGGGATGCGCATCGGCGAGGCGCCGGGGCTGAGAACGAGGGCATCGTACGAGAGCACCTCGTCGGCACCCGTGACGAGGTCGCGCACGGTGACCGTGCGGACCTCGCGGTCGATCGCGATCGCCTCGGTGCGCACGCGCACGTCGAGGGCGAAGCGCGCGCCGAGCGAGGCGGGGGTCTGGAGGATCAGGGCGTCTCGGTCGGTGATCACGCCGCCCACGTGATACGGCAGGCCGCAGTTGGCGAACGAGACGTGCTCGCCGCGCTCCAGAACGATGATGCGGGCGGTCTCGTCGAGACGGCGCAGGCGGGTCGCGGTCGACATGCCGCCGGCCACGCCGCCGATGATGACGTAGGTTCGAGGAGAGATCATGCGCTCACTCTATACCCCCCGGGGTATTTTCGCATCATTGTTCGCTGACGGCGATGCGCGCTGTGCACGCGCATTCCCAGCCGTCGCGCGAGAGTCGCCCAGATCGATGTGCCAGAGTCTGCATCATGGCCCGACCCGCTCTCGTGACGCGCGCTCGCGGGCGCATTCTCACGATGTTCTCGGGCGACCCGAACGGAACGCCCGACTGGGTCACGGCGCTCGAGACCGGTGATGATGCGGGCTACTTCGGCCCGGGTTCAGCCGTCTGGGAGGTGCACAGCGGCCTTCCGACGGTCGTCGCCGGCATCCGCGCCCTGCTCATGCAGACGCTGCACCCCGGCGCCATGGCGGGCGTGCACGATCACTCCCGCTACCGCGAGGACCCGCTGGGACGCCTGGCCGGCACCGTGCGCTGGGTGCTCACGACGACCTTCGCCGATCGCGCCCAGGCCGAGGCGGCCTGCGCGTGGGTCTCGCGACTGCACCACCGCGTCACGGGCGACTACCTCGGCGCAGACGGAACCACGATCGCCTACTCGGCCAGCGACCCCGACCTCGTCGCCTGGGTGCACTGCGTCTTCGCTGATGCGTTCATCGGCAGCCACGAGACGTGGGGAGGCGACGTGCCGGGCGGGTCGGATCAGTACGTTCGCGAGTGGGCGATCGCCGGTGAGCTGATGGGGATGCCCGCACCGCCCCGCAGCCGCGCCGAACTCGATGCGGCGATCGCCGCCTACCTGCCCGTGCTGCGCCGCGACGAGCGCGTCGACGAGGCCGTGCGCTGGTTGCGACGGCCGCCGCTCGGTGCCGGAGTCGGGCCCGCCTACCGCGTTCTCTTCGCGGGAGCGGTGGCATCGCTGCCCGATCAGTACCGCGAGCTGCTCGGGCTGAAACGGCCGCGCTGGCCCGCGATCGCGCTCACCGGTTTCGCCCTCGCGGTGATGGGGCGCTTGCTCGGCTCAGAGTCGTCGAGCCTCGCGTACACACGGCGGCGACTCGAGCGGCTCGCTGCTCAGCAGCCCGCCGCGCCGTCGCGCGACGCCTAGAACGGTTGCTCGACCGGCAGCCCTGTGCGCAACTCTGCAGGAAGGTGCCCCAGGTCGTTGTGCGTCACGAGCACCGGAGGCTTCGCCGATCGCACGCGGATGATCGTCAATCCGCAGTTCGCCTGATTGATGCCCATCCAGCGCCACGACGCGGCACCGAACACCTCCCGTACGAACCAGGCGATGACGAAGTTGTGCGTGATGAGCAGCTCGTGGCGGTCGTCGCGAGACGGCGACAGCCACTCGGCCGTCGCGTCGGCCATCTGAGCTTCGCCCGCGGCGATCTCCTCGGGCGTCACGCCGCCGAAGAAGGGCTCGAAGGCGTGCGGCATGTCGGGCGAGGGTCCGGCCGGAATGCAGTCCATCAGCAGCGCAGAGGGCTGCGGCTCGATCGAGGGCATGAGCTGCGTCATCGAGAGGGCGGTCTCGACCGCTCTCTGCAGAGGCGACGTGTGCACGCTCGCGAACGGCACTCCGCTCAATCGCTCGGCGATCGCGCGGGCTTGACGCTGGCCGCGCCCGCTGAGGGGGCCGTCGGGAAGCCCGTGCTCCGCATCCTGCTGCTCACCATGACGCACCAGATACACATACCGAGACACGACCCACGCTCCTCACCGAACCCCGTCGAGCATAGGCCATGCCTTCGAACGGCTCGGAGACACGACGAATCATCACGGGGACAGACAACTCTGTCTGTCCCCTCTATGATCGGTAGTGCGGCGACGGTGGATGCTCTGCTCATCTCGACGCACAAACGCCGCCACCCTGTCTGGAGCTTGACCCGTGCTGACCGCTCACCCCGCCGACACGACCCGACCTGAACCGCCCGCGAAGGCGCGCATTCTGCAGGCCGCGACCGCGCTCTTCGCCGCCGAGGGCATTCGCGCCGTCGGGGTCGACAAGCTGATTCAGCAGTCGTCGGTCACGAAAGCGACCTTCTACAAGCACTTCGGCTCGAAGAACCGATTGATCAGCGCGTACCTGACGTCAGCATCCGTCGCTGCCCTCGCTGCGCTCGACGCCCGCATCGCAGCGCAGGCCGACGGCCGCGACGCGCTCGCCGCCATCGCCGACGAGGTGCGCGACGCCCTGCATGCCGACGACTTCAGAGGGTCGCTCTTCGTCAACGCCGCCGCCGAGTTCCCTGACCCGCGAGACCCCGCTCGGCACGTCATCGCCGACCATCACGAGGCGATCGCCGAGCGGTTCACACGACTGCTGCAGTCGATCGAGCACCCGCTCGCGGGCGAGGCAGCAGACGAGCTCATGCTCGCGTACGTCGGGGCCTTCGCCTGGGGGCACGTCGGCGACCCGATCGGCGCATCGGTCGCGTTCCGACGCAGCGTCGAGCGCGTTGTCGCCGATGCCACCTCGCTCACGCGCTGAGCGAGCTGCTCGCCGGTCAGGCGACGATCACTCGCTCACGCGGTCGAGCTCGGTCAACTGATGGCGTGAGAGCGGCGTGAAGGGTGCCGCCATGATCGCCTCCAACTGCTGCGGGTCGCTGACGGACACGACAGGGGCGACGACGCGCGGCCTGCTCAGCAGCCACGACAGGGCGACCGTCGCGACCGAGCTCGAGGTCTCGTCCGCGAGACGGTCGAGAGCGGCGAGCACCCGCAGGCCCCTGCGGGTCAGGTACTCGGCCACCTCGTCTCCGCGGCGATGGCGGTCGAGGTCGGCGCGCGACCGGTACTTGCCGCTGAGGAAGCCTGCGGCGAGCGCGAACCGCGGCAGCACCCCGAGATCGAGTTGTGCGGCGATGCGGGCCAGGTCGTTCTCGTACTCTGCGCGGTGCATGAGGTTGTAGTGCTTCTGCACCGCCACCATGTGGGCCACGCCGAGCTGCCCCGCAGCGATGCGCGCTTCGAAGAGCCGGTTCGCCGTGTGGTCGCTGCCCCCGAAGTAGCGCACATGGCCTGCCCGGATCAGTTCGTCGACGGCGAGCAGCGTCTCGTCGAACGACACGCTCGGGTCGTCGACGTGCAAGTACAGCAGGTCGATGCGGTCGACCCGCAGTCGGCGCAACGAGGCCTCGACCGCCGCGCGCACCGCGGGCGCCGACAGCCCTGGATGGTCGGGCCCCTTGCCGACCTTCGTGGCGATCGTGAGCGCATCGCGATTGCCCCGCTCGCGCATCCAATTGCCGATCATGATCTCGCTGCGCCCGCCCGCGTAGGCATCTGCGGTGTCGATGAACGAGCCCTGCAGCTCGACGAAGCGGTCGAGGATGGCGGTAGTCGTCGGCCCGTCGGCTGTCCAGCCGAACACCGTGCCGCTCAGGGCGATCGGGTAGACCTCGAGGTCGCTCGGGCCGACGCGCCGCGTCACGGGTATCGGACCGGTCTGCACCGCAGACGCGGCCGACTCGACGTGGCCTTCGGGGTCGATCACGGTGCGAACGTCTCTCTCGAGACCCCTGCGCGGGGTCGGGCGGTGGTTGCCGTGAGGATATCGCGCAGGTGAGGGGTTCTCTGCGACCGGCGCGCGATCGTTACGGTGCTGTGCTGCGGGGCGCGCACCGCCTTAACGCCCTCGGCGTGGCCGTGCCCGGAGGCACGACCACGCCGAGGTGTCGATCAGGTGCGGGGACGAGTTCTAGACGCCCTGAACCTTCTTGATCTGAGCCGACTCTTCGACGCTGCTCTGCTTGGCAGCGCGCACGGCGATGAGGCCGAAGCCCACCTTGTTGAGCACGTCGGCGATCACGTAGATGATCGCGGCGATACCGATGGCCAGGGCCGCGTCGCTTCCGCTGAGCTCGAGGAACTCCTGGGTCGCCGTGCCGATGGGGTAGATGGCCCAGCCGGCGATGACGAACCACTTCATGATGCCGACGGCGCGCTTGACGTGCGCAGGAGCACCATCGCCGATCTTCAGCGTGTAGACCACGTAGACGATGTAGAGCCACGCGAGCGACGACACGACGAAGAACACGACGTTGCCGATCGAGCCCGGCTCGCCGATCTCACCGAGGTAGCCGGTGACGATCATGACGATGTCGGCGATGATGAGCTTCGTCAGCATGCCCTTCTTGAGCGCACCCGCGATGGCCACGATGAGCGCGAACTCCACGAGCAGCAGCGGCGTGGTCAGAAGCCAGTCGATGTACCGCAGGGGCAGGGTCGCGTCGACGTCGGCCGCCGTGATCTCGCCGCCCGGGAACTTGACGACGTCTTTCATGACGTAGTACATGATCGCGGCGATGAACGTGATGACCGCGGCGTAGGTCGCCACCGAGCGCAGCTCGGGCTTCAGGTCATTGCGCTCGAGGTAGAACCACAGGGTGCCGGCCGCCATGGCGACGAAGCCGAGCATGAAAAACGCTTGGACGATCTGGAAGTCCACAATTCTCCTTCGAATCGTGCCAGCAGAGCGCACAACGCGCAGAGCCGACAAGGGGGGTGATGTCGATGAACGAGTGTTCTTCGGCAGCCACAGGGATCGGGACCAGCGGTGTCGGATTAACCATGACTGTACGTCGGCCTCCCTCCTCCCACCCGGAAATTCGCTGGAAGTGACTGGGGACTCGCTGAGTGTTTCACTCGGTCATGCCTTGCGGGATGGCTGAACGATCGTTTAGGATACTGAACATGCGTTCACCCTCGCCCGATCTGACGACGCGTGCCCGCATTCGGGATGCTGCGCTCGCCCTCTTCGGAGCGAACGGGTACAGCGCGACCTCGGTGCGCGCGATCGCCGAGCGCGCCGGCGTGAGCGCGGCCCTCGTCATGCACCATTTCGGCTCGAAAGAGGCTCTGCGCGCCGAATGCGACGCCCACATCGTCGACGAGGTCATCGGACGCAAAGAGCAGCTCGCGACCGACAGCGACCTGTCGTCGACGATGCGGCGATGGCTCGCCGACGTCGATCTGTATCGGGCGAGCCTCGACTACCTCGCTCGCATGATCACCGACGGCACCGACGCCGGCGCCCGACTGTTCGACGACCTCGTCGACCGCACCGCCTCGATGATCGATGCGGAGGTTGCAGCGGGCCGCATGCGATCGTCGAGCGACCCGCGCATGACCGCGGTCATCGTGGCTGCACACGGCCTGGTTCCGCTGCTGCTCGAGAGCCAACTGGGCCGCGCGCTCGGCGAACCCGGTCTGACGCCGGCGCTCGTCGCCCGCATGACGCTGCCGACGCTCGAGCTGTACACCCACGGCCTCTACCAGACGACGGATGTTCTCGACGCGGCCACGGCCGCGCTCGCGGGCCGGCCCGACACGACGCGCGGCCCCCGGTCTGACAAAGGTGCAGGCGACCCGAATCAAGACCCCGATCCGCCTCCCGCTCGAGCATCCGACAACTGACCCGCGCCCCCAGGCGCGACACTTCGACGAAAGGAACCGGGGATGACCCCCGTCATTGAGACACGCGCGCTCACAAAGCGCTATGGACGCCGCACGGCGCTGCACGGCATCGATCTGACGATCGAGCCTGGCCGCGTCTTCGGCGTCATCGGCCCCACCGGGGCCGGCAAGACCACGACCATGCGGGTGCTGCTCGACATCATCCGCGCGACGAGCGGCGACGTTCGGGTGCTGGGCCACGACCCGCGCACGGGCGGGCCCGCACTGCGGCGACGCATCGGCTATCTGCCGGGCGAATTGGCGCTCGCCGGCCGCGCGACCGCGCGCAGCCTGCTGCACCACTACGCCGAGCTCAACGGCGGCATCGAGCACGGTCGCATCGATGAGCTCGCCGACCGGCTGGGCCTCGAGCTCGGGCGCCCGGTGCGCTCGCTCAGCAAGGGCAACAAGCAGAAGGTCGGCCTGGTGCAGGCCTTCGCGCACCGCCCCGACCTGCTCGTGCTCGATGAGCCGACGAGCGGTCTCGACCCGCTCGTGCAGCAGGAGTTCTTGACGATGGTGCGCGAAGCGCGTGAGGCGGGCCAGACGGTCTTCCTCAGCTCGCACGTCATCAGCGAGATTCAGCAGGCCGCCGACGACGTCGCGGTACTGAGGTCAGGGCGCATCGTCGACGTCAGCACCGTCGAGCGCTTGCGCGCAGCCGCGCGGCGATCGGTGCGCATCACGGTGCGCGCCGACGACCGCGATGCCCTGCTCGCCCGGCTCAGCTCGGTGTCGCGGCTCGACGACGTCACCGTGACAGAGGTCGACGGCACGGCCATGGTGCACGGCATGCTCGGCGACGGCGTCGCGCCTTTCGTCGCGGCGGTCGCCGCGAGCGACCTGCTCGATCTGGTCGTGCAAGAGCCCGACCTCGAGAGCGCCGTGCTCGGCTTCTATGGGCCGAGCGCAGAGCAGGAGGAGCAGTCATGAGTGCCACGATGCAGAGCTCGCGCACCGCGGTGCGCGCACGCCCGCTCCCCCTGCTGCGGCGTCAACTCGCCGAGACCTGGCGAGGCCTCATCGGCTGGAGCCTGGGTCTCGCCGGTGTCGTCGGCATGTACCTGCCGCTCTACTCGACGATCGGCGGCAACCCCGAGTTTCTCGCGATCATCGAGAGCCTGCCGCCCGAGCTCGTGGCGGCACTCAGCTACGACCAGATCACGACCGGTGCCGGCTATACGCAGGGCACCGTGCACGGCCTCATCGGCTTCGTGCTCGTGACGATCGCGGCTGTGGGGTGGGGTTCGTCGATCATCGCGGGCGATGAAGAGCGCGGCACCCTCGAGCTCGTGCTCGCACACGGTGTCGGGCGCACACAGGTCGTGCTCGAGCGGTTCGCCGCGATCGCGCTCAAGCTCATCGCCCTCGCGGTGCTGCTGGGCCTCATGGTGCTCGGACTCAACGAGCCGGCCGCGCTCGAGCTGTCGCTCGAGGGCATCGTCGCGGGGTCGATGGCGCTGCTCGGCGTGGGTCTGCTGACTGCCGCCGTCGGCACCATGACAGGCGCCATCATCGGTCGCCGGAGCATCGCGGTCGGCGCCGCTGCCGGGGTCGCCGTGCTCGGCTACGCGCTCAATGCGCTCGGCAACCAGAACCCCGACCTCGAGTGGATGCACGTGCTCTCGCCCTACTTCTGGGCGTATGGCGCTGCACCGCTCGCCGACGGGTTCGACCCGCTCATGGGGCTGCTCTACGCAGTCTCTGCGGTGGCACTGACGGTCGCGGTCATCGCGTTCCGTCGCCGGGATGTGGCGGTCTAGCCACAGCTCGCGCACCAGCGGGACGAACAACGGATGCCCGCCCTCAGATCGAGGGCGGGCATCCGGTCGTTCAGAACGCGGTCGGGCTGCTAGCCGTCTTCGCCCTCGGCGTCGACCGCGACGGGAGCGTCGCCGCCCTCGCCCTCAGCCAGCACGGGTGCGAGCGAGAGCTTGCCGCGGTCGTCGGTCTTCGTGATCTCGACGAGGATCTTCTGGCCCACGGCGAGCACGTCTTCGACGTTCTCGACACGCTTGCCGCCGGCGAGCTTGCGCACCTCGCTGATGTGCAGCAGACCGTCTTTGCCGGGCATGAGCGAGACGAACGCACCGAAGGCGGCGATCTTGACGACCGTGCCCAGGTACTGCTCGCCGACCTCGGGGTTGATCGGGTTGGCGATCGCGTTGACCTGCAGGCGGGCCGCCTCGGCCGAGGCGCCATCGACCGCACCGATGTAGACGGTGCCGTCCTCCTCGATCGAGATCTGCGCGCCGGTCTCGTCCTGAATCGAGTTGATCGTCTTGCCCTTCGGGCCGATCAGCTCACCGATCTTGTCGACGGGGATCTGCACGCTGATGACGCGAGGCGCGGTGGGCGCCATCTCGTCGGGCGCGTCGATCGCCTGGTTCATGACTGCGAGGATCGCCATACGGGCGTCCTTCGCCTGGCCGAGCGCCTGCTGCAGCACCGACGACGGATGCCCTACGGGTACAACGACGGCCGCAGCGTCACCGAACTTGACGCAGACGCGGTGATTGAATCGCTCGCGCAGGCCGCCACGCTGATCGAACCACTC
>SXMG01000024.1 GCA_005778835.1 Actinomycetota bacterium
AGGCCACGACCTGCGCTACGCGATCGACTCGAGCAAACTGCGCGCCGAGCTCGGGTGGCGGCCGCAGTACGGCGACTTTGCCGCGGGCCTCGCCGCCACGATCGCGTGGTACCGCGACAACGAGGCCTGGTGGGCACCGCAGAAGGACGCCACCGAGGCGCGCTACCGGGCGCAAGGGCAGTGACCCCGGCCGACGGCTCGACGATGCGCATCGCGATCACCGGCGCGGGCGGCATGCTCGGCACCGACCTGCGGCTCGCCGCCGAGCGCGCCGGCCACGAGGTCACGGCGCTCGACCGCGGCACGCTCGACATCACCGACCCCGCCGCGTGCCACGAGGCCGTGGCGGGCCACCATGCGGTGCTCAACGCGGCCGCGTACACCCGGGTCGACGACGCCGAGACTCACGAGGCCGAGGCGATGGCCGTCAACGCTGAGGGGGCGGAGAACCTCGCGCGAGCATCCGCCGCCGCGGGCGCTGTCTTGGTGCAGTACTCGACCGACTACGTCTTCGCCGGCGACGCGACCGGGCCCTACGCCGAAGACGCCCCGCTGGCCCCCGCGAGCGCGTACGGCCGCACAAAGGCCGAGGGCGAGCGGCGGGCCCGGCTTGCCCACCCCGACGGCACGATCGTGCTGCGCACCGCCTGGCTCTACGGCAAGCACGGCGGCAACTTCGTGCGCACCATGGTGCGGCTCTACCGCGAGCACGGCCGGTTGACCGTGGTCGACGACCAGCACGGGCAGCCGACCTTCACCCGCGACCTCGCCGAGCAGACGATGCGGATGCTCGCGACCGGCCTGCGCTCAGGCACCCTGCACGGCACGGCCTCGGGGGCCACCACGTGGCACGGTTTCGCCTGCGCCATCGTCGAGAACCTGGGCGGCGACACTGCTACAGTCGAGCCGACCGACAGCGCCCGCTTCGCGCGGCCGGCACGGCGGCCCGCCAACTCGGTGCTCGGCCACGACGGCTGGGCACGCATCGGGCTCGACCCGATGCGGCCGTGGCGCGTCGCGCTCGACGAGGCCATGGCGGAGGGAATGTTCGAGTGAGTGCCACCACGTTGCGCGTCGTGCTCGACGGCGCCGGGGCCGAGACACCGCACGGCGTCGGCCGCTACACGATCGAGCTCACGCGCCAGCTCATCGCGACCGCACCGCGCGGGTGCAGCGTCACGGGCTTCGTGCCCTCGTCGCCGGAAGCCGATTACGACCGCATCGCGGCCGCCCTGCCGGGCCTCGCCTCCCTCGCCAAGAGCGCCCTCGACCGCCGCCAGCTCGCGGCGGCCTGGCAGCACGGCTTCTCGCGGCTGCCCGGCACGGGCATGGTGCACGCGCCGAGCCTGCTGGCGCCGCTCTACCGGCACGACCCGGTCAACAACCCCGGCGAGCAGTTCGTCGTGACCATGCACGACGCCGTCGCCTGGACCCACCCCGAGACCCTGCCCGGCCGACGCGTCAGCTGGGTCAAGGCCATGGCCCGCCGGGCCGAGCGCTACGCCGATGCCGTCGTCGTGCCCACGCACGCGGTCGCCGACGAGCTCGCGAGCGTGCTCGACCTCGGTGAGCGCGTGCGCGTCATCGGCGGAGCCCCGAGCACGACGCTCGACCCCGGCCACAGCATCGACTCGCGCTCAGCGGCCTTGGGGCTGCCCGAGCGGTTCATCATCGCCGTCGGCCCGCTCGACCGGCGCAGCGGCATCGTCGACCTCGTGTGGGCCATGGCCGAAGCGCACGCGCCCGATGCCCCGCTCGTGCTCGTGGGCGTCACGCCGGACGAGCTCGCCGAGCTCGCGCACACCGCGCACCTCGACGAAGGCCGCATCATCGCCCTCGGCGACCTCGACGACACCGACCTCGCCGTCGCCTACTCGCGCGCGAGCGTCGCGGTCGTGCCGAGCATCGCGACCGGATTCGGATTCACCGCGATCGAGGCGATGAGCCTCGGCACGCCGGTCGTGCACTCCGACGCGCCCGCGCTGCTCGAGGTGTGCGCCGATGCCGGGCTCGTCGTCGAGCGCGACTCGCCCGCGACCTACCCGGAGCGCCTCGCTGCCGCCGCGCAGCGCGTGCTCGACGACAGCGCGCTCGCCGCCGAGCTCAGCGTGCGCGGGCGCGACCGCGCGGGCGTCTACAGCTGGCGCGACTCGGCCGAGAAGGTCTGGCAGCTGCACGCCGACCTGTAGCGGCTACGGCTCGGGCGTCGGCGTCGGTCGCGGGGCCACAGCCTCGAGCACGAGCTCGTGGATGCTCGCGAAATCGGGCGCCACGTTGTCGACCGTCGGCGGCACGAGCTCGAGCCTGAGGATCTCGTGCTCGCGCGACTGCACCGCCAGGTCGCCGAGCACCCCGAGCATCGACTGAGGAATGTCGGTGCGCGCCAGCTCGCTCGACGCGTCGGCGATCGCCTCGAACCGCGTGATCACGGTCGCCGGGTCGAGCTGCCGCAGCATCGCCTCCTGAATGTCGCGCTGGTGCTGCATGCGGTCGAAGTCGGTGAGGTCGTAGCGGCTGCGGGCGTACCAGAGCGCCGTGAATCCGCTCATGCGCTGCTCGCCCGCCGCGATCTCGCCCACGACCGGCCCGCCGTTGATGCCGAGCTTCACCGGCTCGTCGACCGTGACGACGACGCCGCCGAGCGCGTCGATGACGTCTTCGAAGCCCGCCATGTCGATGAGCACCGAGTACTGCACGGTGAGGCCCGTGACACCGCCCACCGCGTCCTTCATCGCCTCGATCGCGGCCGTGCTGCCCTCGCGCTCGGCATCGGGGTACAGCTCGGGGTGCTCTTCGGCCCACGGGTAGAGGTAGGCGAGCAGGCATTCGTCGCCGCAGTCGAAGCCGTCGGGCCAGGCCTGCCAGAGCGGCGAGCCCTCGACGAACGGCGCGTTGTACAGGTTGCGCGGAATCCCGATCATCGACACCGCGCCCGACGACGCATCGATGCTCAGCAGCGTCATGCTGTCGGGCCGCAGGCCGATGCGGTCATCGCCGGCGTCGCCGCCCAGCAGCAGGATCGTGTAGCGCCCGTCGATCGGCTGCTCGATGCCGCCGCCCGCGAAGACGCCGCCGAGAGCATCCCGCCCCACGCCCGTCAGGTAGGCGGCGTAGCCGGCGGATCCGGTCGCGAGCACGATGCTGAGCGCCACGAAGGCGGCGATCGGCGTCCGCGCCGACGGACGCGTCTTGACGAGCCGCACGAGCGTGAAGGCGTTGACCGTGGTGAGCAACCAGAGCACCGCGTAGAACAGTAGGCCGAGTTGGGCGATCCACAGCACGACGGGGTTCGTCGCGAGCGTCAGCGCCGCCGGGCGCCACAGCAGCAGCAGTGCGAGGGCGACGAGGGCCACCGCCCAGAGCGTGAACGTCGCTCCGACCGCGAAGCGCCCCCACCGGCGACTGCCCGCGAGCAGCTGCGCGCTGCCCGGCACCAGCAGGTTCAGACCGAGCAGCCACCACGCCCGGCGCGCCATGAGGTCGGGGTCGCGCGGGTCGGGGTGCCGCAACGGGGCGGTGTGCAGCGCCGCCTGCGGCTGCGCGGCGGGGTTCGACGTGCGGGTGCTCACTGCGCGGGTGCGGCGCCGGGATCCGGCGACGCGGCGCCCTGGGCGATCGCAGACTTGAGGGCCGCGTTCTTGCCGGCAACCGTCTGCTCGAGCTCTGCGGCGAAGGCTTCGAGACGGGCGGCGACGGCCGCATCCGTCGACCCGATGATGCGCGCCGCCAGAATGCCCGCGTTGCGCGCCCCGCCGATCGACACGGTCGCGACCGGAATGCCCGCGGGCATCTGCACGATGCTCAGGAGGCTGTCGAGGCCGTCGAGGGTTTTCAGCGGCACGGGAACCCCGACCACCGGCAGCGTCGTCACGCTCGCGATCATGCCGGGCAGGTGAGCGGCGCCGCCGGCCCCGGCGATGATGACGCGGATGCCCCTGCCCGCGGCCGCGCGCCCGAACTCGATCATCGCGTCAGGAGTGCGGTGGGCGCTCAGCACCTCGACCTCGTGGCTGATGCCGAGCTCGGTCAGCGCGGTCGCGGCGTCGTGCATCACCGACCAGTCGGAGTCGGAGCCCATCACGACGGCCACGAGGGGAGAGTTCATGCCTTCAGGGTAGGCGCGGGGCGGGGGAGGGGGGTGGCGGCGCGCCCGACCTGGCCGGGGTGGCGCCGGCCCACTGCCCCGTCTTGCCACTGCCCCGTCTTGCCACTCCGGCCGGGCGCCGCCGCGTAACGCCCGCGGACGGCCACCGCTGACCCGCCTCCTCACGCCCGCGCGTCATCGCCGCCCCGCCTCCTCTCGCCGACCCCAACTCCCCTCGGCCACTCCATCTCCTCCCCCAGCCAACCTCCTCCGCCCACCCCACCTCCTCTCTCCCGCCCCGTCACTGCCCCTCCTCCACAGGCGACGACAGCGATGACTTATCCCAAGATTGCCGCCGGGGTCTAGAACATATGTTCGACACTTGAGAGAATTGACTCATGACTTCCTCCCTCCTCGGCTCACTCGACGCGGCGCTGCACGCGCTCCTCGAGTGTGCCGACGAGGCCCCAGATTCTTTCGACGACAGCGAGCTCCTCGAAGCGCTCGATCGCGCGGCGACAGTGCGTCGGCTGGTGGATGCGCGGTCGGCCGTGCTCGCCGGCGAGGTCGCCCGGCGCTCGGCTCCGCAGCTCGCCCACTCGGGCCTCGCGCAGCGGCGCGGTCACCGCACGCCCGAAGAACTGGTGCGCGTGACGACCGGGTCGTCGCGACACGATGCTCGCATCGCGGTGCGTGCCGGGTCGATGCTCGCCACCACCGCGGCAGACGACGCACGCGATTCAGGCGAACCGGCACTTCCCGTATGGGCTGGCGCCTTGATCGATCCTGTCAAGCAGGGTCGGCTGTCGACCGCTGCGCTCGAGTCGATCCGCAGCGGACTTGGCGACGAGAGCGAGACCGTGAATGCAGAGACCTTGCGTGCCGCGGTGACGATGCTGCTCGCCGAGATCGACACGCTCGATGTCGACCGACTGCACCGCCGCGCTCGGCAGTTGCGCGACGAGCTCGACACCGCCGGAATCGCCGAACGTGAAGCCGCTCGACGCGGAGCTCGCTCGCTGCGCATCCATCGCGGCGCTGACGGCATGACACGGGCGACCTGGTTGCTCGACCCCGAGTCGGCGGCCATCGTGACCGAGCTCTATGACCGCGCGACGTCTCCCCGGCGGGGCGGGCCCACCTTTCTGTCCCCCGATGACGCCGCGCTCATCGACCGCATGCTCGCTGATGACCGCAGCCCCGAGCAATACGCCTCTGATGTGTTCCTCGATCTGTTGACGGTCGGCGCAGGGGCCGACTCGTCGCAGTTGTTGTCGAGCGGCGCACCGTCGGTGAGGGTGGTCGTCACGGCTCGAGACCTGCGCGATGGTTCCGGGGCCGGCGAGATGGAGGGCCAGACCGAGGTCGTCTCCCTCCCGACCGTGCAGCGTCTGCTGTGCAGCGGTTCCCAGACGCCGATACTCATCTCATCGACGGGGCAGCCCCTCGATGTAGGTCGCTCGCAGCGGCTGTTCACGCCACGCCAGCGCATCGCGCTCGCGGCGCGCGATGGAGGGTGCCGCTGGGCGGGCTGCGAACGGCCACCCTCGTGGTGCGAGGCACATCACATCGACCCGTGGCTCGCTGAAGCCGGTCGCACTGACGTCGCTGCCGGAGTGCTTCTCTGCCGCCATCACCATCTCCTCGTGCACAACAACGGCTGGCGCATCGAACGACGGCGAGGGCCCGACGGACTCGAGGAGTATCGAGCGGTACCTCCCGACAGCGGTGCCGATCCGAGAGAGCCGATCGAGTTGCCGACTCGCTCGCTGGTGTCACGGCGGGCGCTCGCACCCAACCGTGTTGCGTGACGCGCTGGGCTGCGCGCACGTCTGAGCCAGACCGCGCTGGGCTGCCCGCGCGGTCGAGCCTGGTGGGGCCGGGCGAGGGCGGCTGTCGTGCTAGTCGAAGTGAGCTGCCGCCGCGCGCGCACGGTAGACGGTCTCGTCGAGGTCATCGCCGATCGCCGTCACGTGGCCGGCCTTGCGACCCTCGCGCGGGCCCTTGCCGTAGGCGTGCACCTTGACGGTCGGCTGGTGGCCCAGGGCCGCCGCGATCGCCGGCGGAGGCAGCTCGCCGAAGACGTTGATCATGACGCCCCACGGCGCCAACGGCTCGGTGTCGCCGAGCGGCCAGTCGAGCACAGCACGCAGGTGCTGCTCGAACTGGCTCGTGATCGAGCCGTCGATCGTCACGTGCCCGCTGTTGTGCGGGCGCATCGCGAGTTCGTTCACCAGCACGCGCCCGTCGGTCGACTCGAACAGCTCGACCGCGAGCACGCCCGTCACGCCGACCCCGTTCGCCACCGTCGTCGCGATCTCGGCTGCCGCGCGCTCGACCGCGTCGGTCACGTGCGGTGCGGGTGCGATGACCTCGGCGCACACTCCCCCGCGTTGCACCGTCTCCACGAGCGGCCACACCTGGGTCGGCCCACTGGGGCGACGCGCGATGAGCTGGGCGAGCTCGCGCTGGAACGACACCCGCTCTTCGGCGAGCACCGGCCCCTCGGCCAGCCAGTCGTCGGCCTCGTGCGCCTGGGAGACCATGCGCACGCCCTTGCCGTCGTAGCCGCCGCGCGGCGTCTTCACCACGGCTCGGCCACCGTGGTCAGCGAGGAATCCGGCGAGCTCGTCAGCCGACGAGACCCGCGCCCAGTCGGGCTGCGGCACGCCGAGCTGCGACAGGCGCTCGCGCATCATCAGCTTGTCCTGCGCGTAGAGAAGAGCATCCGGCCCCGGATGCACGGCCGAACCCGTAGCGACGAGAGCGTGCAGCACGGCCTGGGGCACGTGCTCGTGATCGAAGGTGATGACGTCGCACTCGAGTGCGAACGCGAGCACCGTGGCCTCATCGCGGTAGTCGCCGACGGCCGTCGCGGCGAGACGAGCAGAGGCATCGGGTGCCTCGGCGAGCACCCGAAGCTCGATGCCGAGCGCGACCGCCGGAGGGATCATCATTCGCGCGAGCTGGCCACCACCGATGACGCCGACGACGGGCATGCGACTCCTTATAGACTTCGAGCTCTTGAGCCCATTCTGGCCGAGACAGGCGGCACCAGTGACACGCATCGGGGTGGCCGACCTCGCCGCCCGCCCGCCGACCGAACGATTGCCCAGGTGAGATGCCCGTACTCGTCACCCAGCTCGCGCGCTTCGGAGCCGTCGGACTGGTCGGGCTCGTCGTCGACATCGCGCTGTTCAACGTGCTGCGGCTCACCGTGCTCGACCCGGCGATCATCGCCGAAGGGCCCATCATCGCGAAGACGATCTCGACGTCGGTCGCGATCGTTGTGAACTGGGTGGGCAGCCGCTACTGGACGTTCCGGCTCGAGAAGCGCCGGCCCGCCGGTCGAGAGGTGATCGAGTTCGCGCTCGTCAGCATCGGCGGCCTGCTCATCGCCGTGGCGTGCCTGGCGATCTCGCGCTACGTCTTCGGCTTCACGAGCCTGCTCGCCGACAACATCGCGTCAAACGTGATCGGGCTGGCGCTCGGCAGCGTGTTCCGGTTCGCGCTGTACCGATCGTGGGTCTTCGACGCGCGACGCATGCGCCCGACCGAGGCCCCGCACGACCCAGCCGGCCTCGCGCCAACGGTCGACGTCGAGGGCGTTGCGGGCATCGACGACGAGCCGGTTCGCCACCCCTGAGCCGGCGACGACCGGGTCGAGGCCTCGGTACTCGGCCCACTCGGTGGCCAGCACGACCGCCTCGGCGCCGTCGAGCGCCTGCTCGACCGTCTCGACGTAGGTCGGCAACGGGTCGCGCAGTCGGGCCGTCTCGATCGCGACCGGGTCGGTGGCCACGACGACCGCGCCCCGTTCGCGCAGCAGCTGCACGACGGCGAGCGCGGGCGAATCGCGCACGTCGTCAGAATCGGGTTTGAAGGCGAGTCCGAGCACGGCGATGCGGCGCCCGATGAGCGGCCCTAGCTCGTGCTCGAGCACGTCGACCACGCGTGTGCGACGACGCAGGTTGATGCTGTCGACCTCGCCGAGGAAGGAGAGAGCCTCCCCGACGCCGAGCTCGTCACCGCGAGCCCGGAAGGCGCGGATGTCTTTCGGCAGGCAACCGCCGCCGAACCCGAGCCCCGCGTTGAGGAAGGCGCGACCGATGCGGGCATCGAGGCCGATCGCATCGGCGAGCTGCGTGACATCGGCGCCCGATGCCTCGGCGACCTCGGCCATCGCGTTGATGAACGAGATCTTGGTCGCGAGGAAGGCGTTGGCTGCCGTCTTGACGAGCTGCGCCGTCGCGAGGTCGGTCACCATGCGCGGCGTGCCCGCCGCGAGCGGTGCGGCATAGACGGCGTCGAGCAGGGCGACGCTTGTCTCGTCGTCGCCGTCGACGCCGTAGACCAGGCGGTCGGGGTGCAGGGTGTCGTCGACGGCGCGGCCCTCGCGCAAGAACTCGGGGTTCCAGACCAGCCTGGCACCCGTGGGTCGCACGCGGGCGGCGAGACGCTCCGCCGTGCCCACCGGCACGGTCGACTTGCCGACGACGAGGTGCCCGGGTGCGAGGTACGGCAGCAGAGCGTCGACGGCCGCGTCGACGAACCTCGTGTCGGCGGCCGGCGAGTCATGGCGCTGCGGGGTTCCGACAGCGATGAAGTGCACGCGAGCATCCCGCGCCGCGGCGACGTCGGTCGTGAACAGCAGGCGCGAACGGTGCGCACGCAGCAGCTCGGGCAGGCCCGGTTCGTAGAACGGAGCCTCGGCACGAGCGAGCGCGGCGATCTTCTGCGCGTCGACATCGATGCCGATGACGTCGTGGCCGAGCTCGGCCATTCCCGCGGCGTGCACCGCGCCCAAGTAGCCGCACCCGATCACCGAGATTCGCATGACTTCACGGTACGAGCGGCGCTCGCGGGGGCCGTGAGCGACGTGCGAGCAGAAAACGACGATCAGGTGAACGTGCGGTGCCGGACGTCGCCGAGGTGGGGGTGGATGCGCGCAGGCGGGCGGGCGTCCGGGCTGGGC
>SXMG01000025.1 GCA_005778835.1 Actinomycetota bacterium
AGACCGGCGGCATCATGATCAGCGCCCTGCCGGGCGTCACCACCACGAAGCCTGGGTCGGCTCAAGTGCCCTTGCCCGGTATCAGCGTCGACGTGCTCGACGACGACGGGGTGCACGTCGGCAAGGAGGCGGGCGGGCTGCTCGTCATCACCGAGCCGTGGCCGAGCATGCTGCGCGGCATCTGGGGCGACCCCGAGCGCTTTCGCGAGACCTACTGGTCGAAGTTCGCCGACACGCCGACCGGGCCGCTGTACTTCGCGGGCGACGGCGCACACCTCGACGAAGACGGCGACGTCTGGCTGCTCGGCCGCGTCGACGACGTGATGACCGTCTCGGGTCACCGCCTGTCGACCATGGAGATCGAGTCGGCGCTCGTCTCGCACGACCTCGTGGCTGAAGCCGCCGTCGTCGGCGCGAACGACGAGACCACCGGTCAGGCGGTCGTGGCCTTCGTGATTCTCAAGTCGCGCAAAGAGGGCACCGTCACGGCGACCGAGGCGAGCGACCAGCTGCGCGCGCACGTGGCGCAGCAGATCGGTGCGATCGCGCGCCCTCGTCAGGTGTTCGTGGTCGCCGAGTTGCCCAAGACGCGCTCAGGCAAGATCATGCGCCGGCTGCTGCAAGACGTCGCGGAGGGTCGCGAGGTCGGCGACACGACGACGCTCACCGACACGAGCGTGATCCGCATCATAAGCGACACGATGCCCTAGTGCCTCGCACTGCTTCAGACACCTCGTACGAGTCGAAGCGTGCGAGGTGTCTGACAGCGTGAGATGCGTGCGGGTGGTCGGGCTAGGCGAACTCGAGGCTAGGCGAACTCGAGGCTAGGCGAACTCGAGAATGAGCTCGACCTCGACGGGAGCGTCGAGCGGCAGCACCGCGACGCCCACGGCGCTGCGCGCGTGCGTGCCGATCTGATCGCCGAAGATCTCGCCGAGCACGGTCGATGCGCCGTTGGCCACACCGGGCTGCCCCGAGAAGTCGGTGGTCGAGGCGACGAAGACGACCACCTTGACGACTCGGGTGACGCGGTCGAGCGAGCCGATGACGCTCTCGGCAGCGGCGAGCGCGTTGAGCACCGCCGTCCGGGCGAAGCCGGCGGCCTCCTCTGCGCTGACCTCGGCCCCGACCTTGCCCGTCGCCGGCAGCGCGCCGTCGACGAAGGGCAGCTGCCCCGCCGTGAAGACGAGGTGCCCGCTGATGACGGCCGGCACGTAGGCGGCGACGGGCTTGGCGAGCTGCGGGATGCTGATGCCGAGCTCGGCCAGTCGAGCGTCGATGCGGCTCATGGTCAGGCCTCCCCGGCGATCGGTCGCTTCAGGTACGCGACGAGCCCGCCCTCGGGCCCGGGCACGACCTGCACGAGCTCCCAGCCCTCCGACCCCCAGTTGTTGAGGATCGCCTGCGTCGTGTGGATCATGAGCGGAGTCGTGAGGTACTCCCATTGGGTCATTGCGCGGTCCATTCAGCGTCGTCATAAGCTCGGTGGCGTACCCTTGATCATATGTCTGCCCAGAATCAGAAGGCCTCAGGAGTCATCGGCGCGATCGCCGGCATGCTCGGCCTCAGCGCACTCGCCGGCGTTCTCGTGACCGTCATGGTCACCCCGGCCCTTGCCGTCACCGGAATGGCGGCGAGCAACACCATCGGAATCTTCGAAGGCCTGCCCGAGTACATCAAGATCAACGAGCAGACGCAGCGCAACGCTCTCTACGCTGCGGTGAACAACAACCCGGAAGACGGGTACCGCCAGATCGCCACCGTGTTCGCCGAGAATCGCGAAGAGGTCGAGTGGGACGCGGTCTCGCAGTACATCAAAGACGCCACGATCGCGGGTGAAGACCGCCGGTTCTACGAGCACGGCGGTGTCGACATGCAGTCGATCATCCGTGCCGGCCTCGGCAACCTGACCTCGGGCGGCATCGAGTCGGGCGCCTCGACGCTCACGATGCAACTCGTCAAGAACATCTTTATCACCGAGGCCCTCAAGGCCGACACGATCGAAGAGCGCGATGCGCTCATCGCGCAGGCGCAGGAGCAGAGCCTCGAGCGCAAGCTCAAGGAGGCGAAGCTCGCGATCGGCCTCGAGAAGGAGTACACCAAGGACGAGATCCTGCTGGCGTACCTGAACATCGCCGGCTTCGGCGGCAACACCTACGGCATTCAGGCCGCCTCGCAGCAGTACTTCGGCGTGCCGGCCTCTGACGTCACGATCGCCCAGGCAGCGAGCCTCATCGCGATCGTGCAGCAGCCGGGCGCGCGTTCGCTCGGCGACCCCGACAACTACGCCGCCAACGAGGCGCGCCGCACCTTCATCCTCGACTCCATGCTGAACGAGGGCTTCATCACGCAGGCCGAGCACACCGAGGCGATCAACACCCCGGTCGACGAGGAGTTCGTCACGCTCACGCCGCCGAACAACGGCTGCATCGCGGCCAACGGCTACGCCAAGCAGTTCTGCGACTTCGTGGTCAAGAACGTCAAGAACCTCGAGGCGCTCGGCGCGACCGAAGAGGAGCGTCTGGCCAACTGGAAGCTCGGCGGCTACGACATCTACACGACCATGAACCTCTCGCTGCAGCGCGTGGCGCAAGACCGCGTGCGCGAGGTGGTTCCGACGACGAGCACGATTCTCGACATCGGCAGCGTGGCGGTCTCGGTCGAGGCGAAGACCGGCCGCATCATCACGATGGCCCAGAACCGGCCCTTCGACGACTCGCTCGAGGGCACGGCCGACCCGAAGACCACGGCCATCAACTACGCGACCGACCGCGAGTACGGCGGCTCGAGCGGGTTCCAGACCGGGTCGACCTACAAGATCTTCGGCCTCGTCGCCTGGCTGCAGGAGGGCCGTGGCCTCAACGAGATCGTCGACGCCTCGCGCTTCGAGCTCAACCAGGCCGCCTTCCTCGACACGTGCGACGACGGCGGAGGCCCCTGGGGCGGCAAGTGGGAGTTCAAGAACTCCGGCGGCGGTGGCGGCACCGCGATGAGCGTCTTCAACGCAACGGTGAGCTCGGTCAACTCGGCCTACGCCTCGATCGGCGAGCAGCTCGACCAGTGCGCCATCCGCGGCGCGGCCGAGTCGCTGGGCGTGCACCGCGCTGACGGCAACCCGCTGCAGACGAACCCCTCGGCCATTCTCGGCACGAACGAGATCGCACCGCTCACGATGGCCTCGGCCTTCGCGGCGATCGGCAACGGCGGCATCTACTGCGAGCCCATCGCCGTCGACCGCATCGTCGACCGCAACGGCAACGAGCTCGACGGCCAGCAGCCCGACTGCCGCCGGGCCATCACGGCCGAGGTCGCCGCAGCGGCCGCAGCCCCGATGGCCGCCGTCATCACGGGAGGCACCGCCACGCGCTCGCGCATCGGCGACGGCGTGCCGATCATCGGCAAGACGGGCTCGACTGACTCGTACAACCAGACCTGGATGGTCGGCACGACCACCGAGGTCGCCACGGCGGTCTGGGTCGGCAACGTCACCGGCCGAGTGTCGATGCTGCGCTACCCGAGCGGCTCGTCGATCCGCCACGACATCTTCCGGCCGATCATGGCGGCGGTCAACGGCCAGTACGGCGGCGGCGCGTTCCCCGCTCCGCCCGCACGACTGCAGGTGGGTTCGGGCGTGCAGATGCCCGATCTCGCGGGCCAGACGCAAGAGCAGGCCAAGGCGCTGCTCGAGGGCCTCGGCTTCCGGTTCGAGGTCGGCGGTCAGACCGACTCGGCCCTGCCCGAGGGTGTCGTCACGGGGGCCAACTACGCCCCCGGCACGCTGCTCGCGCGCGGCATGACGGTCAAGGTCACGATCAGCCGCGGCAACCTCATCAACCTGCCCAGCGTGGTGGGTCTCGACATCGATACGGCGATCAGCACCCTCAACGACGCCGGCTTCACGAACCTGGGCCAGTTCTGCGCCCAGATTCCTCCCGTCGAAGAGGGAGGGGATCCGAGCCAGGACGGCATCGTGACCCAGCAGAGCCCCTCAGGCGGCTCGAAGGTCAAGTACGAGACGGGCATCACGCTGACGGTGGCACGAGTCGTCTGCTCGTGACTCGAGCAGTGCGTGTCGCGGCCGCCGCCTCCCTCGGGATGGCGGCGGCCGCGGCCGTGTACGGCATCGCGCTCGAACGACGTGCCTACCGAGTGCGGCGCGAAGTCGTCCCGGTGCTGTCGCCCGGCGCCGACTCGATCAGGGTGCTGCATCTCAGCGACCTGCACCTCGCGCCGTGGCAGCACGACAAGGTGGCGTGGGTGCGCTCGCTCGCGAGTCTCGATCCGCATCTGGTCGTGAACACCGGCGACAACCTGGGGCACGCGGATGCTCTTCCGGCACTTGCCGAGGCCCTCAGCGTCTTCGACAGCGTGCCGGGAGTCTTCGTGCACGGGTCGAACGACTACTTCGCTCCCACCCCGAAGAATCCGCTCTCGTACCTGACCGGTCCGTCGAAGGGTGAGACGACCGCGGCAGAGCGCCTCGACACCGAAGGGCTCGAAGCGCTGCTGCGCGACCGACTCGGCTGGGTCGACCTCAACAACAAGGTGGGGCAGCTCACGATCAACGGCTCGATCCTCGAGTTCATGGGCACGAACGACGCCCACCGCGGTTGGGATCGCCTCGACCGTCTGCCGGCTCTCGTCGACGCGCTGCGCGAGCTCGACGATGATGACACCGACGACCCCGCGGTCATGATCGGCGTCACGCACGCGCCCTACCAGCGGGTGCTCAACGCCTTCACGACGCAGAACACCGATGTGATCTTCGCCGGCCACACGCACGGCGGCCAGGTGTGCCTGCCGGGCTTCGGCGCTCTCGTCACCAATTGCGACCTGCCGCGAGATCGTGCGCGCTCGTTGTCGATGTGGCACCACGCGCACAAGGCCTCGTACCTGAACGTCTCAGCGGGCATCGGAACGTCGATCTACGCACCGATCCGCTTCGCCTGCCCGCCCGAGGCCGTGCTCGTGACGCTCGTGGCCGACGACATCGGCTATTCTTGACGGGTTGCCCTGGTTCGTTCAGGGCGGCACCGGGGTATGGCGCAGCTTGGTAGCGCGCGTCGTTCGGGACGACGAGGCCGCAGGTTCAAATCCTGTTACCCCGACTCGTGTGATCGGGATCGCCTGCGGGCGGTCCCGATTGCTGTTTCTCGAGGAGCGCGGAGAACCGCGGCTCAGCTGAAGTCGGCGTCGGGGCCCTGCTCGAGCGCAGCATCCAGCCCCACGGGCGCCCGCCAGCCCGACGCGAGAGACTCGCCCGATTCGTCGAGATAGCACGAGCCGCACAGGCTCTCGTAGGTGACGTCGACGCCGTCGATCGCCACCTGATCGCCGTCGAAGACGAACACGCCGTCGATCGAGCGCGCGTTGAAGATCGCTTTGCGGCCGCAGCGGCAGATGGTCTTGAGCTCTTCGAGCGAGTGCGCGACCTCGAGCAGGCGACGGCTGCCCGGGAAGGCGACCGTCTGGAAGTCGGTGCGGATGCCGTATGCGAGCACGGGCACGTCTTCCCGTATCGCGATGCGCAGCAGGTCGTCGACCTGCTGCATGCTGAGAAACTGCGCCTCGTCGACGAGCAGGCACGACACGTCGGTGCCGGTCTGCCGCACGATCGCCGCGCGGTGGGCCTGAAAACGCACGTAGACGTCGTCATCGACGTCGATCGTGAAGTCGACGGGCCGCGTCACGCCGAGCCGCGACACGATGGTCTGGTCGCCCTTGGTGTCGACACGCGGCTTGGCGAGCACAACGGTCTGCGAGCGCTCTTCGTAGTTGTAGGCGGCCTGCAGCAGCGAGGTGCTCTTGCCGCTGTTCATCGCGCCGTAGCGGAAGTAGAGCTTCGCCATCAGAGCAGGTACCCGTCTTCGGCCGCGCGCCGCATGAGCTCGGCCTTCGTGCTCGACGGGCGGCCCGCTTTCGCGTACTTCTCGCGCACGCGGCGCAGATAGGTCTTCGCCGTCTCGTACTGCACGTTCATCTGCGCCGCCACTTCGCTCATGCTGCTGCCGTTCGCATAGAGCGACAGTGCTTCTTTCTCGCTGACCGAGAGCTTCGGTCGAGCCGGATGCTGCGCCCCCTTGGGCAGGGGCCGCCAGTCGCGCACGGGCTCGCCCGTGAGCTCCATGCCCATGACCCGACGTGCCGCCTCCATGACCTCGCCGAGCGGCATGGCCTTCGAGAGGAAGGCGGAGGCCCCCGCCTCGAACGCTCGATCGCGCGCCTCGGCGGTGTCGAGGCTCGTGAGCACGATGACCTTCGCCCCGGCAGCGCGGCACGTGCGCACGCGCGCTTCGATCGAGACGGGCTCCTGCAACTGGAAGTCGAGCAGCACGAGGTCGGTCGGAAACTGGTCGCTCTGCACGAGCTCGAACCAGGTCGGCGCTGTCAGCACGAGCTCGAAGTCGGGCGCGTGCGCAGCGATCCAGCTCGCCAGGCTGTCGAGCAGCAGTTCGTGGTCGTCGAGAATCGCGAGACGAACCCGAGACACCGGGCGCGCGTCAGAATCCATACTCAAACTCTAGAGCGATTCGGCCCGGCAGTCCGGCCGCAGAGGAGCGCTCGGTCACGCCGCGCACGAGCTCGATGATGCCGCGCAGCTCGCGCAGCGCATCGACGGTGGGCTTGGGCGTGCTGATGATCCACTGCACCTGCAGCCGCCCCTCGGGCGACCGCAGCCGCAGGTCGAGCTCGGTCGCGGCCAGGCGGCGGATGCTGAGCTCGCCGATCGCGCGCAGCAGGGTGCGCTGCTCGAGCGTCGCCGCGCTGCCGACGTTGTCGGGGTCGTCAGCGCGCGCCACGATGTTGAGGTGCGGATGCCGCCCGACGAGGTCATCGAGCAGCGTCGCAGCCCACCCCCGCTCGACGTCGGCCACGAGCAGGGCGCGAATCGTGCGCGCGAGCCGCCGCGCCTCATCGCGATCGTCGTCGGTGAGCTCGTCGGCGTCGACGACTCGACTGAGGTAGGGCACCGCCTCGAGGTTGAGCGTCGTGATGCGCTGCTGCTGCACCGATCGCGCGACGCTGCCCCGCTGGTCGACCGCGGTGGCCTCGGCGGCCGCCCAGGCGCGCTGCTGCCACCGCACGATCGATCCGTTGAGCGAGCGGGCGTAGGCCGCGGCCGCGAAGCCGAGCACGGCGACCGGCAGTGAGCCCGTGACGGCGTAGGCCAGCGTCGGCACGTCGGTCACCGCCCACGGCGCCTGCAGCATGCCGAGCATGGCGCAGACGAGCGTGTGCACGACGGCCCAGAGGGCGATCTCGCGCGCCGGTCGGTAGGGGGTCAGCGCGATGAGCACGATGCCGGTGACGAGCGGCGCCCAGTCGTCGCGCACAGCCTGATTCGCCCCCAGGGTCGACAGCACACTCGTCACGGTCATGACCATGAGCAGCAGCTGCAGCATCTGCGCAGAGGGTGCCCGCCAGACGGGTCTCGAGACGCGCGATCGATCGAGCATGAGCCAGACGGCGGCGATGAGTGCGAGCAGCGAGACGGCCAGCCAGGCGGGCGCAACGACTTCGGACCACCGCAGTGCGAGCGCGATCGTGGGCATCGCGAGGGCGAGAATCGCAGCGCCCGTCGTCACCGGTCGCGCAGCAGCCGCCGACAGCGGGTCGAGCCGCTCGAGGGTGATCTCGCCCGGCGAGAGCACGGGGACGAGCGGTGAGCGATCGACGCTCACGATGCACCCTCCTCGTCGCCCGGCGCCCGCACCGGTACACGCAGCAGCACCGAGGTTCCCTTGCCGGGCTGCGACCAGACCACGGCGGAGCCGCCGATCGTCTCGAGCCGCCCGACGATGCTCGTGCCGACGCCGAGTCGGCCGTCGGTGCGCTCATCGAGCGCGAAGCCTCGCCCGTCGTCGATCACCATGGCCGACACCTCAGTGGAGCTGCTGCCCAGCACGACTTCGGCGGCATCGGTGCCCGCGTGCCGGCGAACATTGGCGATGCACTGCGCGATGGCGCGGGTGAACTCGTCGAAGGCTTCTCCGTCGAGCGCATCGAACATCCCCGCGTCGGGCGAGAGGTCGACCGTCACGGCCCCCGCTGCCGCCTCGTCGATCGCGGCTCGCAGCCGCTGCGCCCGCTCGCCGGCAGCGTGCTCGACCGCGTCACCGACATCGAACCACTCCTGGCCCACGATGAGGGCGAGATCCGCACGGATTCCGGCTCGCGCCCCGTGCGACAGCGCGCGCTGGGTCGTCGTGATCACGGCGAGCTGGTTGAGCACGGTGTCGTGCAGCAGCGCTGTCGCCCGGGCCTCGAAGGTGCGCCGCACGTCGGCGAGCATCTCGTCACGTGCGGCGCGATACAACTCGATCTGCGAGTCGCGCGAGGTGAGCAGGTCGACACGCAGCACCGCCAGCAGCCCGACGACGATGAACCACACGACGATCGTGGTCACGTCGATGCGCCAGGGCGACCCGAGCCAGAGCAGGGCGAAGAACGATGCGAGCTCGCCGATGGCGAAGCCCGCGGTGGTCCAGACCATCGACGCTCCGAGCCGCGGTCCGGCGCCGATGACGAGAATGAGCGCGATCTTGAGCAGCACGATCGTGTAGTCGTCGTTCGCGACGGGGGTGTCGAGCTGTATCGAGGCGATGAGCGTGTACCAGAACACGCAGAGCCCGCCGATGACGAGATAGCTCGCCGCGATGAACGACGAGGGGGCGCGCTCGAGCAGAGCGAGCAGCACGATCATGGGCACGAGCACCAGCAGCGCCGGCCAGACCACGAACTCGGGCAGATAGGCCTGAATCGAGACGACGATGATCCCGACGCCGATGAGGCACACCGCGGCCGCGGCGTGCCCGGCTCGAGCGACCGCGGTGCTCGTCGTGCGCGTGGCGAGGTGCGGCGGCAGGCCGAGCGGCATGCGCTGCCCCCTCTCATCACTCTTCTGCGCAGACCGTGACGACGCGACGGACGTGGGTTCGGGTGCCCTGCGAATGCTGGGGCCTCCTCGCATTATCACCCAGCGCGGCGACCGCGCACAGTCCGCTTCCGGGGGCCATCGCCCCTGTCACGGGCAGGGGCCCAGGCGTAGGCTCTCGTCATGCCCGCCGTCGATCTCAACAGCGACCTCGGCGAGTCGTTCGGGGCGTGGAGCATGGGCGACGATGCCGCGATGCTGCTGCTCGTGACCAGCGCCAATCTCGCCTGCGGGTTCCACGCGGGCGATCCCTCGCTCATGCTCGCGGCGAGCCGCACCGCGGTGCTGCGCGGTGTCGCGATCGGCGCGCATCCCTCGTACCGCGACCTGGCCGGATTCGGCCGTCGCGACATGGAGGTGCCCGCCGAGCAGCTGCACGCCGACCTCCTGTACCAGATCGCTGCCCTCTGCGGCATCGCCGCGCACGCCGGCGGCCGCGTCGCCTACGTGAAGCCGCACGGGGCCCTCTACAACCGCATTGCCGTCGATCTCGAGGTCGCCGAGGTCGTCGCCGACGTCGCCCGAGCACTCGACCTGCCCGTGCTCGGCCTGCCGGGCTCGGCCATCGCCACCGCGTGCGACCGGGCCGACGTGCGGTTCGTGCGCGAAGCCTTCGCCGATCGCGGCTACCTCGCCGACGGCACCCTGGCCCCGCGATCGCTCGATGGAGCCGTGCTCACCGACCCGGTGGAGGTCGCCGAGCGCGCGGTGCGCATCGCCACCGAGGGAATCGTGGTGGCCGTCGACGGCACCGAGGTCTCTGCCCGCGTCGACTCGCTGTGCGTGCACGGCGACACCCCCGGCGCCGTCGAGCTCGCGCGCGCCGTTCGTGCCGCGCTCGATGCGGCGGGTGTCGAGGTCACCGCGTTCGCATGAGGCTGCTGCCCTGCGGCGACCGCGCTCTGCTCGCCGAGTTCGACGCGCTCGCGCTCGCGCTCTCGGCCCACACGACCTGGAGCGCCGCCGCTCACTCCGGCATCGTCGAACTCGTGCCGGGAGCGCGCACGGTTCTCGTGCGCATCGACCCGGCCGTGACGGGGCTCGGCGCGATCGAGCAGTGGCTGACGGCGCACCCGCCCGCCGATGCCGAGTCGAGCCTGCCGTCATCGGGCCCGGTGATCACGGTGCCGGTGACCTACGACGGTGACGATCTCGCCGTGGTCGCCGACGTGTGGGGATGCTCGCTCGAGGCCGTGGCAGCGCGGCACGCCGCCACCGAGTGGGTGTGCGCGTTCATCGGCTTCGCCCCCGGGTTCGGCTACTTGGTGCCGGTCGACGCAGATCTGCCCGTCGTGCCGCGTCGCGCGACGTCGCGGCCCGCGGTGCCTCCGGGTTCGGTCGCGCTCGCCGCCGAGTACTGCGGCGTCTACCCGCGCGAGTCACCCGGCGGATGGCAGCTGATCGGCCGTACCGCGGTGTCGCTGTGGGATGCCGACCGAGACTCCCCCGCCCTTGTCACCCCGGGCACGCGCGTGCGCTTCGAGGCGGTGCGCGGATGACCGACGTGCGGGTCATCGACCCCGGGCCGCTCGCGCTCGTGCACGACCTCGGGCGGCCCGGCCTCGCCTCGCTCGGCGTGAGCGCCTCGGGCGCGTTCGATCGTGCGGCCCACCGGCTCGCGAACCGGCTGGTCGGCAACGACGAGCACGCCGCCGCAATCGAGTGCCTGCTCGGCGGGCTGCGGCTCGCACTGCCGGGCGGCACCTGGTTCGCCGTGACCGGCGCGTGGAGCGACGCCGTGCTCGTGACCGACGGGGTGCGCGCCACGGTCGAACCCCACACGGCGATACGGACGGATGCTGATGCCGAGCTGCACCTCGGCACCGTGACGCACGGCCTGCGGTCGACGGTCGCCCTGCGCGGCGGGCTCGCCGTGCCCGCGGTGCTCGGCTCGCGCTCGCGCGACACCCTCGCCGGGCTCGGGCCCGAGCCGCTGCGCGCGAGCGACGTGCTGCCGCTCGGCCCCGAGCCCGTCACGCCCGTGCCAGTGGCCGACCTCGTGCCGGTGGATCCCCCGACCGACGGGGTCGTCGAGCTCGGGGTGCGCCCCGGTCCGCGCCACGAGTGGTTCACCGCCGAGGCCCACCGACTGCTCCTGGCGACCGAGTGGACGACTTCGGCCCGCAGCGACCGCACGGGAGTGCGCCTCGAGGGGCCCGCGCTCGAGCGGGAGCCCGACCTCGTGGGCGCCGAGCTGGCGAGCGAGGGGATGCTCCGCGGGAGCATCCAGGTCTCGCCCGACGGTGCCCCGACCGTGCTGGGGCCGGATCATCCCGTGACGGGCGGCTACCCGGTCATCGCGGTCGTCGTCGATGCCTCGCTCGACCTGCTCGCCCAGCTGCGCCCCGGCCAGCCCGTGCGCCTGCGCCTCGTCACCGGGCACCGCTGACCGCGCCCAGCGCGAGCTCGGCGCCCGACCAGCGGCGGCGCAGCCAGCGGTCGTGGCTCGCCACGACGACAGCGCCGGGGTGCGTGCCGAGCGCGTCTTCGAGCTCGGTCGCGAGCCGAAGCGACAGGTGATTCGTCGGCTCGTCGAGCAGCAACACGTGCGGAGGTCGCCCGAGCACGAGCGCGAGCTCGACGCGTCTCTGCTGCCCGACCGAGAGCGCGCCGACCGGGCGATCGAGGTCGCGCTCGCTCAGCAGCCCCAGAGTCGCGAGCGGCACAGCGGCGGCTCTCCCCTCACCCAGTGCGGCCGCGTACAGCTCGCGCGGGGTGCGATGCGGCTCGGCGAGGCGGGTGTCTTGCGCGAGCACGCCCACGCGCACGCGCGTCCGTGCGGTGCGCCGGCCGGCATCGGGCGGGATGCTCGCCGCGAGCACCTCGAGCAGCGTCGACTTGCCCGATCCGTTGGGACCGGTGATGAGCATCCGGTCGCCGGCGCGCAGTGCGAGCGTCACGGGCGCGAGCCGCCGGTCGACCGTGGCCTCGTCGAGCGCCACGAGCGGTTCGTCGGTCTCGAGCGCGGCGATGCCCGGCGGCAGCCCGCCGAAGCGCAAGGGCTGCGGAGGGGCGCCGAGCTGATCGCGCTCGAGCTCGTCGAGCCGTCGCTCGGCGTCGCGCACTCTCCGACTGATGGCGACCTCGATCGACGCCTGCTTGAAGTTGCGCACGAACTTGTCGTTGTCGCGCACACGGCGATCGGGATTGCCGAGGGCGCGTGCGGTGACCTGCACGGTCTGGCGAAGCTGCACGAGCTCTCGCTGCTCGAGCTCGTAGCTGCGCACCCATCGCTCGTGCTCCCTCGCCTTCTCGGCGAGGTAGTCGGTGAAGCCGCCGCCGTAGCGCACGGCCTGCCCTCCCCCGTTCTCGCCCGTCGCTGCCCGACGGCTCGGGTCGAGGTCGACGAGCTCGGTCGCCACCTCGTCGAGCAGGGCGCGGTCGTGGCTCGCGAGCACCACCGGTCCGCGCCAGCCGAGCAGGTGCTCGCGCAGCGAGTCGACCGCCCGATCGTCGAGGTGGTTGCTCGGCTCGTCGAGCACGAGCGCATCGGGGCGGCTCAGCAGCAGGGCCGCGAGCGCGAGCCGGCTGCGCTGGCCTCCCGAGATCTCACCGAGCGGCGTCGGCAGCGGGATGCTCGCCACCCCGAAGGCGTCGAGCAGGGCATCGCGGCGCGCGTGCCGGCTCCACAACTCGACCTGCTCGGCCTCGTCGAGGGCAGCGGCATAGGTCTCGTCAGCCGCGGGGTCGCTGCCCAGTGCGGCCGCCGCCGCTTCGAGACGTCGTTCGAGGTCGAGCAGAGGAGCTTCGGCTGCCTCGAGGATGCTCGAGACGGGCATCCCGGAATCGAACGGCACCTCTTGCGGCAGCCAGCCGAGTCGCGCGGGGCGCGCGATCTCGCCGCTGTCGGGCTCGTCGACGCCCGCGAGAACGCGCAGCAGGGTCGACTTGCCCGCGCCGGTCTCGCCGATCAGACCGACGCGCGCGCCCGCGGGCACGACAAGGTCGACGTCGCGCAGCACGGCGCGGCCGTCGAGAATGCGGGTGACGCCGAGCGCGATGAGGGGCGCGCGGTCGCCAGAGGACAGGGTTGTAGACAAGTGGCACCGCCGGGTTCGCAGGATTCCCGCCGGGCTCAGCCTCGGGCGCGGGACGATCGACTGCGTCACAGCTCCATGCGACCAGGGTACCGGCCGCGACTCCCGACGGTCTAGCGGGCGGCGCGCTCCGCGGTCTCGACGACGTTCGCGAGCAGCAGTGCGCGCGTCATGGGGCCGACGCCGCCGGGGTTCGGTGACATCCACGAGGCGACGGTCGCCACGTCGTCGGCCACATCGCCCGCGATGCGCGAGACACCCGTGTCGGGGTCGACGAGCCGCGAGACGCCCACGTCGAGCACGATCGCGCCGGGCTTCACGTCGGCGGCCTTCACGATGCCGGGCACGCCCGCGGCCGCGACGATCACGTCGGCCCGACGCAGGTGCGCGGCGAGGTCGGTCGTTCCCGTGTGCGTCAGCGTCACGGTGGCGTTGAACTCGCGCCGGGTGAGGAGCGAGCCGATCGCGCGGCCGACCGTGACGCCGCGACCGATCACGACGACGTCCTTGCCCGCCCACGACAGCCCGTGGCGCTCGACGAGCTCGATGACGCCGCGCGGTGTGCACGGCAGGGGCGTCTCGATCGGGCGGTCGACCCGCAGAACGAGACGACCGAGATTGGTCGGGTGCAGGCCGTCGGCATCCTTGTCGGGATGCACGCGCTCGAGAATCGCGTCGGTGTCGAGGTGTTTCGGCAGGGGCAGCTGCACGATGAAGCCCGTCACCGCGGGGTCGGCGTTCAGCTCGTCGATGACGGATTCGAGCTCGGCCTGGGTCGTCGTGTCGGGCAGATCGCGGCGGATCGACGCGATACCGACCTCGGCGCAGTCCTTGTGCTTGCCCGCGACGTACCACTGCGAGCCGGGGTCGTCGCCGACCAGCACGGTCGCGAGGCCCGGAACGATGCCGCGCTCGCGCAGCGCCGTGACGCGCTCCGTGAGCTCGGCCTTGATGGCCGCCGCCGTGGCGGTGCCGTCAAGACGCTGCGCAGTCGAACTGCTCACGCCTACAGCCCCGGGTAGAGGGGGAACGCCTCGGTGAGGGCCTCGACGCGGCCGCGCAGCGCGGCGACATCGGGGTTCGGCATGAGGGCGTGCGCGATGATGTCGGAGACCTCGGTGAACTCGGTGTCGTCGAAGCCGCGCGTCGCGAGCGCCGGGGTGCCGATGCGCACGCCGCTCGTGACCATCGGCGGGCGCGGGTCGAAGGGCACGCCGTTGCGGTTGACGGTGATGCCCACCGAGTGCAGCACGTCTTCGGCCTCGAGGCCGTTGAGGGGCGACTCGCGCAGGTCGACGAGCGCGAGGTGAACATCCGTGCCCCCCGTCAGAACATTGACGCCGGCGGCGATCGCGTCGTCCTGCGTCAGACGGTCGGCGAGAATCTGCGCGCCGCGGATGGTGCGCTCCTGCCGCTCGACGAACTCCGGCGTCGCGGCGAGCTTGAACGCCACGGCCTTCGCCGCGATGACGTGCATGAGCGGCCCGCCCTGCTGGCCCGGGAACACGGCCGAGTTGAGCTTCTTGAACAGCGACTCGTCGTTGCTGAGGATGATGCCCGAGCGCGGGCCCGCGAGGGTCTTGTGCACGGTCGAACTGACGACGTGCGCGTGCGGCAGCGGTGAGGGGTGCAGGCCTGCGGCCACGAGGCCGGCGAAGTGGGCCATGTCGACCCACAGCTTCGCGCCCACCTCGTCGGCGATGGCGCGGAACGCTGCGAAGTCGAGCTGGCGCGAGTAGGCCGACCACCCCGCGATGATGACGGTCGGCTTGACCTCGAGCGCCTTGGCGCGCACGACATCCATGTCGACGAGCATCGTCTCAGGGTCGACGCCGTAGCTCGTCGCGTTGTAGACCTTGCCCGAGAAGTTGAGTTTCATGCCGTGGGTGAGGTGACCGCCGTGGGCCAGCTCGAGGCCGAGGATGGTGTCGCCCGGCATGGTCAGCGCCAGCATCACCGCACCGTTCGCCTGCGCGCCCGAATGCGGCTGGACGTTGACATAGCCGCAGTCGAACAGCTGCTTAGCGCGATCGATCGCCAACTGCTCGACCTCGTCCGACGGGTGGCAGCCCTGGTAGTAGCGCTTGCCGGGGTAGCCCTCGGCGTACGTGTTCGTGAGCACCGAGCCCTGCGCCTCGAGAATGGCGCGCGGCACGAAGTTCTCGCTCGCGATCATCTCGAGCGTGTGGCGCTGGCGGCTGAGCTCTTGATCGAGCACGGCGGCGATCTCGGGGTCGACGTCGACGAGGGCGTCGTTGAACGAACTGGGGAGGCGGTCGGACACGGGGGCTCCTTCATGGTCTGCCGGGCGCAGCCGGCTGTGGTCTGCTGCGGGGCCCAGGCGTACGGCCCCTCACCGTGTCGGTCGCTTCCTGATGGTGACCCATCTGAACGCCAGTCGCGACGGGTTTCAGTCTATCGCGGCTCGTCTGGAGTCGCGCGTTACCGAGATCAGGGCGACTCGGCCTCGACGACCTTGATCGGGCGAGTCGTCAGCGGCACGCCGCGCGCGCGGCGCCGCGACTCCATGATGAGCAGCGCGACGATCGCGAGCCCGAGGGCTCCGGCCTCGACCCAGGGCAACCAGGTCGTGCCCGAGAAGGCGAAGAGCCCGGCGCCGATCGCGGCTCCACCACCGATGCCGATGTTGAACGAGGTGGTCAGCAGGGCAGCGCCGACGTCGCGCACGTTGGGCGAGGCGACCTGCAGCAGGCGCGTCTGCAGCAGCGCGGGCAATCCACCGAAGGCCGCGCCCCAGATGACGAAGGCGAACACGACCACGAGCGGCACCCCGGCGAAGAGGGCGAGCACGCTGACGGCGAGCATGACCGTCGCGAGCATCCCGTACAGACCGCCTCGGGGGTACCGGCCGCCGACCACGCCGGCGAGCACGAGACCGATCGCTCCGGCGCCGCCGTAGAGGAACAGCAGCACGCTGAGCGACTCGGGCGGGAAGCCCGCGGTGTCGAGCACGTACGGCGCGATGTAGGTGTAGAAGACGTTGTGCCCTGTGATGATGATGACGACGAGCAGGCACACGAAGAGCACCGAGGGCATCGTGGGGTCGCGATGCACGGGGAGGCGGATCTCGCCCGTCGCGAGAGAGACGCGGTGGTCGACCGCGGGCAGGAAGAAGATGACGAGCACACCGATCACGATCACGAGCGCCGCGATCACGCCGAACGCCGCTCGCCAGCCGAGCGCGAAGCCGAGAGCCGTGCCGAGCGGTACGCCGAGCACGAACGCCGTGGTGCCGCCTGCACTCGTCACGGCGACCGCGCGCGCGAGCTGATGCCGCGGAACGAGGTGCGCAGCGTAGGCGCCGGCGACGGCCCAGAAGAGTCCGTGCGCGAGACCGCCGAGCACGCGCGCGCCGACGAGCATCTCGTAGCTCGGCGCGATCGCGGCGAGCACGTTCGCGAGCGAGAAGATGGCGAGCACGACGAGCAGCAGGCTCTTGCGCGAGTAGTGCCGGGTCAGTGCGGCGAGCGGCGCCGTCGCGACGACGACGGTGCCGGCGAAGATCGTGATCAGCAGGCCGATCTGAGACTCGGTGACGGCGAGGTCGCTCGCCATGACCGGCAGCAGGCCGGTCGGCAAGAACTCGCTCGTGACGAGCACGAAGATGGCGATGGCCAGGGTGATGAGGCCCACCCAGGGAAACGGGCGGTCAGAAGGAGTCATGAGAACGAGAAGCGGCTTTCGCGGTCAGCGCAACGCCGCTGACGATCACGGGGACCCCGAGCCGGGCATCCGCATCTAGGCTATCGCCACGATCACCCGACAGGAGCGCCCGTGACCGCCTACCTCCCCGTCGCTCGACTGTTCCGCTCGCGCGAGCGCGGCGCCGACCGCGTCGCCTTCATCGAGCTGTTTTTCGACCTCGTCTTCGTCTTCGCGGTCACGCAGCTCTCGCACCACCTCATCGAGTACCCCACGTTTCAGGGCGCTCTCGAGACCCTCGTCATGCTCGTGGCCGTGTGGTGGGTCTGGATCTACACGACGTGGGTCACCAACTGGATGAACCCCCAGAAGGGCCCCGTGCGGTGGATGCTCATCGCCCTGATGCTCGTCGGCCTCGTGCTCAGCACCGCCATACCGCAGGCGTTCGACGACCGGGGCCTGCAGTTCGCCCTGGCATACCTGGTGATGCAGGTGGGGCGCACACTCTTCGTTGTCATCAGCTACCGGCGGGTCGGAGACCCGCAGGCAGCGCTCAACCTCACCCGCATCACGATCTGGTTCTTCTACTCGGCGCCGTTCTGGATCGCCGGGGCCTTGATCGGCGGCGATGCGCAGCTGCTGCTCTGGGCCGTGGCGCTCGGCATCGAACTGTCGGCGCCCGCCGTGCGGTACTGGGTGCCCGGCATCAATGCGTCGCCGATCGAGAGCTGGCAGGTCGCGGGCGGGCACATGTCTGAGCGCGCGGGGCTCTTCATGATCCTCGCGCTCGGCGAGTCGATCATCATCACGGGCACGTTGTTCAGTCGCAACGAGATCACCGCCTCGTCGGTGTGGGCCATGCTCGCGGCCTTCGTCGGCACGATCCTGTTCTGGCTGCTCTACTTCAGCCACGGGGCTGAGCACGGTGAGCGGTTCATCAGCCGAGCCGAGCAGACGGGGCGCATCGCGCGGCTCACCTACACCTACCTGCACATGGTTCTCGTGGGCGGAGTCGTGCTGCTCGCCGTCGGCGACGACCTCGTGCTCGCGCATCCGGATGACCCGCTCGACGCCACGACCAATGCCATCGTCGTCGCCGCGGCGGCGCTCTACCTGCTCGGCAACCTGCTGTTCAAGCGGTCGATCGGGCGGCCGTGGCTGCGCTCGCACCTGCTCGGCATGGCGGCGTTGACGGCGCTGTGGGCGACTGCTCCGCTGATCTCTGGGATGACTCCACTCATGCTCACGTGGATCGTCAACGGCATCGTCGCGCTCGTCGTCGTGATCGACGAGTACGTGTGGCCGGTCGACGATGACGACGACGCGGATCAGGAGGCCGCTGACTCCGTCGAGATCTGATCGCCGGCAGCGGCCGAGCGGGCGCGTCGAGCGAGCATCCCGACCGTGGAGCCGAGCACGAGCGCCGCCAGCAGGCAGACCACCGTGACAACGGGCAGCGCGGCCACCGACCATGCGCCGATCACGAGGCCGCCGAGCAGCGCGCCGCCGCCGATGCCGATGTTGAACGAGACGGTGATCCAGGCCGCCGCGATGTCACGCAGGGCGAGGGATGCCGTCTGCAGCAGGCGCGCCTGGAAGATGATCGGCACCCCGCCGAGAAAGGCGCTCCACAGGGTGAGCAGCACCAGAACCGCTAGTGGTGACGACGATGCCAGCCCGACTCCGGCCACCGAGGCGATCACGCCGCTCAGCAGCACCGGCAGCAGCGCGCGCGGGTAGCGATCGCCGAGCACACCGGCGACGGCGACACCGATGGCGCCCGCGGCACCGAAGAGCAGAAGCACGCCGGCGACATCCGCCTCTCCGAAGCCCGCGATGTCGATGACCCAGGCCGCGATGTAGGTGTAGAACGTGGCGTGGCCGAGCGTGACGAGCACGACGGTGGCGCACAGCACCATGACCGGCACGAAGGTCGCATCACGCACGGACGAGAATCGTGCGGCTCGAGGCGCATCCGCCACCCGATGCTCGACCGGCGGCAGCACCGCGATAATGAGCGCCGCGATGACGACGACGAGTCCGGCGATGACGGCGAACGACACCCGCCAGCCCACGGCCGCGCCGAGCAGGGTGCCGAGCGGCAGCCCCGCGACGCTCGCGACGGTGCCGCCCGCGGTGGCGATGGCCACGGCGCTCGCGAGCCTCTCGGGGGCGACGAGCCGGGCCGCGTACGGAGTGACGACGGCCCAGAAGACGCCGTGCGCCGCGCCGCCGATGACGCGGGCTACGAGCAGCACGGCGTAGTTCGGTGCCAGCGCCGCCAGCAGGTTCGCGACGGCGAAGACGACGAGCAGCACGATGAGCAGGCGCTTGCGCGGCACACGCTGCGTGAGCTGCGTGAGCGGAGCGGTCGCGACGACGACGGTGGCCGCGAAGACCGTGATGAGCATGCCCACTTGGGGCTCGGTGATGCCGAGCTCAGCGGTCAGCTGCGGCAGCAGCCCGATCGGCAGGAATTCGCTCGTGACCGCGACGAAGATGCCCGCCGAGAGCAGCGAGAGCGGAAACCACGGCAAGCGCACGCGCTCAGCGTAGTCGCGCGCCTCGGCACCCACCGCCCGGCGAATAGGCTGAGCAGGTGAGCGAGACCCACCACCACTGGATCGTGACGATCGTCTGCGACGACCGCCCCGGCATCGTGCACGCCGTCACGGGCGCCATCGTCGAGGCCGAGGGAAACATCACCGAGCTGCAGCAGTTCTCGAGCCTCGACTCGGGCCGCTTCTTCTTGCGCCTGCAGACCGAGACCGTGACCGACCACGACGCGCTGCGCGCCGCACTCGAGCCCGTCATCGAGCGCTACGGGATGCAGTGCCGTATCGACGCCGTCGGGCGCCCGCTGCGCACGCTCGTGCTCGTGTCGAAGGCCGCCCACTGCCTCAACGACCTGCTCTTCCGTCAGCGCAGCGGGCACCTGCCCATCGAGATTCCGCTCGTGCTCGGCAACCACCCCGACCTCGCCGAGCTCGCCGCGTTCTACGACGTGCCGTTCGAGTCGCGCGCGGTCACGACCCCCGATGAGAAGCAGGCGTTCGAGCAGCGCATTCTCGAGGTGGTCGAGCAGCATGACATCGAGCTCGTCGTGCTCGCGCGCTACATGC
>SXMG01000002.1 GCA_005778835.1 Actinomycetota bacterium
CTCGGCCACGTGCGCTACACGACCCGCGGCGACGCGAACAAGGAGCAGGAGTCGCAGCCGTTCTACGTGAACGCCCCCTACGGCATCGTGCTCGTGCACAACGGCACCCTGACGAACACGCGGGAGCTCAAGCAGGAGCTGTTCAGCGTCGACCGCCGGCACCTCAACACCGACTCCGACACCGAGCTGCTCGTCAACGTGCTCGCCCACGAGCTGCAGCAGCAGGTGCGCGGCACGACCCTCGACCCGGATCAGGTCTTCGATGCGATCGAGCGCCTGCACGAACGCGTCGAGGGCTCGTACGCCTCGATCGCGTTGATCGCCGGCCACGGCCTGCTCGCCTTCCGCGACCCGTTCGGCATCCGTCCCCTGGTTCTCGGCCGCAAGCCGGCCGGCCTCGTCGGCTACGAGTGGATCGTGGCGAGCGAGTCGCTCGTGCTCGAGTCCGACGGCTACGAGCTGGTGCGCGACGTGGCTCCGGGCGAGGCGATCTTCATCACCCGCGACGGCGAGATGTTCAGCCGCCAGTGCGCGAAGAACCCGGTGCTCATCCCGTGCTCGTTCGAGTACGTCTACCTCGCGCGGCCCGACTCCATCATGAACGGCATCTCGGTCTACGAGGCCCGCCTGCGACTCGGCGACCGGCTGGCCGACACGATCGAGCGCTACACCCCGTCGGGCGCGATCGACGTCGTCATGCCGATCCCCGACTCGTCGCGGCCGGCCGCGATGCAGGTCGCGCAGAAGCTCGGCATCCCGTACCGCGAGGGGTTCTACAAGAACCGCTATGTCGGACGCACGTTCATCATGCCCGGGCAGGAGCAGCGCCGCCGGAGCGTCAAGCAGAAGCTCAACGCGATGTCGAGCGAGTTCGCCGGCAAGAACATCCTCATCGTCGACGACTCGCTCGTGCGCGGCACGACGTCGAAAGAGATCGTCGAGATGGCACGCGCGGCGGGAGCCAACAAGGTGACCTTCACGTCGGCCGCGCCGCCCGTGCGCTACCCGCACGTCTACGGCATCAACATGCCCACGCGCACCGAGCTCGTGGCGCACGGCCGCACCATCCCCGAGATGAACACCGAGCTCGGCAGCGACTACCTGATCTATCAGGAGGTCGCCGATATGCAGGCGGCGATCATCGAGGGCTCGTCGGTCGAGTCGCTCGAGATGAGCTGCTTCACGGGCGAGTACATCACCGGCACGGTGACCCCCGAGTACCTCCGCTGGGTCGAGCAGAACCAGCTGAGCTAGCCCTCTTAGTTTTCGAGCTCGCCTTCGAGAGGCAGCGGATCGACGACTTCGCGCTCGGCCTCGAGGGTGCGGGCACTCTTCTGCGAGCGGCGGTCGAGCACGATGCCGACGAGTGCGCCGACGACGACGCCGATGGTGATGCCGTAGAGCGAGAAGTAGCCGATGAGCGCGGGCAGCCCGACGAGCGGGTCGACCGGAAACAGTGGCGTGATGATCAGCACCACGAGAAAGCCGAGCAAGCCGCCGACCACCATGAAGGCGGGAATCTTCGGCGCGCGGCGCAACTGCACGGCCGCGCGCTCGGGTGCTGGGTTGGTCTGGTCGCTCACGCCCCCATTGTGGCCCACGGCGCTGAATGGTCGGTGAGGTTGAGTGACCCGTCAGTACACGAGCGGGAACATCGCTGAGAGATCAGAGCGCGCTCCGGATGCGTGCACGCGCCCCGCCGACGCCGCCTCGCTCCACGGCAGTGCGCCCGTGGCGATCGCGACGAAGGTCTCGGCGTCGAGCTCGACGACGTTGGGCGGCGTGCCACGGGTGTGCCGCGGGCCCTCGACCGCCTGCACGGCGCCGAACGGCGGCACGCGCACCTCGACGCTGTGGCCGGGGCTCGCGTCTGCGAGCGCCTGCAGCAGGTAGCGCACGGCCGTCGCCAGGTCGGGTCGCTCGGCGGGGCCGTCGAGCACCGCGCGCACGGCATGCCGACCGACCGTCTCGTCGATGCGCGCTCGGGCCATGTCTCCGACCCTATTGCCCCTCGCTAGGCTGACCGGATGAGAATCCTCGTCATCGGCTCGGGTGCGCGCGAGCACGCCATCATCACGGCCCTGCTGCGCGAGAGCACCGCGCACGAGATCACGGCTGCGCCCGGCAACGCCGGCATCGCCGAGGTCGTCGAGACCGTCGCCCTCGATGCGACGCGCGGCGACGTCGTGGCCGACTACGCGGTCGACAACAACATCGAGCTCGTCGTCATCGGCCCCGAGGCTCCCCTCGTGGCAGGCGTCGCCGACGCCGTGCGCCGCCGCGGCATCGCGGTGTTCGGCCCCGGCGCGGCCGCGGCCCAGCTCGAGGGCTCGAAGACGTTCGCCAAGCGCGTCATGGACGACGCGGGCGTGCCCACCGGACGAGCGATCCGTGCCGGAACCTACGACGAGGTGATCGCCGCCGTCGACGCGCTCGGCGCGCCCTACGTCGTCAAGGCCGACGGGCGGGCGGCAGGCACGGGCGTCATCGTCACCGACGACCGCGCCGCCGCGCTCGCGCACGCCGAGCACTACCTGCAGCAGGGCGGGGTGCTCGTCGAAGAGTTCTTGGCAGGCCAGGAGGTCAGCCTCTTCCTGCTGAGCGACGGCCACACCGTGCTTCCGCTCAGCCCTGCTCAGGACTACAAGCGCATCGGCGACGGCGACAC
>SXMG01000001.1 GCA_005778835.1 Actinomycetota bacterium
CCCGGTTGCTTTCGATGCGACGACGGGCACGACGGGCATGCTCGCTCCGGGCACCTACACGGTCTTCGGTGTCGATGGTGATGCTACGGATGACTTCGCGGTCTCGGCCTTCGAGCAGGACTTCACGATCGACCCCTTCACTGAGGACTGCGGCGGTGAGCTCGGGTCTGTCGTCGTTCCGATCGTGACCTACGTGGACCGATGCGAGGGGGAGGGCCCGAATGCCTTGCGCTTCGCGACCTTCACCGTGACCGATGTCGAGAACGCGTCGTACACCTACACGGTCAACGGTGGCGCGCCGATCGCGGTCGACTTCGGTGGCGAAGAGACGGTGACGATTCCGGTCAATCCTCTCGACATGGTCGTCGTCACGGCGACGCCCGCCGAGGGCTTCGAGCTGAACGACGGCTATGAGCCCTGGAGCCACTCGTTCATCGGCGCTGCGTTCTGCCCGGGTACATTCCCGGCAACTGTCGCGGCCGCCGACATCACCCCCGCCGACTGCGAGGGCAGCGACGTCGTGGTGACGCTCACCAATGAGCCGGGAGTGGTCTGGACCCTCAACGGCCAGGTCGTTGACGGAAACGCTGTTCACGAGCTCGCGCCCGGTTCTGCTGTGACCTTGACGGCAGGGCTCGAGGGTCCGGAAGGTGCGTACACCTGGAGCGAACCTGACCAGCAGACCCTCTGGACGGCGGACGGCACGTCTGACGAAGACTGCCTGTCGAGCCTCGCCTACACCGGCACCAACGTCGGCACCGAGTGGATCGGGGTGGCGGCTGTTCTGATGATGATCGTCGGAATGGGCTTCGTCATCCGTCGCCGGAGCGTCGAGATCTAGCCAGAACCTCGACGAGCGCAGATGCGCCGGGCCGACCCGAACACGGCCCGGCGCATCCTCGTCGAGAAGGAACACCGGGTGGTCTCGTGGAGAGAGCACCCCCGTCCGAGGGCAGACAGACCGGTCTATGTAGCGATCTGATTCGAAAAACGAATATTGTTGGACTTTGCACGACCCCTGCACGTGCGCGTCGCACCCACGACGGCGCACGCACCACAACCCGAATACCCGAACACCTGCACTCTCCCCCCAAGAGAGCACGGGCTCCCTACCCGAGGAACCCCCTTTATGTTGCGCAAAGAGCAGCGCCGTCACGAGCGCCGCAGTACTCTCCGTCGTCGTCTTCTCGCGGGCTCCACCGCCGCCATCCTCGCCCTCGGTATGGCCGCGGGCGGTGCGGCCCCGGCCTTCGCCGCCCCGCCGAGCAGCGGTCTGCCGACCCCGATCGTCGACGCCGGCGGCGTCACGACCTACGATCAGGGCGGCCTCGTCTGCAGCGCGTCGAGCATCGGCTTCCAGAAGCCTGACGCGCTCGACAGTCCGAACCTCGACAGCGACGGCTCCTACGCCGCCAACTGGGGCACCATCAGCTGGGATGAGTCCACGCGCACCGTCACGTGGTCGATCGTCGACGGCTGGGACGTCGACGTCTGCGTGAAGGGCGGCACCGTCCTCTCCCTCCTCGACACGAGCGAGACCGCGGGCACGAGCTACACCCACACCTATGCGGGCCTCTCGCACCTCGGCTTCCGTATCAACGCCTCGACGCCGGGCAACGACCTCGACTGCGTCACGGCCACGAACTTCCAAGGCCGCGCGCTCACCAACGGCGACCACATCAACATGGACATCGTGCAGGGCGGCACGAAGTTCCAGATCAACGCCCAGATCGACATCCGTCAGAGTCAGGACCCGGCCAGCGAGTCGGGCCTGGTCGTGCGCGTGAACGCCCCCGGCGGGCCGTACACCCTGCCGCTCTCGAACGCCGAGCGCGACTCCGGGGTCTTCTCCTTCTCGTACTCGACCTACCTCTCCGGCCAGTGGACGGTCGAGTGGGTGCAGTTCAACAGCACGTACTTCAACCAGAGCCGCAACGCGGGCGCGTTCCTCGTCTGCGGCGATCTGCCGACCGAGAACCTCGTCACCCCGACCGCGCGCATGGTCGACCTCGAGTGCGACACCGACGGCTCATACACGCTCGACGACATCGAGGGCGTGCGCTGGTTCATCGGCGACGCCGAGGTTCAGCCGGGCACCTACACGGTGAAGACTGAGCAGACGATCGTGGTGCGCGCCGAGGCCGACGCGCCCGAGTTCGGGCTCGAGCCCGGCGCCACCGACGAGTTCACCTTCGTGTTCACTGAGCCCGACGACTGCGTGCTGCCCTGCCTGCCCGCCAGTGCCGTCTCGTACACCTACTACAACCTGTCGAACGCCACGCTCGCCAACCCCGCCAACTCCGGTCTCATCACCGTGACGGCGCGCGAGGGCTACAGCGCCGAGCTGTGCGACCCGTTCTGGGTCGTCGCGGCCGCATGGGACTTCAGCTCATCGACGAGCATCTGGCCCCAGACGCTGAGGTCGACAGACCCTGCGGGCGACCACGTCGAGGGCTTCGTCGACTCGGTCGGCACGTACTTCTTCCACGCGCCGGTCGACTGCGGGCAGGGCGATGTCTACGCCTCGTTCGACGCTATGCCGTACGTGGGCCCCGAACTGTTCGGACCGAGCAACCCCTTCACCGAGCGCTTCTTGCACCAGATGGGCTTCACGGGCCCGAACCCCACCTATTTTGTGACGGCTCCCGGCTGCAACCTGGCGAACCCGATCGCACCGACGGCGACCCCCATCGTCGAATGCGGCACCTACGGGTCGATCGACATCTCTGACGTCGCCAACCCCTACGTGGGCTACACCGTGTACCGCGGCGCTGCCGACGAGAATGGCTCAGTCGCGGGTCTCGACACAGTCGCGATCGACGACGCCACCGAGGGTGTCTTCACGGTCGTGGCAACGGCCCTCAATGGCCACATCTTCGCGCCGGGCACCGAGCGGCAGTGGGAGTTCGACCTGGGCGAGTACTACCCGTGCCCTGTCGAGGTCGAGCCGGTGGCGCAGAAGAGCACCTGCGAGACGGGTGGCGCGTCGATTCTGCTGCCCCCCGTCGAGGGCGTCGTGTGGTTCGTGAACGGCGTCGAGACGCCGGGCAGCCTGACGCCCATCGAGGTGCTCGAGGCCGGTGACTACACGGTGACTGTCGAGATCGACTCTGACGCCGACGGCGGCCCCTACGCCTTCGCCGACGGAGCCGTGATCTCCTGGCCGTTCGTCTTCACCGAAGACGAGCTCTGCGAGCTGGGTCAAGAGACGTTCACCAACGCCGCGATCGGGTTCATCGACCCGACGTGCGACCTGGGCCAGCGCCTCGACCCGACCAAGCTCGTCGTGGCCGACGACACTCTTGCCGAGCTGCAGAGCTATGAAGAGTTCACCGACGGCTCGTACGAGGTCGTGTTCGTGACGATCGACCCGGATGCTCGCTTCGTCGAGTTCGAGACCCACGCTCCCGGGCGCACGGTGTCAGAGGGTGGCACGGTGCTCACGTTCACCGGGCAGCTGCTCGGGCCCGACCGCGGCAGCGAGTGCGTCACGACCGTGGAGCTGACCGACCCGGTCACCTACACCGACTCATGCATCTTCGGCGGCAGCTTCACGATCTACCGGGTCGTGGGCATCGCTTACACGGTGTTCATCAACGACGAGACCCCCTTCGTCGTCGAGTGGGCCGATGGTGAGCGCACGCGCACTTACGACGTCGAGGAAGGTGACAGCGTGCGTGTCGAGCCCTCGCCGGAGAGCGACCGCTACACGATCTCGCCCGACCCGGCACCGTTCGAGCGCACCTTCGCGGTGTACGACGACGACTGCCTGCCGACCCTTCCGCTGACCGAGGCGAGCGTCACGTTCATTCCGGCCACCTGCCTCGACGCCACCAACCGGGTCGTGCTGCCGGAAGTCGAGGGTGTTCAGTGGTGGGTCGACGGAGATCAAACAGTGGCTGGCACGTGGCCCCTGCCCGCCGGCGAGGTTGTCGTCGAAGCGACTCCTCTGCAGGGCTACGGCTTCGGTCTTGAGACCGAGACCCGGTGGGAGTTCGAGTTCGCCGCAGCTGACGAGGCGTGCGACCTGTCGTCGCTCGCCGAGACGGGAGCGTCGAACGCTCTGGTCGGCATCGGACTCGCGGCCGTGCTCATCACGCTCGCCGGCTTCGGCGTGGTCATCGGCCGCCGCTTCCAGCAGGCCTGATCGCAGCGCATCGTCGAACCGGGCCCCGTTCTCTGAGCGGGCGCCCGGTTCGACGTGGCACGATGACGCCATGATCAGCACAGGGCTCGCTCGGCAGCTGCGTGATGCGGGGCTGCGCTGGAAGCCCGCGTCTGGCGACCGATTCCAGATCGACCGCAGCGAGTTCGATTCCGAGGTCTTCACCGTGAGCGAGCTCACGGTCGAGGCGCACGAGTACTCGACCGGCACCGTGCTCGGCTTCAACGGCACGACGGAGTGGGCCCTTGACTCCGTCGATGTGAACGACGCCCTCTGGCTGCCGCGCGAAGACCAGTTGCGCGACCTGCTTCGTGTCGCTTTCCGTTCGCTCGAGCGCACCGACTACGGGTACGTCGTCGCCCTCGACGTCGACGGCGACAGGCAGGTCTTCTCGAGCGTCTCGGCCCCCGAGGCCTACGGCCTCGCGCTGCTCGCTGTGCTCGATCGGGTCTCGGCCTGAGAACCTGACGCATCGACCGAGGAGTCGATGTCGAGGCCGTAGAGGGTGCGGATCGCCTCCGTCACCCGGTCACCGCGGCCCGCGGCAGCGTGGCGACGGGCGAGGGTCGACGGCGTGTGCAGCAGCACGCTCGTCAGGTGCCGCAGAGCCTCTTCGACGCGTCCATCGTCTCCACGAGCTCGTGCCCGGTCGATCTCGGCCTGCACGACGCCCAGCACGTGCTCCCGCAGGGCGACGACAGCGGGCTCGACGGAAGCCGCCGTGACATAGGAGTGGGCGGCCGCGTCGACGACAGCTCGCGCATCCTCTTCCGCCGACCAGTGCACGAGGGGCGCGTGCAGGCGGATGGTCTCGAGGTCGAGCAGCGCGATGCCCTCGAGGGTGCCGACCGCCGGGTCAACGTTACGGGGGAGTCCCAGGTCGACGATGAGAGCGCGTGTGCCACCAGGCACGTCGTCGACGCCGACGCTCAGGCGCGTCGTGCAGGTGATGACGACCTCGGCGCGCTCCAGTGCTGCGCGTAGGTCGTTGGTGGGCTCGAGCCCCTGACGCTGGGCGAAGAGTTGGGCGCGGCCCGTGGGCGAGTAGACCGTGATGCGCCGGGCGCCCCGCTCGCGCAGCGACGCCACGGTCGTCGCGGCATAGCGGCCGGTGCCGATGATGAGCACTTCGGTGGCCGACCAGTCGCTGAGACGGCTGCTAACGAGGTCGATGGCGAGGCGGGCGAGCGAGCGGCCCGTGCGGCTCGCGTCGCCTTGCGCGCGCGCGGCGCGCGCGGTGCGGATGGCCTCTTGCACGACGTGGTCGAGGCGGCCCGAGCTTGTGCCGGTCGCGCGCGCGCGGCTCGCGGCGCGGCGCACCTGCCCGGCGATCTCTTCTTCACCGACGGCGACCGAGTCGAGCCCGGCGCAGACCGAGAACAAGTGGTGCACCGCCGCGGCGTCGTCGAGCACCTCGGCGGTCGTCGAGAGGTTGCGCGCGGCCCCGCCGCCGAGCTCGGCGAGCGCTCGCTCAAAACCCTGGCGAGCAAGCGCATGGGCCGTGATCGCCGGCGCGTCGATATCGAGGTACAGCTCGACGCGGTTGCACGTCGAGATAGCGACCGCACCGCGCAGTTCGGGCGCTCCACCAGCAACGGCGTCGGCGAGCTGTGCTGGGTCGACCGCGAGCCGTTCGAGGATCTCGAACGGAGTGTTCCGATGGTTGGCGGTCACGCACAGCAGCACGAGACACCAGTGTAGGCGGGCTTTCCCCGGAAACTCTGCGGACCCCGAGGGGGTATTGACGAGTGATGCTCGAACCCACCTCCCGTCGAGATTTCTTTCACCAGGGCCGCCCTATTCTGAGGGGGTGACCCTGCCCCCCGCGCATCCGATCGTCGATGGCCGAACCGCGACCTCGCCGCTCGTGCGCGCCCTGCGCGGTGACCGTCCCGAGCGGCCGCCGGTGTGGTTCATGCGGCAGGCGGGGCGCTCGCTGCCCGAGTATCGCGCGCTGCGCGCGGGCGGCGACATGCTGCAGGCGTGCTTGACGCCCGAGCTCGCGAGCGAGATCACACTGCAGCCCGTGCGACGCCATGGTGTGGACGCCGGCATCTTCTTCAGCGACATCGTCGTGCCCGTGCTGCTCGCGGGGCTGCCTATCCGCATCGAGCCCGGGCGCGGACCCGTGCTCGACGACCCGATCCGCACGGCTTCCGACGTGCTGCGACTGCGCCCCCTCGACCCGGGCGCGCTCGACCCGATTCGCGAAGCCGTCGCGATGACCGTCGCCGAGCTCGGCTCGACGCCGCTCATCGGCTTCGGTGGGGCGCCGTTCACGGTCGCTGCGTACCTCGTCGAAGGCGGACCCTCGAAAGATCAGCAGCGTGCGCGAGCCATGATGCACGCCGACCCTCGCTCGTGGGCAGTGCTGCTCAACTGGTGCGCCGACGTGACGGGCCAGTTCGTGCGAGCGCAGGTCGAGGCGGGGGCCTCGGCCGCGCAGCTCTTCGACTCGTGGGTCGGCTCGCTGTCGGCCGTCGACTACCAGCGCCGTGTCGCCCCCCACACCAGGCGGGCGCTCGACCACTTGCGCGGTCTCGACGTGCCGCGCATCCACTTCGGTCTCGGTACCGACCGCATCCTGCCGCAGATCGCCGCCCTGGGCGTCGACGCCGTCGGCATCGACTGGCGCATCCCCCTCGACGAGGCGAGCGCGACGCTCGGAGACACGATGCCCGTGCAGGGCAACATCGACGCCGCCTTGCTGACCGCGCCCTGGCCCGTGCTGGGCGCGCACGTCGACGACGTGCTGCGCCGCGGTCGCCAGGCGCCCGCGCACATCGTCAACCTCGGGCACGGCGTGCCGTCCGACACCGACCCCGAGGTGCTCACGCGCCTCGTGCAGTACATCCACGCGGGCGAGACGACCCCGACGAGGACCGACTGGTGACAACGCCCGAACCTGTCGAGACGCTCGTCATCGGGGCGGGCATCGCCGGTCTCGTGCTCGCGCGCGAGCTCGTGCTGCAGGGCCGCCGGGTGCGCGTGCTCGAGGCCACCGACCGCGCGGGCGGGCAGGTCGCCTCTGTTGAGCTCGACGGCCTGAGCCTCGATGCTGGCGCCGAAGCCTTCGCGACGCGTGGCGGCACCGTGCGCGAGTACCTCGAGCGCATCGGCCTGGCCGACCGCATCATCGCCCCGCGCGAGGCCCCCGCCTGGTTGCATGCCGCCGCGGGGCAGACCGTGCCGCTGCCCGCAGTGAGCCTGCTCGGAATCCCTGCAGCGCCGCTCGCCGACGACGTCGTCGCGGTGGTCGGCCGTCGCGGAGCCTGGCGCGGCTTGCTGGATACCCTGCTGCCCGGCCCCGTCGGCTCGCGCCTGCCGACCGTGGGCGCCCTCGTACGGCGGCGCATGGGCGACGCCATTCTCGAGAAGCTCGTGGCGCCGGTCGTCGAGGGCATCCACTCGACGCACCCCGACGATCTGCCTGTCTCAGCAGTGCCCGGGCTCGTGCACAACCTGTTGCGCGAGAACTCTCTCGGCCGGGCCGTCGCCCGCATGCGCATCGACGCCCCGGCCGGGTCGCTCGTCGCGAGTCTCGAGGGCGGCATGTCGACCCTCGTCGACGCGCTGCTCGCCGAGCTCATGCGCTTCGGTGTGCCCGTCGAGTACGGCGCGCGCGTCGCCGAGGTGCACCCCGATCACGTCGTGCTCGCGAGCGACCGCGATGATGCCAAGCCCGAGGTGCGCCACGGCCACGTCGTCGTCGCCGCGCCCGGGCTCGTCGACCCCGCCGACGGCTCGAGCGCCCTGCAGACGGCGACGCACCTCGCGGTGCTCGTGCTCGCGCGCGATGAGCGACTCGCCGCAGCGCCGCGCGGCACGGGCGTGCTCGTCGCGCGCGGCACCAGCGTCGTCGCGCGGGCCCTCACGCACGTCACCGCCAAGTGGGCGACCGTGCAGGCCGCGGCCGACGGACGCGAGGTCGTGCGACTGAGCTACGAGCGCACCCCCACCCTCGAGCGGGCACGGCTCGATGCCGAGGCGCTGCTCGGGGTGAGCATCCCGAGCGATCGCGTGATCGCCGGCGAGATCGTGACCTGGCTGCGCGCCGGCCGCATCGCCGTGACCGACGACGGAATTCCGGTCGTGGGCGAGCAGGTCGCCGGCAGCGGCCTCGCCGCCGTGATCGCCCAGGCGCACGCGATGGCCGAACAGCTCGGCGCCCCCGACGACTCTGAGACCCTGACGAAAGAGAGCACCCCGTGAGCGAGACCCTCGCCTACACCGTCTACGTCGTGCTGCGGCGCGACCCCCAGCGCCACGCCGCGGGCGGCGGTGTGCAGGAGGCCGTCGAGGCGATCACAGCGCAGGGTGTGACCGTGCGCGGCGTCTACGACGTGAGCGGACTACGCGCCGACGCCGACATCATGCTGTGGCTGCACGGCGAGACCGTCGACGGCCTGCAGGCGGCCGTGCGCACGCTGCGCCGCGCGCCGCTGCTGCAGGACGCGCTGCCCACGTGGAATGCCATGGGCGTGCACGTACAGGCCGAATTCAGCCGCAGCCACGCGCCCGCCTTCATGCTCGGAAAAGAGCCGAAGGGCTGGCTGTGCGTCTACCCCTTCGTGCGCTCGTACGAGTGGTACTTGCTGCCCGAGGAGGAGCGCCGTGACATGCTCGCCGAGCACGGTCGTCGGGGCAGCGCCTTCACCGAGGTGCTGGCTAACACCGTGGCAAGTTTCGCGCTCGGCGATTACGAGTGGCTGCTGGGGCTCGAGAGCGACGACCCCCTCGACCTCGTCGACATGATGCGCGACCTGCGCTACACCGAGGCGCGCCGGCACGTGCGCGAGGAGGTGCCCTTCTTCACGGGGCGCCGGCTCGACGACGCGGCCCTCGACGCCGAAATTCTGGAGGTTCTGCAGTGAGCATCACCAACGGTCAGTACCCCCTCGCGGCGACGGATGCGGCGCTCGCCGAATCCGCGGGCGGCCACGTGACCGTGCCGGTCGCCTATGACGCCGTCATCCTCGCCGGGTTCGGCGGCCCCGAGGGCCAGGACGACGTCATCCCCTTCCTCCGCAACGTCACGCGCGGGCGCGGCATCCCCGACGAGCGCCTCGAGGAGGTGGCCCACCACTACCGCCACTTCGGCGGCGTGAGCCCCATCAACCAGCAGAACCGCGAGCTGCAGGCGGCGCTGCAGGCCGAGGCCGACCGCCGGGGGCTCGGTATTCCGATCTACTGGGGCAACCGCAACTGGGATCCCTACTTGCCCGAGGCCCTGCAGCAGTCCTTCGACGACGGCCACCGCACGATCCTCGGCCTCGCCACGAGCGCCTATTCGAGCTTCTCGAGCTGCCGGCAGTACCGGGAGGACTTCGCGAACGCCCTCGAGGCGACCGGGCTCTGGGGCCAGGTGCGCATCGACAAGGTGGCGCAGTTCTTCGACGCGCCGGGCTTCGTCGCGCCCTTCGTCTCCGGGGTGGTGGATGCCCTGCGCACGCTCCTCGCCGACGGCGTCGACCTGGCCGGGGCGCGCGTGCTCTTCGCGACCCACAGCATCCCCACGACCGATGCCGAGCGCAGCGGGCCGCGCGACGTCGAGTGGGGCGAGGGCGGCGCCTACGCGGCCCAGCACCTCGCCGTGAGCGGCGTCATCATGCAGCGCGCGATCGCCGCGCTGCGCGAGGAGGGCGCCGACGTGCCCGACGTCGACTGGCAGCTCGTCTACCAGAGCCGCTCGGGCCCCCCGACGCAGCCGTGGCTCGAGCCCGACATCAACGACGCGATCGCCGAGCACGCCGCGGCGGGCGCGACGACGATCGTCATGGTGCCCGTCGGCTTCGTGAGCGACCACATGGAGGTTATGTGGGATCTCGACACCGAGGCGATGGAGACGTGCGAAGAGCACGGCGTTCGCGGCCTGCGCGTGCCGACCCCGGGCGTCGACCCCGTCTACGTGAGCGGGCTCATCGATCTCGTCGAGGAGCGGCTGCGCGGTACCGCACCCGCCGACCGCGTGCGCGAGACGACGCTCGGCCCCTGGTACGACGTGTGCCGCCCCGGCTGCTGCGAGAACGTGCGCGCGGGCTTCAAGCCCGCGATCTCGGGGCTCGAGCCGTGACGCCGGGTTCAGCAAGCACGACGGCGCCGATCCGCCTCGGCACGCGCGGCTCTGCCCTCGCGCTCGCGCAGTCGCAGCGCGTCGCCGACTCGATCGCGGCGCGCACCGGCAGCCCCGTCGAGCTCGTGACGATCTCGACGCTCGGTGACCGCTCGACCGCTCCGCTCGAGAGCCTGGGCGGCGCGGGCGTCTTCGTGACGGCCGTGCGCGAGGCCCTGCTCGCGGGGGAGTGCGACCTGGTCGTGCACTCGCTCAAGGACCTGCCGACGGCCTCGCACCCCGAGCTCACTCTCTCGGCGATTCCGAAGCGGGTGGATGCTCGCGACGCGCTCGTGGCGCGCGACGCTGCGACGCTCGAGCAGTTGCTGCCCGGCGCTCGCGTCGGCACCGGGTCTCCCCGGCGCCGCGCGCAGCTGCGGAGGCGGCGCGACGACCTCGAGGTCGTCGACCTGCGCGGCAACGTCGACACGCGCATCGGCCGTGTGCTCGGCGACCGCGAGGGGGTCGAGGCCGACCTCGACGCCGTCGTGCTCGCCGTCGCCGGTCTCGAGCGCCTCGGGCGCGACGACGTGATCACCGAGCATCTCGGTATCGCTGGCTGGCCGACCGCGCCGGGACAGGGAGCCCTTGCCGTCGAGACGCTCGCGAGCGTCTCGGGCCCGTTGCGCTCGGCCCTGCAGGGCATCGACCACCCCGCGACGCGCACGAGCGTCGAGGCCGAGCGCGCCGTGCTTCGCCTGCTCGAGGCCGGCTGCTCGGCCCCGCTCGGCGCCCACGCCTTCATCGACGGCGGCATGCTCTTCCTGGCCGCGCGCGTCTATTCCGAGGCGGGCGAGCAGGTATCGGCCGCCCACGCCCTCTACGTCGACGACACCCGCACGCCCGGTGAGGATGCCGCGAAGCGCGTGGTCGACGAGCTGCTCGAGCTGGGGGCCGCCGACCTCGCGCCGATGGGCGGCGCGCGGTGAGCGCGCCCCCGTCGGAGAAGGCGGGCGACCTGCACCCGGGCATTCGTCCCCGCCGCCTGCGCGCGACGGCCGCCCTGCGTGGTCTCGTGCGCGAGACCGAGGTGAGGCCGCACCAGCTCGTGCTGCCGGTGTTCGTGCGCGAGGGCCTCGAGGCCCCGCAGCCGATCGCCTCGATGCCGGGTGTCGATCAGCACTCGCTCGACAGCGTTCGCGCCATCGCCGCGCGCGCCGCCGCCGCGGGGCTCGGCGGCATCATGCTCTTCGGTGTGCCCGAGCGGCGCGACGCGATCGGCTCGGGTGCGACCGACCCCGAGGGCATCCTGAACGTCGCCGCCCGCGCAGTCGTCAGCGAGGTCGGTGACGCGCTGGTCGTGCAGACCGACCTGTGCCTCGACGAGTCCACCGACCACGGGCACTGCGGGGTGCTGGATGCCCAGGGCCGCGTCGACAACGATGCGAGCCTCGAGCGCTACGCGGCCATGGCGGTCGCGCAGGCCGAGGCCGGCGCGCAGCTGCTCGGGCTCAGCGGCATGATGGACGGCCAGACTCGCGTCGCCCGTGCCGCGCTCGATGCGGCGGGCCATAGTGATGTTGCCCTGCTCGCCTACTCGGCCAAGTACGCCTCGGCGTTCTACGGTCCCTTCCGCGACGCTGTCGAGTCGCAGCTGCAGGGCGATCGCCGCACCTACCAGCTCGACCCGGCGAACGCGCGTGAGGGTGTGCGCGAGGCAGCGCTCGACGTGCAGGAGGGCGCCGACCTCGTCATGGTCAAGCCCGCGCTTGCCTACCTCGACGTGCTGCGCCGTGTCGCCGACGCCTCGCCCATACCGGTGTGGGCGTACATGGTCTCGGGCGAGCACGCCATGATCGCCGCCGCCGCGGCGAACGGTTGGATCGACGGTGATCGCGCGCAGCTCGAGGCGCTCATCTCGATTCGACGTGCGGGCGCCGACGCAGTGCTCAGCTATGCAAGCCTCGATCTCGTCGAGAGAGGACTCATCACATGACTCGCTTCGTCTCCGGCCGCACTCCCACCACCAATACGCTCGAGACGAATGCGGGGGCCTTCGAGCGTGCGCTGCGGGTCACGCCCGGCTGCGTCAACTCGCCCGTGCGCGCGTTCCGCGCGGTCGGCGGCACCCCTGTCTTCCTGGCGAGCGGCCGCGGCGCCTACGTGACCGATGTCGAGGGCACCGAGTACGTCGACCTCGTGGGGCAGTGGGGTCCGGCGCTGCTCGGCCACGCGCATCCCGAGGTCATCGCCGCCGCGCACGCCGCGGTCGACCGGGGGCTCGGGTTCGGCGCCGCGTCGACGGGCGAGGTGGAGCTCGCCGAACTCGTGCTCGACCGGCTGACGCTCGGCAAGGGCGCCACCGAGCGGCGCGCGATCGAGAAGCTGCGCCTCGTCTCGACGGGCACCGAGGCAACGATGACGGCGATCCGCCTTGCGCGCGGTGCCACCGGTCGGCCGCTGCTCGTGAAGTTCGCCGGGCACTACCACGGCCACTCCGACTCGCTTCTGTCGGAGGCTGGCTCAGGAGTCGCGACGCTCGGCATCCCGGGCTCGGCTGGCATCACGCCCGAGACCGCGGCGCAGACGATCGTGATCCCCTACAACGACGAGGATGCTCTTGCGGCGGTCTTCGCCGCGCACGGCGACCGCATCGCCGCGGTCATCACCGAGGCCGCCGCCGCGAACATGGGCGTCGTGCCGCCGAAGCCCGGCTTCAACCGGCTGCTCGCCGACACCGCGCACACGCACGGCGCTCTGCTCATCAGTGACGAGGTCATGACGGGCTTCCGCTCGACGGCGGCCGGCTGGTGGGGGCTCGAAGAGCGGCAGGGCGTGCCGTACGACGCCGACCTCACGACCTTCGGCAAGATCATCGGCGGCGGCCTGCCGCTCGCGGGCCTCGGCGGCCGCGCGGACGTGCTCGACCTGCTCGCGCCGCTTGGTCCGGTCTACCAGGCGGGCACACTGAGCGGAAACCCCGTGGCCGTCGCGACGGGGGCCGCGATGTTGCGCGGCGCCGACGAGGTGGTCTACGAGCACCTGCCGCGCGCAGCCCGTGCGATCGGCGACGGCCTATCAGCGGCGCTGACCGCTGAGGGTGTCGAGCACGTGGTCGCCTGGGCGGGTTCGCAGTTCTCGATCTTCTTCCGAGCGGATGCTCCGCAGAACTACGCCGAGGCGCAAGATCAAGCGACCTGGCGTTTCGGGCCCTTCTTCCACGAGATGCTCGATCACGGGGTCTCACTGCCGCCGAGCGTCTACGAGGCGTGGTTCGTCTCGGCCGCGCACGACGATGCGGCGATCGAGAGGGTGCTCTCGGCCGCGCGGCCTGCTGCCCGGGCTGCTGCAGCCGCCGCGCGAGTGTAGACGATACCGCGCGGCCTGGGAATCCCCTCCGTATCGCTGGTGAGGGGCAGGGGGGTTCGCAGTACGCTGGGGGCGCCACCGCGATCTCGCCGAACCGGTCGGGTGGCGTGAGGAGATCGACATGAGAGGCAAGATTCTGTTCGCCGCCGGCCTGGCCGTCGGCTATGTGCTCGGCACCCGTGCTGGCCGCGAACGCTACGACGAGATCAAGCGCGCCGCCGACTCGTTCTGGAACAGCCCGCGCGTCAAGCGCCGCGTCGACCAGGTCGAAGACTTCGTGAAGGAGAAGGCCCCCGAGGTCGCCGAGTTCGTCTCGGATGGCGCGAAGAAGATCGTGAACCAGGTCACCGGCGCATCGTCGAAGAAGCCTGCAGCGAAGCCGGCCGCGAAGTCGAGCACGTCGTCGTCCGCCACGGCGAAGAAGCCCGCGACTCGGTCGAAGGCGGCGAGCTCCGGCTCGTCGTCGTGACCTGCAGGGCGCGATCACGATGACCACCCCTGAGAGTTCTCCGCGCGAACGGCGCGGCCTCTTCACGCTCATCGCCGACATCCCCGGCCTGATTCGCGAGCTCATCGCCGCTGAGATCGAGTCGCTCAAGGCTGAAGTGGTCGGCAAGCTCAAGGCCGCCGGCATCGGCGCGGGCTTTCTCGTCACGGCGGGCGCGTTCGCTTTCTTCGCCGTGCTCGTGCTGACGGCTGCTGGCGTGCTCGCCCTGGCCCTCGTGGTGCCCGCGTGGGCGGCCGCGCTGATCGTGGGCGCAGCGCTTCTGCTGCTCGCGGGCATCGCCGCCGCGATCGGGGTCGCACAGCTGAAGCACGGGGTGCCGCCGACCCCCACCGAGACCATCGAGAGTGTGAAAGAAGATGTGCGCGTTGTGCGCGGCATCAGAAAGCGAGACAGATCATGAGCGACACCGTGTCGAACACCGTTGAGAGCGCCCGTGCCAAGCTCGAGCAGACCCTCGACGCTATCGACGAGCGCCTCGACGTCAAGAAGCAGGCGAGCGAGCTCACCCACCGGGTGAAGAGCTCGTACGAGTCGAACCCCGTGCCGTGGATCATCGGCGCCACCGCGGCAGCCGTCGCCGTCGTGGGTCTGGTCGCCTGGGCGATCTTCAGCGACGACTGAGCCCTTCGAGCGCTGCGCTCGATTATGACTCTCGTGCCGAGAGAGTCATCATGGAGTGATGTCTTTTCTGCCTGAGGTGACCATCGAGCGCACGCCCACCGGCGCGCTGCCGGTGATCAAGCCGCTTCTCGGCTGGCGCGTGCTCGTACCCCGCGGCGGCAAGTGGGGCGACGGCATCGCAGCGCAGCTGCGGTCGCTCGGCGCGACGCCCGTCATCGCGCCCCTCATCAACTTCGCAGGCAGCGACGACCCCGATCGCCTCGCCGACGAGCTCGCCGCTCTGCAGCGCGGCGAGGTCGAGTGGCTCGTCGTCACGAGCGCGACAACCGTCGACGTGCTCGTGGGGCACGGAGTGAGCATCCCCGAATCGACGCGCGTCGCCGCCGTCGGCGAGACGACCGCGCACGCTCTGCAGCTGGCCGGCTACCCGGTCGACTTCGTGCCGAGCGATCACTCGGCGCGCGGGCTCGTCAAGGAGTGGCCCGCCGCCGAGGTGCACGGCCGCGTGCTCGTGCCGCAGTCGCAGATCGCCGAGCCGACGCTCGTGAGCGGTCTGCTCGAGCGGGGCATCGATGCCCGGTTCGTCACGGCGTACCGCACGGTGGGCGTCGAGGCTCCCGCCCAGGTCGTGCGCGACGTCGCCGAGGGGCGCATCACGGGCCTCATCATCAGCTCGGGCAGTGTTGCGCGCCAGGTGGCGGAGCAGTTTGCACCGCTGCCCGACTGCACCGCCGTCGTCTGCATCGGCCCCCGCACGGCGTTCGACGCCCGTGCCGCCGGGCTCACGGTGCACCGCATTGCGGAAGAGCGATCGAGCCAGGCACTCGTGCGGGCGCTCGCCGACTACGCGATGGACCCCGACGACAACTGCCCGCCGGTCGTGCCCTAGCCGTTGACCACGAGGGCGGCGATCGCGAGCAGCGGCACGCCACCCTGCGCGAGAGCGATCGGCAGCATGCGCCTCGGCGCGGTGACGGCCAGCGCGATGCCGGCGAGCGCCATGAGCGAGCATCCGACGATGACGACGACGATGCCGATGCCCCACGAGTCGCGCGCCAGCACCAGGATGATGCCCACCAGCACCACGAGCGCGAGCCCCAGGTTGTAGACCCCCTGGTTGACGGCGAACAGGCGCAGCGGCGCCGAGTCGTTCTCAGGGCGCACGCCGAAGATGCGCCGCCCGAGGGGCAGGCGGAAGAGCACGCTCTCGAGCACGAAGAACGCGAGGTGCAGCACGGCGGCCATGGCGGCGAGCACGAGGCCGATGATGAGCAGCGCGGTCATGGGAGGTCTCCGATCGATACCGAGAGTCGCCCCCGCACCCGGCCGGCGAGCAACTCGGCGGCCGCGGAGCGCGCCTCGGCGAGGGGGATGGGTCGAGCGATGCGATCGACGATGACCGCATCGAGGTCGGTCGCCAGCCGCCGCCAGGCCTGCTGGCGCAGCGGGAGGGCGGAGACCGTCGAGTTGACGCCGAGCAGGGCGACACCGCGCAAGATGAACGGCATGACCGTGGTCTCGAGGGCGGCGGAGGCCGCGTTGCCGCAGGCCACGGCGGCGCCGCCCTGCCGCAGCTGAGCGAGTGCCGTCGCGAGCGAGCGCCCGCCGACGGTGTCGACGACCGCGTCGAAGCGCTGCGACTCGAGCGGGCGCGATTCGCGGTCGAGCTCGCCGCGGTCGATGACGGTCGAGGCCCCGAGCTCGTGCAGGTCGGCTGCGTGCTCGGCGCGGCCGGTCGACGCGGTGACGGTGAAGCCGGCGCGCGCGAGCAGGGCGATGGCGAAGCCTCCGAGTCCACCGCTGGCGCCGGTCACGAGCACGTCGCCCTCGGTGATGGCGTGCCGCTCGAGCGCGAGCACGGCGAGCATGGCCGTGAAGCCGGCGGTTCCGATGCCGGCTGCGTGGGCATCCGTGAAGACAGGCGGAGTGGCGACGAGGGTGTCGCCGTCGAGAACGGCGCGGCCCGCGAGGCCGCCGTGCCGCGTCTCGCCGGCACCCGCACCATTGAGCAGCACGCGGTCGCCGGCCACCCACGCCGCGTGCGTCGAGGCGGCGACCGTGCCGACCACGTCGATGCCGGGCACGAGGGGCGAGATGCGCGCGACACCGGGGTTGCCGCTGAAGGCGAGAGCGTCTTTGTAGTTGAGGCTCGACCACGTGACATCGACCGTCACGTCACCGCCCTGGTCGGCGGGTGGGTGCAGGGCGTCGTCGTCGAGGTCGACGAGGGCTACGGTGGCGTCGCCACCCTCAGCGGCGCTGCGGGTGATCTGCCAGCCGAGAGTCATGCGAGCCAGCCTAGGCCGCTCCGCACCGCGCGGCGAGGGCTCAGCCGAAGAGCAGAGCGGCCTCGTCGTAGCGCTCTTGCGGCACCGTCTTGAGCTTGCCCAGGGCCGCCTCGAACCCGACGGGCACGATGTCAGTGCCGCGCAGCGCCACCATCGAGCCCCACGCCTGATCGTTGACGAGGCTGATCGACGCCATGCCGAGCCGCGTGGCGAGCACGCGGTCGAACGCGCTCGGGGTGCCGCCGCGCTGAATGTGGCCGAGTGTCGTTGCGCGAGTTTCGATGCCCGTGCGCTGCTCGATCATCGGGGCGATGAGCTCGCCGATGCCGCCCAGCCGCGGCCGGCCGAAAGCATCGAGGCCGCGCTCGGAGTGCGGCTCGTCGGCGCCGTCGAGCGTGAAGCCCTCAGCGACCACGACGAGCGGGGCGCGGCCGCGGTCGTGGGCGCGCATGACCCAGGTGCAGAGCTGCTCCATGCTGGTGTTCTGCTCGGGGATGAGAATGGCGTGCGCACCCGCGGCCATGCCCGAGTGCAGGGCGATCCAGCCGACGTGGCGACCCATGACCTCGGCCACCATGCAGCGGTTGTGGGCGTCGCCCGTGGTGCGAAGGCGATCCATCGCCTCGGTCGCGATCTGCACGGCGGTGTCGAAGCCGAAGGTGTAGTCGGTGGCGTCGAGGTCGTTGTCGACCGTCTTCGGCACGCCGACGATGCGCACGCCCTCGTCGGTGAGGCGCTTCGCGGCCGCGAGCGTGCCTTCGCCACCGATGGCGATGAGCGCGTCGAGCTCGTTGGCGGCGAAGACCTCGTTGACGCGGTCGACGCCGCCGATGCCCTCGAAGGGGTTGGTGCGACTCGTGCCGAGAATGGTGCCGCCCTGCTTCGAGATGCCCTTCACCTCGTGCCGGCCGAGCGGCACGGTGTGGTTCTCGACCACGCCCTTCCAGCCGTCTTTGAAGCCGACGAAGTCGTGGCCGTGCACCGTCGTGCCGGTGAGCACGGCGGCGCGGATGACCGCGTTGAGGCCGGGGGCGTCGCCGCCGGAGGTGAGCATTCCGATGCGCATGGTTCCATCATGGCCGCTCGGGGCGCGCCGCGCGAAAGCGAGCGGGGCCCGCGCCTTTCTCGGCGCATCCGAGGCGATGCGCACTACCGTGAGGGCACCCGCACCGCTGGCGCCCGACGGAGGATGCATGACCGACTCGACCGCCCTGCTCGCACTGGCTGATGAGCAGTACGTGCTGCTGACGACGACGCGCAGAACGGGAGTAGCCGTGCCGACTCCGGTGTGGGTCGCGCGCGACGGAGACACTCTCGTCGTGACGACCGGGGCCGAGTCGGGCAAGGTCAAGCGCCTGCGGCACACGCCCCGGGTGACGCTGCAGGCGTGCGACCGGGCAGGCACTCCCCACGCGGCGGCACCGGTCATCGAGGCGCATGCGACCGTGCATGACGATGCCGCGTCGCGAGACCGTCTCGACGCGGCCCTGAGCGAGAAGTACGGTGTGCAGTACGCGGCGATCCGTGCCATGGGAAAGCTGCGCGGCCGGCGCGCGAACGAGTCGGTCGTCGTGCGTCTCAGCGCCGTATCGAAGGAGCCGTCGTGACTGCATCGCCCTACCCGACCCCCGCCCCGCCCGTGCCCGGCCGCACCATGGGCATCGTCTCGCTCGTGCTGTCGATCATCGGCCTGCACGTGGTCGGCATCATTCTCGGATTCGTCGCTCTCACGCAGTCGAAACGCGCGGGGCAGAAGAACGGCTTCGCCGTGGCGGGCATCATCGTCGGTTTCGTGCTGCTGGTGCTGAGCATCATCGTCATCGGGCTGGCCGTGGCAGGCGGGTTCGCGTTCTGGGGCTTCATCACCGAGGCGTGCCGTGATCTCGGCTCGGGCGTCTGGGTAGTCGACGGCATCACCTATTCGTGCCCCTGAGGTCTGAGCAGAAAGTACTCTTCTGCAGGGTGCCCGCTGAACACTACGATTCGAGCGAACGGAGCCAACCCGGTTCCCCACCCCGCAGGAGCAACCATGACCGACGCACCTCCTCCTAGCCCCGCCTACGCCGCAGCATCGCCCGCCCCCGTCAACCCCGGCAAGACCATGGGCATCGTCGCCCTGGTGCTCTCGATCATCGGTCTGCACCTGATCGGCGTCATCGTGGGCTTCATCGGTCTCAACCAGTCGAAGAAGGCCGGCCAGAAGAACGGGTTCGCGCTCGCCGGCATCATCATCGGCTTCATCGGCATGATCATCGTGCTCGCACTCATCATCGGCGGCGGCGCCCTGTTCGGCAGCCTCTTCGGCGGTCTCACTCAGGTCTGCGCCGAGCTCGGCACGGGCGTCTGGGAGGTCAACGGCGTCACCTACACGTGCCCGTAGTGACAGCGGGCTGACCTAGCCTGGTCGCGTGGTCGTCGCGACTCCGGATGCTGAGCTCGAGTTCGAGCCGTCGGAGCCGCGCGATCTCGCGGCCACGCTCGGCTTCATCCGGCGCGGACGCGGCGACCCGACGCTGCACACCGCCGAGGGGCCGGGAGCGTGGCGCGAGGTCTGGCGCGCTCAGTGCACGCCCGAGGGTGCAGCGACGCTGCGGCTGATCGTCGACGGGCGGCTGGTGCGCGCGCAGGCCTGGGGTCCGGGCGCGCCGTGGAGCGTCGCTCGAGCACCGCACCTCATCGGCGAGCACGACGATTGGAGCGGTCTCGACGCTCTGCTCGCCGAGCGCGACGACCCGGCGTCGAGCGCGCTCGCCCGCGTGCGGCGCCGCACCCGCGGGCTTCGCCTGACGAGCACGGGCGTCGTGCTCGAAGCGTCCGTGGCCGCGGTGCTCGAGCAGAAGGTGACAGGCGTCGAGGCGCGACGTGCGTGGCGCACGCTGGTGCGGCAGCACGGCGAGCGGGCGCCGGGCCCCGCACCCGAGGGGCTCACCGTCATGCCCGACGGGGTGGGGTGGCGCAGCATCCCCGACCACGACTGGCATCGCGCGGGGGTGGGCCCGCAGCGCATGGCGACCATTCGCCGGGTCGCCGCGGTGGCGTCGTCGCTCGACCGGCTGAGCGAGCGCGAGCCGACGGCGCTCGTGAGCGCGTTGCGGTCGATACCGGGCGTGGGCGAGTGGACCGTCGCCGAAGTGCTGCAGCGCTCGCACGGCCACCCCGACCTGCTGAGCGTGGGCGATGCGCACCTGCCGCACGTGATCGGCACCTGGTTCACGGGAGACCGCACGGACGACGCCGGCATGCTCGAGCTTCTCGCCCCGTGGGCCGGGCATCGGCAGCGCGTTGTGCGAGTCATCACGTCGCTCGGCGTCGAAGCGCCCCGCTTCGGTGCGAAGGCCACGATCGAGGATCACCGCGGGCGCTGAGCACCTATCGTGGCGCCGTGAACAAACTCTTCCGGTTCTGGTGGGTGCTCTGGCGCGCTCGGCGCGCGGCAGCGCTCGCCCCGACCGACGTCGGCACGGTGCGCTTTCGCGTGCTGCCGAACGACCTCGACCTGCAGCGCCACATGAACAACGGCGTCTACCTCTCACTCATGGATCTGGGGCGCATCGACCTCATGGTGCGCTCGGGCGTCTGGAGCGAGCTCACCCGGCGCGGCTACTATCCCGTCATCGTGAGCTCGACCATCACCTACCGCCGTTCGCTCGAGCTGTGGCAGACCTACGAGCTCGAGAGCCGCATGGTCGGCATCGATGACATCGCCGGCTATGTCGAGCAGCGCTTCGTGCGCGACGGCGAGATCTGCGCTCGAGCCGTCATCAAGGCGCGATTCTTGAAGAAGAGCGGCGGCGTCGTGCCGATTCCCGAGCTCGCCGAGCTGTTCGGCCTCGACCCCGACAATCACCCGCTGCCGGAGTGGCTCGCCGACTGGAGCGGCAACGCCGCCCTGCCCTCGCGCCGCGAGCCCGCGCCGAGCGTGTGGGAGTAGACCCGCGTCAAGGGGTACACGCGGGTCGCCCGGGCGCGCTACCGTGCGGTCATGACTGACGACGACCGCCGCCCCCGCTCTGTCTACGGTGTCGGCGCCGAGCCCGAGGTGCAGGCTTCTCTCGCGAACGAACGCACGGCTCTGTCGTGGATTCGCACGGGCATGGCCCTCGTCGCCGGAGGAGTCGCGCTCGCGACCCTCTCGAGCTTCGGCGATCTGCCGCTCGTCATCCTCGCGATCGCCGGTCTTGCGAGCCTCGGCGGGGCTGCTCTCGGCATCTGGGCGCTCGTCTCGTGGCGCCGCACCGAGCGCGCCCTGCGGCTGCGTCAGCCTCTGCCCGAGCCCTCGGTACTGCCCTGGGTCGTGGCAGGAGTCGTCGCCGTCGGCCTGCTGCTCGCCGGCATCACGGCCTTCCAGGCGATCGAGCTGGTGCGATGATCGGGCGATCATCATGAGCACTGCGGATGCTCGCCGCGCGCCCGTCGATCGCACGAGCCTCTCGTGGCAGCGTACGGCGATGCACGCCGCCATCGTCGCGCTGTTCGCCGCGGTCACCTCGTTCCAGCTCGGTGAGCCCGCCGTCGCCATCTCGGCCGCGGTGCTCGCGGGCGTGACGATCATCGTCGGCGCGACGACCCCGCGCGTCACGCGCTCTGATGTCGAGCAGCGCGACCCCTGGATGCTCATGGTGCGCACCGTCGTCGTGCTCGGCGCCTCGGCGCTCGTGGCCCTGATGCTCGTGGTGGCGGTCGCCCTCGAGCTCTGAGTAGATCAGCGGCTCTCGAGCACGGCCATCGCGGCGTTGTGGCCGGCGATGCCGCTGACGGCTCCGCCGCGGCGCGCGCCTGAGCCGCAGAGCAGCACGCCGGGCAGACCGGTGTCGACGCCCCAGCGCTGCGCCGGGGTGTCGAGCGGTGCGCCGTTCTCGACCCAGGGCCAGCCGAGGTCGCCGTGGAAGATGCTGCCCCCGGGCAGCCGCAGCGCGTGCTCGAGGTCGCGCGTCGTCTTGGTCTCGACGCACGGGTTGCCGTTCGCGTCGGTGAGCAGAAGCGACTCGATGGGCTCGGCGAGTACCGAGTCGAGCGAGTCGAGCACCGCGCGCTGCAGGGTCGCGCGCATCGCGTCGTTCGTGGTCTCGGTGATCAGCCGGTCGGGGGTGTGCAGGGCGAAGACCGTGAGCGTCTGCGCCCCGCTCGCGCGCAGCTCAGGACCGAGAATGCTGGGGTCGGTGAGCGAGTGGCAGTAGATCTCGGCGGGCACCGGGTCGGGCACGCGGCCGGCGACGGCCGCGTCGTGCGCGGCCTGCAGCTGCGTGAAGGTCTCGTTGATGTGGAACGTGCCGCCGAAGGCTGCGGCAGGGTCGAGCGCAGCATCCCGCAGCCGGGGCAGCCGGCTCAGCAGCAGGTTGACCTTGACCTGGGCGCCCTCCGCGGGCGGTGCGGCAAGGCCGTGGTCGGATGCTCCCACCCCGCCGCCCGCCGCGAGCAGCCGCGCGAGCTCGTGCGGCGAGCAGTTGACGAGCACGTGCTCGGCGGCAGTGGCGTGCTCGACGCCCGCGCCGTCGACCCAGTGCACGACGCGGTCGGGCGCGAGCGAGGTGACCTCGGCGCTCGTCGTGAGCGTCGCGCCCGCGAGCCGCGCGGCCCGCTCGAGCTCGCCCGAGACGGCGCCCATGCCGCCGACCGGAACATTCCAGTCACCCGTGCCGCCGCCGATGACGTGGTACAGAAAGCAGCGGTTGGCGAGCAGCGACTCGTCGTCGTTCGGGGCGAAGGTGCCGATGAGCGCATCGGTGTAGACGACGCCGCGCACGAGGTCGTTCTGGAAGGTGTCGGCGATCGTGCGGCCGACGGGCTGCTCGATGAGCGACCGCCAGAGGGCATCGTCGCCGACCGCGGCCCGCGCCTCGTCGCGCGTCAGCAACGGGTCGGTCACCGTCGGGAACAGGGCTCGCGCCAGGTGGGCGGTGCCCTCGTAGAACGTCGCCCACGCGAGGGCGTCCTCCGAAGCGCCGAGGGCAGCGAAGCTGTCGGCGGTCGCGAACGGATCCTGGTTGTCGACCAGCAGGCCGCCGTCGCCTCCCGGTACGGGCGTGTACGAGCTGTAGCGGCGCGGGGCGAGCGCGATCTGCAGCCCGAGGTCATCGATAATGCGCTGCGGCAGCAGGCTCACGAGGTACGAGTATCGACTCAGGCGAGCATCCACGCCCGCGAAGGCCTCGGCCGAGATCGCGGCGCCGCCGAGCACGTCGAGACGCTCGAGCACCTGCACGTCGAGGCCGGCCTGCGCCAGGTAGGCGGCGGCGGTGAGGCCGTTGTGGCCCCCGCCGATGATGACGACGTCGCGGCGTTCGGTCACGGATGCTCCCCTTCGAGTGCGGCGTTCTCTCGCGCCGCCCGGCCAGCCTACGTCGACGTGCTCGATCGGGTGAGACCGTGCTGCCCGCACGAGCGCCCGCGGCGCCTCATCGCTACGATGGGGCGTGGCACCCCGAGTGCCCTCGCGCGGTCGATGACGAAGTGCTCGTCTGACACATTCGCGGAGAGGACTGGCATCGGCCAGGACACGTCCGCGGTGGAGATTGCGCAACCGACCCCGACCGGGGTGGTTGTGTTCACCATGCCGCGAATGCGGCGCGAGAGAAAGGCGGGTCACCATGCCCACGACGAAGCCCGACAAGGCCCAGCAGGATCTCGAGGCGGTTCTGGCGAAGATCGCCGAATGGCCAGAGCCGTTCACCACGATCGGCACTCGATTGCACGACACGATCGTCAACGCCGGCCCCAAGCTGAAGCCGCGCATCTGGTACGGCATGCCCGGGTACGCCACAGCCCGCAGCGCACCCGTCATGGTGTTCTTCCGCCTCGATGACGGTGTAATGTCGCTGGGTCTGTCGGAGAAGGCGACGGTCGAACGCGAGGTCGACAGCACCCTACGACCCAGCGCCTGGTTCCTCGACGAGGTCGACGACCGCACGCTCGCGAAGGTCGCGGAGACGGTGCGCATAGCGTTCTCCTGATCGCGCGCGCTCGCGCTGAGCGGTGGCTCACACGAGGGAGCCGACCGCCCGGGCGAGAACCTCCCTCACGGCGACGATCGCCGGTCGAGCCGCCGAGGAGACCCGCGTCGCAGTGAAGACTGAGCGATGCGGGTCTCCGTCGAGCGTGAGCAGGGGAACCCGTGGTGCTGCGCCACCCCAGACGAGGTCGGGCAGCAGGGCGACAGCGTGGCCCGTCTCGACGAGTCGGATGTGGGCTTGCAGGTCGGCGGTCTCGAAGCGCACGTCGGGTTCGAAGCCCGCGAGTCGGCACTGCTGCTCTGCCCAGTGGCGTGACGCGGTGCCGCGAGGCTCCATGACCCACGCCGAACGGGCTGCCTCGGCGAGCGAGTGGATGCTGCTGCCGACCGACACCCCGAGCTTCAGCCCGTCGTGCACGAGGGGCACCCGGTCGAGCTCGTGACGCCGCGGGGCGGCGTGCGCCGGGTACTCCTCGGCAATGACGAGATCGAACTCGCGGGCCCACACCTCGTCGAGCGCGCTCTCGGGCTCGCGCTGCGTGATCTCGACCCGCAGCTGCGGGTACTCCTCGGCGAGCAGCGACAGCGCGCGCGGCACGATGCCGAGCGCCGCCGACTGGAAGACGGCGAGCCGCACGGTGCCGGTGACCTCGTTGCTCGTGCCGACGAGCGAAGTCTCGAGCCGCTCAAGATCGTCAAGCAGGGCGCTCGACCCGTCGACGAGCACGTGGCCCGCGGGCGTGAGGTGCACGCGCCGCCCCGACCGCTCGAGCAGGGCGACGCCGACCTCGCGCTCGAGCAGGCTGAGCTGCTGCGAGATGGTCGAGGGGCTGTACGACAGCGCGCGAGCGACGGCGTGCAGGGTGCCGCGGCGGTGCACCTCGCGCAGCAGGCTGACGCGACGCAGGTCGAGCATGGGTGTCCCTCGGCTTATTGTTCGGCTTTGTCGAACAGAAGTGTACGGCGATCATCACTTTTCGTGCACAACATCGAGGGCCAGACTGTACTCATGACTCTCGACCGCTCCACTGCCGCTCGCGACGCCGACTCGGGCGACGCCGACTCTGCCGTCGGCCTGGTGCGGCAGTGGCTGCGCCAGACCGAGGGCGTGAAGCCCGACGCGAGCGCTGCGCGCCTCGGCGGGCTGCTGCAAGACCCGGTGGGGCTCGACTTCGCGATCGGCTTCGTCGACCGGGTGGCGCGGCCCGACGACCTGCGCGTCGCGGGCCGCAACCTCGAAGAGCTCGCGCGGAGCATCCCGAGCTTTCTGCCGTGGCCTCTGCGGGTGCTCATCGCGATCGGCGGCCCCCTCGCCCGCCTGCTGCCCTGGCCGATCGTGCCCATCGCACGGCGCGTGCTGCGCGGCATGGTCGGGCACCTCGTCATCGACGCGACGCCGAACCGACTCGGCCGCACGCTCGAGCGGCTGCGCGGCGAGGGCGACCGCCTCAACATCAACCTGCTGGGTGAGGCAGTGCTCGGCGACGCCGAGGCCGACCGCCGCCTCGCGGGCATCACCGAGCTCGTCAAGCGCCCCGACGTCGACTACGTCTCGGTCAAGGTGTCGGCCATCGTCAGCCAGCTGAGCATGTGGGCGTTCGACGAGACCGTCGAGCGCGTCGTCGAACGACTCACGCCGCTCTACGACACCGCAGCACTCGGCGTGAACCCCACGTTCCTGAACCTCGACATGGAGGAGTTCCGCGACCTCGACCTGACGATCGAGGTGTTCCAGCGGCTGCTCGACCGGCCGGCCCTCAAGAACTACGAGGCCGGCATCGTGCTGCAGGCCTACCTTCCTGAGGCGCTGCCCGCGCTCGACCGCCTCACGTCGTGGGCGCAGGCGCGTCGCGCTGCCGGAGGCGCGGGCATCAAGGTGCGCGTCGTCAAGGGCGCCAACCTCGCCATGGAGCGGGTGGATGCTGCGCTGCACGATTGGCCTGTGGCCGTGCTGCCCAGCAAGCGCGACAGCGACGCGAATTACAAGCGCGTGCTCGACGCCGCGCTGCGCGCCGACAGAGTGGACGCGGTGCGCATCGGCCTCGCCGGCCACAACCTCTTCGACATCGCGTGGGCGTGGAAGCTCGCCGAAGGGCGCGGGGTCACCGAGGGCGTCGAGGTGGAGATGCTGCTCGGCATGGCGCCCGACCAGGCAGACGCCGTGCGCCGCACGGTCGGGCACCTGCTGCTGTACACGCCCGTCGTGCATCCGAGCGACTTCGACTCGGCCATCAGCTACCTCATTCGCCGACTCGAAGAGAACGCGAGCACCGACAACTTCTTGTCGGGCGTGTTCGAGCTCACGAGCTCGCCTGAGATCTTCGAGCGCGAAGAGCAGCGCTTCCGCGACTCGCTCTCGGCCTTCGAGGCCGCACCCGGGGCGCCCGTGCGCCACCGTGTGCAGAACCGCCTCGACGAGCGGCCCCTCGACCAGTACGACGCGCTGCCCGTACCGGGAGGCGTGCGCTCGGGCTTCGAGAACGCGGCCGACACCGACCCGGCACTGCCGAGCAACCGCGAGTGGGGCCGCGCCATTCTGCAGCGCGCGCAGACCACCACGCGCGGGCAAGCGCTCGTCGACGCGAGCGGAGTCGCCTCGGTCGGCGCGATCGAGCGCATCGTCGCCGAGACTCGCGAGGCCGGCGCAGGGTGGGCTGCGCGGTCGGTCGACGATCGCGCGGGCATCCTGCACCGCGCTGGTCGCATGCTCGCCGCGCGCCGCGCCGACCTGCTCGAAGTGATGGCGGCCGAAGCGGGCAAGACGCTCGCCGAGGGCGACCCTGAGGTCAGCGAGGCCATCGACTTCGCGCACTACTACGCCGAGAGCGCGCGCGACCTGGCCCGCATCGACGATGCGACGTTCACGCCCGTGCGATTGACGCTCGTCGTGCCGCCGTGGAATTTTCCCGTCGCGATTCCCGCCGGGGGAGTGCTCGCGGCGCTCGCCGCAGGCAGCGCCGTGATCATCAAGCCCGCGCCGCAGGTGCGCCGCAGCGCCGCCGTCATGGTCGAGGCGCTGTGGGATGCCGGGGTGCCGCGCGACGTGCTGCGCTACGTCGATGTGCCCGAGAACGAGATCGGGCAGGCACTTGTCGCGCACCCGGCCGTCGACCGGCTCGTACTGACCGGCGCGTGGGAGACCGCCGCGCTGTTCCGCTCGTGGCGGCCCGAGCTGCCGATTCTCGCCGAGACGAGCGGCAAGAACGCGATCGTCATCACGCCCTCGGCCGACATCGATCTCGCTGTCGCCGACCTCGTGAAATCGGCGTTCGGCCACGCGGGGCAGAAGTGCTCGGCGGCCTCGCTCGCGATTCTGGTCGGCTCGGTCGCGACGTCGGAGCGCTTCGAGCGCCAGCTCGTGGATGCCGTCACGACGTTGCGCGTCGGCTCGGCACTCGACCCGACCACGGTCGTCGGGCCGCTCATCGAGAAGGCCAGCGGCAAGCTGCTCGGCGCCCTGACCCGGCTCGCGGAGGGGGAGGAGTGGCTCGTGCAGCCGCGAGCCCTCGACGCGACGGGGTCGGTGTGGTCGCCGGGCGTGAAGCGCGGCGTCGCCGACGGCAGCGAGTTCCACATGACCGAGTACTTCGGCCCCGTGCTCGGCCTCATGCGTGCGCGCGACCTCGACGAGGCCATCGACCTGCAGAACGCCACGCCGTTCGGTCTCACGGCAGGCCTGCATTCGCTCGACGCCGATGAGGTCGAGCACTGGCTCGACCAGGTGCAGGCGGGCAACCTCTACGTCAACCGCGGCACGACGGGCGCGATCGTGCGCCGCCAGCCGTTCGGCGGCTGGAAGCGCTCGAGCGTCGGCGGCTCGACGAAGGCCGGCGGCCCGTCGTACGTCATGAACTTCGGCACCTTTGCGCCCGTGCCGCGTGAGCCCCGCGAATCGCTGAGCCTGCGCGGCCTCGACCGCGGCGTGCGCGCCGTGCTCGAGGCGAGCCAGCCCGGCATGGACTTCGCGGGCTTCGATGCCGCGCGCGCCGGCGCCGTGAGCGACCAGCACGCCTGGGACGACGAGTTCGGCATCGCGCGCGATGCGAGCGAGCTCGGCGGCTCGGTCGCGCACGTCGTCGAGCGCAACGTCCTGCGGTACCGCCCGACCCGCGTGACCGTGCGCGCGGCCGAGGGCGCGACGATGCACGACCTCGTGCGGGTGCTGCTCGCTGCGGCTCGCGCCGGGTCGCGCGTCGAGATCAGCAGCGCGACCCCGCTGCCCGCGAGTCTGCTCGCGCTGCTCGACACGGGCACCTCGACACTGCGCGCGGCCTCGATCGCGATCGAAGCGGATGCGCGGTTCGCCGAGCGCATGCGGGATGCCCGCCCCGCCCGCATCCGCCTCATCGCGCCCGACGGCGCAGCCGTGGCACGCGCCCTGCACGAGTCGCTCGACGGCGACCCCGATGTCGCCATCTGGTCAGGGCCGGTGACGGCCGCGGGCCGCGTCGAGCTGTTGCCCTTCCTGCGCGAGCAGGCCGTGTCGATGACGGTGCACCGCTTCGGCAACCCGTTTCCGGCGCTGGCCGAGGTCGAGCTCTAGCTCGCTAGAGCCTCGGCGATGACCTCGCCGATGAGCACGGCACTGGCGGCCGGGCCACCCGTCGGAGTACTCGGCAGCATGCCCACATCGGCGACGTGCAGGCTCCGCGCCCCGTGCACCGCACCGCGACCATCGACGACCGACGTCGTGGGATCAGAGCCCATCGCCGTGGTGCCGCACGTGTGAAGGGCCGTCGACAGGTGCGCGAGCACCCAGGCATCGAGCTCACGGTCGTCGAGAGCAGTGAGGTTCGCATGCTCGGACCTCGCGCCCAGCTCGCGCATCGGGTCGCTGGTGAGAAGTGCGCTTGCGAACCGGGCCGCGGAGCGAAGAAGAGCTCGATCGATCTCGGTCTCGGCGTAGTGAAAGCGCACGTGCGGCGGCGCGCTGACGTCGACCGGGTCAAGGGCGAGGTGACCGCGAGCGTCGTGACGCAGCGTCGAGACCAGCAGACTCAGGTGGTTGTCGAGCGGGTCGGTGCCCAGCATTCCCGAGAGTGGACGCAGGAACGACAGCACCTCGATGTCGCCCGCTACCACCTCTGCTCCCAGCCCGGTGGAGGCATGCAGGGCGACACCGAGCGGAATCTCGACACGGTGGCGGTGAATCGACGCTGGCACCGTGAAGCGCAGGTCGAGGTTCGGGTGATCGCTCAGTCTCGCGCCCACCGCAGGTGAGTCGTGCACGACGGGGAGGTCGCGGTCGCGCAGCATCGCTGCGGGCCCGATGCCGCTGATGAGCAGCAGGTGCGGTGTGGCGATGGCACCCGCGCTGAGCACGACGAGCCCAGCGCGAAACGACTCGATGCGACCTGTCACGAGTGCGCGCACTCCGACGGCACGCCCGTGCTCGAGCATGACCGAGACCACGTGGTGTCCGCCGCGCACGTCGAGGCGTGCAGGTGCCCCATGGGTATCGACCGCACGATCGAGATAGGCGCGGGCCGTGCTCCAGCGCTCGCCATCGTGTGTGTTCGTGGGAGTCGCTCCTACGCCGGGGTTCGCGTCGGGGCTGGAGTTCTTGTCGGGCTCGAGGGGCAGCCCTGCGGCGAGACCGGCCGAGACGAGAGCCGCGCTGACAGGGTGGGAGAGGTCTGCTCGCGACACCGGCATGGGCCCCTGAGACCCGTGCCCCGCCGTGCCGCCGAACTCGCGGTCGTTCTCGATGCGGGGCCAGATCGCAGCGGTGCTCGATGCGCTCCAGCGCTCGTCGCCACTCTCGGCGGCCCAGCGGTCGAGATCGTGTGCTCTGGGGCGTCGAAAGTAGGCCCCGTTGATCGCCGTCGAACCACCAGATACCCGGCCGCGCGTCACTGTGTGCGGCCGACCACTCGTGAGCTCAGAGGGGTACGAGAAGGCAAGTGGATGACCCGGCATCGCCGCGGCGAGACGTGACGCATCGCGCGTCTCGCGAGGCGCCGGCACGGGCCCCGCTTCGAGCACGAGTACCGACAGCCCGCGCTCGGCGAGGCGCGCTGCCAGCGGAGCACCCGATCCGCCTGCTCCGACGACGAGCACGTCGGGCAGCGCGGGAGTCATCACGGGGGGCCGGACTCGTCGAGCAGCATGAGGTCGCGCGCGGCGAGAAAGCCTTCGTCGAGCAAGTCGCTGAGCGAGGCATCGGGATGGGCCAGCCACTGCTCGTAGGCGGCGATCGACACCCCCAGGCACACCCAGGCGATGGTCTGCGGTCGAAGCTCGCCGGGCGAGCCGCCCAGGCGCTCGGCGACGAAGTCGGCGATGACCTGTCGCCAGGAGGCATAGCGGATCGTGGAGTGCGCGACGAGGGAGGGCACCGTGAGCAGCAGCGTCATGCGCTCGCGGTGGTACTGCAGCTCGTCGGCCGGAATGTGGTTGAAGACGACGATGGCGATGCGGAGGGCATCCCGCAACGGAAGGCTGCGCGGAAGAGAGTGCAGGTGATCGCGCATGCCCCGCAGCATGTCGTCGAACTGACCCCAGGGCAGATCGTTCTTCGAGGGGAAGTAGCGGAAGAACGTGCGGCGCCCGATGCCGCACGCGCTGGCGATCTCGTCGACGGTGACCCGGTCGAACCCGCGATCGATGAACAGCCGAAGGCCCGTGTGGCTGATCTCCGCATGCGTGGTGGCGGGGTGGCGGCCGATGCGCACGACCGGATTCGACGCTCCTGCTATGAGTTCACTCACCGTTCGTCACCGCCCTCTTCCCTTCGGCACTGAGTGCCAATACAGTACTGATCATTGGCCATCTCTGACAGCTGTGTCAGAGACTCGTTGCAAAGGAGCATGCCATGAGCGTTCCCGGTACCCCCACTCCCGCGGTCGTCGACGAGCTCGTCGAAGAGGAATCGCTGGTCGAAGAAGTCTCGATCGACGGAATGTGCGGCGTCTACTAGGCCCTCATGGACGCCGTCACTCTGGATAGCACGCTCGTCGTTCACCCCAGGGTCTCGATTCGACCCGAACCCTTCGGAGCTCTGCTGTACCACTTCGGCACGCGTCAGCTGAGCTTTCTGAAAGACCTCATGCTGCTCGAGGTTGTGCAGGCTTGCGACGGAACTCGCACGTTGGATGAGGCGCTTGCCGTGGCCGGCGTGCCCGACGCGCACATCGAGCGCTATCGGCGCGCGGTCGCAACCCTCGTGCGGTCGACGATGCTGCAGCAGCACGCAGCGAGCGAGGTGGCGGCATGACGCTCGTCGCCCCGGCCTCGACCACGGCCCTGCCGACGTCGGCCGCTCGCACGTCGAGCACCCTCATCGGTCACTTCGAGCGCGGTCTCGATGCACCGATCTGCCTGACATGGGAGCTCACCTACGCCTGCAACCTGTCGTGCAGCCACTGCCTCTCGAGCTCGGGCCGCCGCGACCCGCGCGAGCTGACCACCGACGAATGCAAGGGCATCATCGACGAGTTGCAGCGCATGCAGGTGTTCTATGTGAACATCGGCGGCGGTGAGCCCACCGTGCGCAGCGACTTCTGGGAGCTCGTCGACTATGCCACTGCGCACCAGGTCGGAGTGAAGTTCTCGACGAACGGCGTGAAGATCACGCCCGACGTCGCACAGCGTCTCGCCGCGAGCGACTACGTCGACGTGCAGATCTCGCTCGATGGTGCCACGGCCGAGGTCAACGACCGTGTGCGCGGCCCTGGCTCGTACGACCTGGCGATGCGCGCCATGCAGAACCTCGCCGACGCAGGTTTCAGCGGCTTCAAGATCTCGGTCGTCTGCACGCGCGAGAACATTCCGCAACTCGATGAGTTCAAGGCCATCGCCGATCGCTTTGACGCCCAGCTGCGCCTCACCCGGCTGCGGCCGAGCGGGCGTGGTGCCGACGTGTGGGACGACCTGCACCCGCTGCCGCACCAGCAGCGCGAGTTGTACGACTGGCTCGTCGCCCACGGCGACGGCGTGCTCACCGGCGACTCGTTCTTCCACCTTTCGGCGTTCGGAGAGGCGCTGCCCGGCTTGAACCTGTGCGGCGCCGGCCGGGTTGTGTGCCTCATCGATCCCATCGGTGATGTCTACGCGTGCCCGTTCGCTATCCACGACGAGTTCCTCGCCGGCAGCATTCGCGAGCCAGGGGGATTCGAGGCGGTCTGGCGCGAGAGCGAACTCTTCCAGCGCCTGCGCGAACCCACCGGAGGAGGCGCATGCGGCAGCTGCTCGTTCTACGACTCGTGCCGCGGCGGCTGCATGGCGGCCAAGTTCTTCACCGGACTGCCGATCGACGGCCCCGACCCCGAGTGCGTGCGCGGCTTCGGCGAGCAACTGCTGGCTGAGCGGTCGACGGATGCGGTGCCGAAGCCCACGGGCGACCACTCGCACCGCACGTCGCCGCCCCGGCCGCGCGGCTCGACAGGGCCCGTTCCCCTCACCCTCAGCGTGCGTCGCCCCGGGGCCGCCCCCGTGCATGCCTGCGCCGAGAGCCCTCTGGCCGGCTTCGCGCCCACGGTGTCGAACGACTGCGCCTGCGGGGGCGCTCACTAACTGCCGCGAACACCGCGCCGCGCGGTTCGCGGCACCACACCTTCACAACCGATCACCGAAGGAGGCACGCGATGGGGCGTGTATCAGGAAAAGTAGCGTTCGTCACCGGAGCAGCACGAGGTCAAGGGCGTGCCCACGCACTGCGACTGGCAGAAGAGGGCGCCGACATCATCGCCATCGACCTCTGCGCACCTGTGCCCGACCTGCAGTACCCGCCGGCGACTCCCGAGGACCTCGCCGAGACCGTGAAGCAGATCGAGGCGCTCGACCGTCGCATTGTGGCGCATCAGGCGGATGTGCGCGACATGGCCGCGCTGCAGGCCGCCGTCGACGACGGAGTGGCGAAGCTCGGCGGCCTCGACATCGTCGTCGGCAACGCCGGCATCTGCATCATCGCCGACTCTGAGAGCACGACGCCGGAAATCTGGAAGAACACGATCGACACGAATCTCACGGGCGTGTGGCACACCGTGCAGGCCGCGGTACCGCACTTGAAGGCGCGCGGTGGCGGCTCGATCATCCTCACCAGCTCGGCGGCCGGCCTCGTCGCACTGCCCTTCCTCACGGCCTACATCGCGGCGAAGCACGGTGTCACGGGGCTCGGCAAGGCCTATGCGCTCGAGCTGGGCCGCTTCGGCATCCGCGTCAACACGCTGCACCCGGGCGGCGTCAACACCGCCATGGGCGGCATGGGCGCGGCCTTCCCCGAGTACATCGAGAAGAACCCCGGCATCGTCATGGGCGGCTACGGGGTGCTGCCCGAGACGACGACTGAGCCCGTCGACCAGGCCAACGCCGTGCTCTGGCTCGCTTCTGACGAGGCGAAGTTCGTCACCGGCACGCAGGTCTCGGTCGACGCTGGCATGGTCGTGTGCTGATCAGCTGCTGAGCCCTGACGGGGGCGGTGCGCCGCCCCCGTCGCACCACCCCGGTCCGCAGCCGCGGGAACCGGGGAACCCACCAGAAAGGAGAACGCAATGGGGCGTTTAGACGGAAAAGTGGTCTTCATCACCGGCGTCGCGCGAGGGCAGGGTCGCAGTCATGCGATCCGGTTCGCTGAAGAGGGCGCTGACATCATCGGCATCGACGTCGTCGAACCGATCGCGGGCAGCACGTCGCCGCCCGCCACTCAGGCAGACATGGATGAGACGGTTGCCGCGGTCGAAGCTCTCGACCGTCGCATCGTCGCGACGAAGGCCGACGTGCGCAGTCTTGCGCAGGTGAAGAAGGCCGTCGACGACGGCGTTGCCCAGCTCGGCCGACTCGACGTCGTGATCGCCAACGCCGGGGTCTCGACGTTCATGGGGCCGGCAGAGTCGCTCACCGAGGAGGCCTTTGTCGACATGGTCGACATCAACCTCACCGGAGTCTGGCGTTCGTGCGCAGCGGCCATTCCCCACATCAAGGCGGGTGGACGAGGAGGTTCGATCATCATGACCAGTTCGGCCGCCGGACTCATGGCCTACCCCAATGTCGGCCACTACGTCGCGGCCAAGCACGGTGTCGTCGGCCTCATGCGCACGCTCGCGCTCGAGCTCGCTTCCGACAGCATCCGCGTCAACTCGATTCATCCGACCACGGTCGACACGCCGATGGTCAACAACGAGGCGACGTTCAAGCTGTTCCGCCCCGACCTCGAGAACCCGACGGCCGATGACTTCGTCGAAGCGGCGAAAGTCATGAACGCACTGCCGATCGGATGGGTCGAGTCGGTCGACATCTCCAACGCCATGGTCTGGCTCGCCTCCGACGAGGCGCGCTATGTCACCGGCGTGACGCTTCCGGTCGACGCCGGAGCGGTCATCAAGTAGTCGCGGCGCGCAGCCGCACCCCGCCTGGGTCTGCGGGAGACCGCAGACCCAGGCATCCACCATCACAGAAAGGAAACCCACCATGGGACGGTTGGACGGAAAAGTCGTACTCATCTCGGGCGTCGCCCGCAGCCAGGGACGCAGTCACGCACTGAGGTTTGCCGAAGAAGGCGCCGACGTGATCGGCTTCGATTTGCTCGATGAGATCAAGGGCTCGCCATCGGCGCCCGCGACGCAGGCGGACATGGACGAGACGGTGCGGCAGGTCGAAGCACTCGACCGACGCATCGTCGCGACCAAGGCCGACGTGCGCGACATGGCCGCCGTGAAGGCCGCCGTCGACGAGGGCGTCGCGCAGCTCGGTCGCCTTGACGTCGTGCTCGGCAACGCCGGCGTGTTCACCGCGCCGTCGCTCGCCGAAGACATGGAGGACGACATCTTCATGGACACCCTCGACATCAACGTTGCGGGAGTCTGGCGCACGGCGAAGGCGGCCATTCCGCACCTGAAGAAGAACGAGAACGGCGGGTCGATCATCATCACGAGCTCGGTCGCCGGGCTCATGGGCTACCCGAACTTCGCGCACTACGTGGCGTCGAAGCACGCGGTCGTCGGGCTCATGCGTACCCTCGCGCTCGAGCTCGCGCCCCACCACATCCGCGTGAACTCGGTGCACCCCGGCTCGGTGAACACCGTGATGGTGACTAACGACACCATTGCGCGTCTGTTCCGGCCCGACCTCGAGAATCCGACGGCAGCCGACTTCGCCGAAGCGGCAAAGCAGATGAATCCCATGGGCATCGAGATGCTCGAGTCGTACGACATCTCGAACGCGATGGTGTTCCTCGCTTCCGACGAAGCCCGCTACATCACGGGCGTCACCCTGCCGGTCGACGCCGGAACGATGGTCCAGTGACCCCTGAATCCACCGTCTCGGCGAGTCGGCAACGGGTCGCTGAGCACCTCGTCGGCCGCGAGCGTGAGGTCGAACTCACGCTCGCGGCCGTCGCGGCCGGCCGAGACATCGTGCTCGAGGGCCCGCCAGGAACGAGCAAGACGACGATGCTGAAGGCCATCACCGACGAGTGGGGGATTCCGCTCATGTTCGTCGAGGGCAACGCCGACCTCACGCCGGCGAAACTGGTGGGGCATCACAATCCGTCGCGCGTGCTGCGCGAAGACTATTCGCCCGACAACTTCGTGGCGGGCCCGTTGACTGAGGCCATGCAGACCGGCGGCTTTCTCTACATCGAAGAGTTCAACAGAGCCCCCGACGACACCCTCAACACGCTGCTGACGGCGATGGCCGACCGCAGGCTCGCTATTCCGCGGGTGGGCATGATCGAGGCACTGCCGACCTTTCGCGTGATCGCCTCGATGAACCCCTACGACAACGTCGGCACCACCAAGCTGTCGTCGTCGATCACCGACCGGCTCAACCGTCTGTCGGTCGACTACCAGAACGCCGAGGCCGAAGAGCGCATCGTGCATTTGCGGGCGAAGCCCGAGGGGGCGCTCGCCGACCGGCTCGTGGCCGACGCCGTCGCCGTGACGCGCGCGACGCGCGAGCATCCGTATGTCCGACAGGGGTCGAGCGTGCGCGGCGCCATCGACCTCGTCGCGGTGGCGGTGCAGCTCGCCGAGCTGCGCTCGATCGAAGCGACCGACGATTCGCGCTACCCCGAGCTCGTCTTCGACTCGATGGTCGTGTCGCTGTCGGGGCGCATCCACATCGACGAAGCCGTCGACATTTCGCCCGAAGCCGTCTTGCGCGAGATCTGGCAAGACCACTTCGTGCTCGACCCGGCATTGGCTGAGCCGGGATGAAGAGAACTGCAGGTCGAGTCGCCGATTCAGCGCAAGCGGCCCGGTCAGCGATCGACCACGCCCAGTCGACCCCTCCCGCGCACTCCGAAGCAGCTCGACCAGAAGCCGACGGTCTTCGAGCCGGGGCAGGGCGGGGCCGGCATGGTGTTCCGCGCGCGTCCGGGGACTCAACCAGGGCACCAGAAGCAGCGCGCGGGAGGCACGGCAGAGGGGTTCACCGACGAAGTCGCCGAGCTGGTGCCGATCGACGCGACCGGAACCCTCGACCCGGCCGTGCGCGCACTGGCGCGGCAGATCGCGTCGAGGCTCATGATTCCGCGACCGAAGAAAGACTCGCGGTCGCAGCGCGGATCAGGAGCGCTCGCGAGTGTTCCCTATCGGCGCGGCAGCGACGAGATCGACCTCGACAAGACGATCGAGATGCTCGCCGAGAAACCGGTGCCCGACGACGAAGACATCATCGTGCGCGAGCGCGTGCGAACGCGCCGTTCGCTCGTGCTCGTCGTCGACGTGTCGGGTTCTATGAAGGGCGAGAGGATTCGCACGGCAGCGGCGATCGTCGGCGCTCTCGCCGGCGAGCTGGCGAACGACGACCTGGCACTCATCGCGTTCTGGTCGGATGCCGCCGTCCTGCAGACCTTCGGCCAGCATCAGAGCCCCGACCGGCTGCTCGATCTGCTGACGAGCATTCCGACACGGGGACTCACGAACGTGGGTTTTCCGCTCGAGCTGGCCGCGAAAGAGTTGCGCAAGCGGCCTGCGCGCGATGCCCGGGTGCTGCTGCTGTCAGACTGCGTGCACAACGCCGGCCCAGACCCGCGGCCCATTGCTGCCCTGCTGCCCCGACTCGACGTCATGCTCGACCTGAGCGGCGAGCACGACACCGACCTCGCTCGCGAACTGACGCGGGCCGGCCGTGGTGTCATGCAGACCGTGCTGACGCATCGTGATGTCGCGACCGCCCTCACCCGCATCTTCGCGTCGTAGCCTGAGCCGCTGACGCGCGACCCGCCCGCACCACCGAGAAAGAGAGAGAACGATGAGCAGAAACGCCTGGTTCGAGACCGTCGCCGAGGCGCAGCGTCGAGCCAAGAAGCGGCTGCCTAGCCCGGTCTACGGTGCTTTGATCGCCGGATCGGAGAAGGGCGTCACCCTCGACGACAACATTGCCGCCTACAGCGAGCTGGGCTTCGCCCCGCGCATCGCCGACCACCACGCGCAGCGCGACCTGTCGACCTCGGTGATGGGCATCGATATCGCGATGCCCGTGATCATCTCGCCCACCGGAGTTCAGGCCGTGCACCCGCAGGGCGAGGTCGCCGTCGCCCGAGCGGCCGCCAACCGAGGCACGATCATGGGGCTCAGTTCGTTCGCGTCGAAAGCGGTCGAAGATGTCGTCGCGGCGAACGCCAACACGCTCTTTCAGGTGTATTGGAGCGGAGAGCGCGACGAGATGGTGCACCGCCTCGAACGCGCGAAAGCGGCCGGAGCCAAGGGTCTCATCGCGACCCTCGACTGGTCGTTCTCGCACGGGCGCGACTGGGGAAGCCCGCAGATTCCCGAGAAGCTCACGCTGGGCGCTGCGATCAATTTCGCCCCGCACGCTCTGCCGCGCATCCCGTGGCTGTGGAGTTTCGCGAAGACCTTCCGCATTCCCGATCTCAAGGCGCCGAACCTGAAGCCGAAGGCGGGCGGAGAGCCGCCGACGTTCTTCGGCGCCTACGGCGAGTGGATGGGAACGCCGCCGCCCAGCTGGGACGACGTGAAGTGGCTGCGCGACCAGTGGGACGGCCCGTTCATGCTCAAGGGCGTCGGCCGCATCGACGACGCCAAGCGCGCGATCGACATCGGCGCGACGACGATCTCGGTCTCGAACCACGGCGGCAACAACCTCGACACGATTCCTGCGCCGATCCGCATGCTGCCGGGCATCGCCGAGGCGGTGGGCGATCAGATCGAGATCGTGCTCGACGGCGGCGTGCGCCGCGGTTCTGACGTCGTCAAGGCGGTCGCGCTGGGCGCTCGGGCCGTCATGATCGGCCGCGCCTACCTGTGGGGCCTCGCCGCCAACGGGCAGGCGGGGGTCGAGAACGTGCTCGACGTCATGCGCAACGGCATCGACTCGGCACTGCTCGGCCTCGGTCGTGGATCGCTCGGCGAGCTCTCGCGCGACGACATCTACGTGCCCGAGGGCTTCGAGAAGATCCGCTGAGCACGGCACTCGTCGCCAGGCGGGTCGACCGCGGTACGGTGGCGGCGTGACGCGACTCGACGAGACGCCCTGGCCGGGCATCCCGGCCCAGCCCCTGGTGATCGTGCCACTCGGTTCGACCGAGCAGCACGGGCCGCACCTGCCGTTCGACGTCGATGCGCGCATCGCGGCGGCGGTGGCGCAGGCGGCGGGTGCGCGACTCGGCGCGGTCGTCGCCCCGGTGCTGGCATACGGTTCGAGCGGAGAGCACCAGCAGTTCGCGGGCACACTCTCGATCGGTCGGGATGCACTGCGCATGCTGCTGGTCGAGCTCGTGCGCTCGGCGCGCACGTGGGCGCCGCGAGTCGCTCTGGTGACCGGGCACGGCGGCAACGCGCCGGTGCTGTCGGAGGTCGTGCCGACTCTGCGCGGCGAAGGCCATGACGTGGCCTGGCTGGCGTGCGGCGCGCCGGCGACGATCGACCCGCCTGCCGACGCGCACGCCGGACGACTCGAGACCGCCCTCATGCTGCACCTCGAGCCGACGCGCGTCGGCCCCTTCGACGACGTGGTCGGCGCGACGACTCCGCTCGCCGAACTCATGGGCGAGCTCGAAGCGGGACGATTGCGCGAGGTGACGCCCACTGGAGTGCTCGGTGACCCTCGCGGTGCGACCGCGGCAGAAGGGCGCGCCCTGCTCGCGGCACTCGTCGACGATGCCGTCGGCCGCATCGAAAAGTGGAGCATCGGTGCGCGCGGTCTACTGCGAGCGGAGTGGTGAGCGGGCGACTGCCCGACGGCTTCGTCGTGCGACTCAACCGGCGCACCCACGTTGCCGATCGCGGCGCGACGCTCGTCGGAGGGGTTCCGACCCGGGTGCTCTACCTGACCGCCCTCGCACGGGCTCTGCTCGAGCCCGACCGAGCCCACCGCGACCGCCTCGTCGTTCGCTCCGCCGCGAGTGCGGCGCTCGCCGAGCGGCTGCTCGAGGCGGGCATCGCCGACCCCGTGGTGGCCGAGCTGCCTGATCCTCACGGCTCGGCGGCGGGGGAGCCACTCGCAGCCGTGACGGTGGTCGTGCCTGCGCACGATCGGCCCGAGGCGGTCGCGCGGCTGCTGGCGAGCATCCCGGCGTCGGTGCCGGTGATCGTCGTCGACGATGCCTCGCAGCGGCCCACGGCGGTGCGCCGCGTCGTCGAGCAGCACGGAGGAAGACTCATCGCGCTGCGACAGAACGTCGGTCCGGCCGGCGCGCGCAACGCGGGACTCGCCGCCGTCACCACCCCGTTCGTGGCGTTCATCGACAGCGACATGGTGATCGATGCCGACACTCTGCCGCTGCTGCTGCGGCACTTCAGCGACCCGCGCGTGGGGCTCGTGGCTCCGCGGGTGGCAGGCCTGGAACCGGCCGAAGGGCCGAACTGGATCACCCGCTACGAGGCCGCCCGCTCATCGCTCGACCTCGGGTCAGAACCCGCGAACGTGCGCCCCGGTGCGAAGGTGTCATGGCTGCCGGCGGCCTGCCTCGTCGCGCGCACCGAGGCCATCGGAATCGGGTTCACGCCGGGGATGCGGGTAGCCGAAGACGTCGATCTCGTGTGGCGGCTCGTCGACGCAGGGTGGCGCGTGCGCTACGAGCCCGCGGTCGAGGCGCGGCACGAGCATCGGCGCACTGTGCTCGATTGGCTCGGTCGCAAGGCGTACTACGGCACCGGAGCCGACGACCTCGCCGCGCGCCACGGTGACACCGTCGCGCCCGCCGTCTACACGCCGTGGACCCTCGTGTTCGTCGGTGCCCTGCTGGCCCAGCGGCGCTGGTCGCTGCCCGTCGCCGTCGGGGCCGCCGCCGTCGCTGCCGTGCGCATCGGCTCGCGTTTGCGGCCCACGCCCGACCGAGCGCGCATCGCCCTGCGGCTCACCGGCCAGGGGGCGCTCGCCGCCGCCGCGCAGAGCGCTGAGCTGCTGACCCGTCACTGGTGGCCGCTCGCGGTGGTCGGCTCGTTCGCGTCACGGCGGCTCCGTCGGGCGACCGTCGTCGCCGCCGTCGCTGACGCGGTCTACGAGCATCGTCGCACCGAGACCGGCATGGGCCTGCTGACGTTTGCAGTCGCGCGCCGGCTCGACGACCTCGCCTACGGCGCCGGGCTGTGGTGGGGTGCCGTGCGCGCGCGGTCGATCCGGGCGCTCAGGCCGGTGGTGCGGCTGCGGTCGCGCCTCCGGTAGTGAGCGATTCGGATGCTCAGCCGCGCTGGGCGGCGCGCACCAGGTCGAGCGCGTCCGCGTCGTCGAGGCCGAGCCGCCGAGCGCGGTCGACGAACTCGCGCGCGGCGAGCTGCGCCCGCTGTCGCCCGGCATCGCCCTGCGGCGCGACGAACGAGCCGGCGCGGCCCCGCGTCTCGATGAGGCCGTCGGTCTCGAGCTCGCGGTAGGCGCGCGCGACGGTGTTGACGGCGAGCCCCAGCTCGTCGGCCAGCGCTCGCACGGTCGGCAGCTTGGCCCCCGCGGCGAGCTCGCCCGCCGCGACGGCGTCGCGCACCTGCACGCGCAGCTGCTCGAACGGCGGCGTCGCCGCGCTCGCGTCGATCGTGAACCTCACGCAGCACCGCCGCTCGGCGCGTGGCGCTCGAGGAAGCCGAGCACCTCGGTCTGATCGACACCCGGAAATGACTCGGTCGGCAGCGTCGCGAGCAGGCTGACGGGGATGCGCGCTTGCGGCCGCGCGCGCCCCGACCAGCGGGCGGCCAGCGACTCGGGGGCGGTGCGGCAGCACTCCGGCGAGGGGCACGTCGACGCCCCGCGCCGATCGGTCTCGCGCCCGCGGAACCACTTGACGTGCGCGAACGGCGTGCCGACCGAGATCGAGAAGTCGCCGCCAGCCCCCGACTCGATGCGCGAGGTGCACCAGTAGGTGCCCGTGGGCTTGTCGGTGTACTGGTGGTACGGGCTGAAGCGGTCGGGCTCGTCGAAGACCTGGCGCGCCGACCACTTGCGGCACACGAGCTGCCCCTCGACCGCGCCGAGGGCATCCGTCGGAAACTGCACCGAGTCGTTCTCGTAGGCCTTCGACAGCACGCCCTGCGACGACACCTTCAAGAAGTGCACCGGAATGCCGAGGTGCTCGGTCGCCAGATTCGTGAAGCGGTGCGCAGCCGTCTCGTACGACACCGCGAAGGCGTCACGCAGATCTTCGACGGCGAGCTCGCGGCGCTCTTTGGCGCGCTGCAGGAAGGTCACGGCGTCGGCCTCGGGAATGAGCAGTGCGGCGGCCAGATAGTTGGTCTCGACGCGCTGGTGGAGGAACTCGGCGTAGTCGTGCGGCTCCGACCGCCCGAGCACGTGACCGGCGAGCGCCTGCAGGAGCGTCGTGCGGGCATCCCGACCCGGGGCATTGTTGACGGGAAGGTAGATGCGCCCGTGCTCGAGGTCGGTGACCGAGCGCGTCGAGGCGGGCAGGTCGCCGACGTAGTGCAGGGTGAAGCCGAGGTGGGTGGCGAGCTCGGCGGCGAGGCGCTGCGAGAGCGGGCCGCCCTCGTGCCCGACGGCCTTCAGCAGCTGTGCGGCCTGCTTCTCGAGCTCACCGAAGTAGTTGCCGCGCGCGCGCATGGTGCGGCGCAGCTCGGTGTTCGCTCGCCGGGCCTCTTCCGGCGTCGCGGCACGTTCGCTGTGGACGCGCTGCAGTTCGGCGTGCAGGGCGAGCACCGTCTCGATCGCCTCGTCGCTGACGCTCTTGCGCAGCGGCAGGGGCGGGATGCCCAGACTCGCGAACAGCGGACCGCTCTGCACCCGCGCGAGCTCGACCTCGAGCGCCGCGCGCCCGGTGAGCGGTTCGACGCTGAGCAGGTCGTCGAGGCTCGCGCCGACGGCCCGCGCGATCGCCTGCAGCTCGCTGAGCTTCGCCTCGCGCTTTCCGTTCTCGAGCACGCTCAAGTGCGAGGTGGCGATGCCGATGGCCTCGGCGACCTCGGCGAGGGTCAGGCCGGCGCCCGTGCGCAGGGCGCGGATGCGGTGGCCGAGGGTCAGAGGATCGAGCACGTCTTCAGACTGCGGGCCGGTGGTCGTCGATTCGAGCATCTGGCGAGCCTGGCACGGCGTGAATTTCGGCGCAACTGAAATCCGCAGGTATTTCAGTCCTCGAGAGCCGGTTGCGGGTGTTGTTCTTCACACAGAGTTGCTCACACGACCTCGAACCACCGACCTTCAGGAGCACCTCATGACCACGAACCGACCGGGCGACCAGACCGAGACCGCCGCCGAGCTCGAGACCCGCTGGAAGACCGACGCCCGCTGGAACGGCGTGCGCCGCGACTACACCGCCGAGGACGTCGTCGCGCTGCGCGGCCCCGTGCGCGAAGAGCGCACGCTCGCCCGCCGCGGCGCCGAGAAGCTCTGGGAGCAGATCCAGGCCAAC
>SXMG01000003.1 GCA_005778835.1 Actinomycetota bacterium
GGCGTCGCGATCGTGTTGTCGACGATGAGCGGCAGGCCTGCGCCGTGTGCGACCCCGGCAACCTTCTCGATATCGAGAATGTTGATCTTCGGGTTGCCCACGGTCTCGGCGAAGAGCAGCTTCGTGTTCGGGCGGATCGCGGCCTTCCACTCGTCGGCGTCGTCTTGATTCTCGACGAACGTGACCTCGATACCGAGCTTCGCGAGCGTATAGGTGAAGAGGTTGTAGGTGCCGCCGTAGATCGACGACGACGAGACGATGTGGTCGCCCGCCTGCGCGATGTTGAGCACCGCGTAGGTCGTCGCCGACTGGCCCGAGGCCAGCAGCAGTGCCGCCGTGCCGCCCTCGAGCGCGGCGATGCGCTGCTCGGCGACGTCTTGCGTCGGGTTCTGAATGCGCGTGTAGATGTTGCCGAACTCGGCGAGCGCGAACAGATTCTTGGCGTGCTCGGCATCGTTGAAGACGTAGGCCGTCGTGCGGTAGATCGGCGTCGCCCGCGCGTTCGTCACCGGGTCGGGCTGCGCTCCGGCGTGAATCTGCAGCGTCTCGAACTTGTAGGGGTCGGCCATGAGGGCTCCTTGCGTCGCGGGTGGGTCGCCTCGACGGTACGTCGCCCCCGACGGCGGGTCAACGGCGCGCGTCACGCGCCGTAATGCGCGCCGGTCGTCGCCGACGGATGCCCGCTCAGCGCTCGCGGCGGAACAGCCACTCGACCCGCGGCTCGACGAGCGGCCGGGCCAGGCGCCGCACGAGCGGTGTCGAGAGCACCACGGCGATGATGATCGCGAGCACGATCATGCCGACGAGCCAGGGCCAGCCCGAGTTCTCGCCGCCGAGCACCCCCGACTCGCGAATCGGGTAGAGCGCGAACGTGTGCAGCAGGTAGACGTAGAGCGTGGCGCCGCCGAACGACGTGAACACGGTGGTGCGACGCGGTGCGAGCACGAGCACCGCCGCGCAGAGAGCCGTCGTCAGCACGAGCAGACCGAGCCTGATGATGCCGGCCCACCACTGGGGAGCATCCAAGGCAGCGAAGTGCTCGGTGTAGAACAGCCAGAGCCTGAGGTCGACCGCGCGCCAGTGCTCCAGGCCCACGACGATGACGACTGACCACGCGATGAGCAGGCTCGCGGCCGCGATGCGCAGCACCGTGCGCGGGGTGCCGTCGAGGCGGTCGCTCAGCCGATGACCGCCGAGCCAGAGCTCGCCGAGCCCCCACTCGCGCGCGCGCCAGCCGAGCACGAAGAACGGCAGCAGCCCGAGGGCGCGTGCGAGCGAGAACGTGTCGTCGACGTTGGGCCAGTAGCCGACCCCGATGCCGACGCCGAGCACGACGACCCACAGCACGGGCTCTTTCAGTCGCGCCAGGTACGGCAGCACGAGGCGGAAGATCGCGAGCGCGAGCAAGAACCAGAGCGTCCACGAGGCGGTCGTGGGGTTGAGCGTGGCGCCACCCTGCACGATGAACCGCACGGCTGTCCAGATCGTCTCGAAGATCAGGTACGGAATCACGATCGCGGTCATGAGCCGCTGCAGCGCGACCGCGTCGGGCGGAGAGGCCTTCGAGAACCATCCGCTCGCGATCGCGAAGAGCGGCATGTGGAACGAGTAGATGATCAGGTACAGCGCGAACGCCGCGTCATTGTCGGCGGTGAGCCGCTGAATCGCGTGCCCGATGACGACGAGCGCGATGGCGATGAAGCGCACGTTGTCCCAGTAGGCGATGCGCCCGGTCGCGGGTCGCTCGCGCACGGGCTGCTCAGGGGCGGGCGTCGTCACCGCCCCAGGCTAGCGCCCGGTAGCGTGAGGCTCATGAGCACAGTCGCACCGTCAGAGTCGTCAGCGTTCGCCGGCCCGCTGCGTACGGTCGTGACCGGAGCCAGCTCGGGCATCGGCGCCGCGACCGTGCGCCGCCTGTGCACGCGCGGTTGGCAGGTCGTCGCCGTCGCCCGTCGTGCCGATCGCCTGGCGGCACTTGCCGCGGAGTGCGGGTGCGAGACCGTCGTGGCCGATCTCACCGATCAGCCGGCGGTGGATGCCCTGCGCGACCACATCGCCGCGACCAGCCCGATTCACGCCATCGTGACGGTCGCCGGCGGAGCGATCGGCACCGACTCGGTCGAGACCGCCGACGCCCGAGACTGGATGCGCATGTTCGACATCAACGTGCTGAGCGCGCAGCGCGTCATCGGCGCGCTGTTGCCCGCCCTGCGCGCAGGCGCCCGCGAGCGCGGCGTCGGCGACATCCTCGCCGTCACCTCGACCGCCGGGCAGGTGGCCTACGAGAGCGGCGGCGGCTACAACGCCGCCAAGTTCGCCTTGCGCGGCATGATGGGCGCCCTGCGCCTCGAGCTCGCGGGTGAACCGCTGCGCGTCATGCAGCTCGCGCCCGGCATGGTCAAGACCGACGAGTTCGCGCTCAACCGCTTCGGCGGCGACCGCGACAAGGTCGACGCGCTCTATGCGGGGGTCGAGCATCCGCTGACCGCCGAGGACATGGCGGCGCTCATCGTGCACGCGCTCGAGACTCCGGCGCACGTCAACCTCGACGAGATCACCGTGCGGCCCGTCGCGCAGGCCGCTCAGCACAAGATCGTGCGCGGCCCGCTCGAGCTGCGCGACTAGAGCAGCGTCGGGCTCGGCTGCAGGCCCTCCTCGGCCGGAGCGTCGCTGAACGCGAGCTTCGGCACGAACACGAGGGCGAGCGCGGCGACGAGCGCGGCACCGCCGCAGATCGCGAACACCACGAGGTAGCCGAGCAGGCTCGACGCGGTCTCCGTCACGGCCTGACCCGCGGCGAGCACGAGCACGACGGCGAAGATCGCGCTCGCGAAGGCGCCGCCGATGGTCTTGGTCGTGTTCGTGAGCCCCGTGGCGATGCCCGTCTGCCCGAGTGGCGCTGCAGCGGCCGCGGCGGCCGGCAGTGCCGCGACGAGCGCGCCGGAGCCGATGCCTGCGACGACCATGTTGAGCGTCACGCCGACGGCCGTGGCGTTGTTCACGAGGAAGGCGAGGTAGCCGATCGCGACGACGAGCGTGGCACCGATGAGCGTGAGGCGCGGAGTGGTCTTGCGCGAGACGAGCGGGAACAGCAGCGCCCCGATGATCATCGCCACGAGGTAGGCGCCGATGATGTACGAGCGCTCGGCGGCATCGAGACCCAGGCCGAAGCCGTTGACGGGGTCGGTGCCCGCGAACGTGCTGAGCGGCGCCTGGGCGCCCAGGATGCTGATGCCGACGAGCCCGGCCGTCAACTGCACCGGCCACATGCTCGGCTGCCGCAGCACGCGCAGGTCGATCGCAGGGTCGGGGTGCTTGAGCACCCACTTGCCGAAGGGGTAGAGCAGCACGACGCCGAGCAGCATGAGCGCGTAGACCCACCACGTGTCGGGCCCGTTGATGCGCAAGAACGTGAGCCCCGAGGTGATCGTGAGCAGCGCGATCGTCAGCAGCACGAAGCCGATGGTGTCGAGTCGTCGACCGGTGACGGGCTGCGACTCGGGCACACCGAACAGAATGACGAAGAACGCGACGGTCACGGCGATGGCCGGAATCGTCAGCGTCAGGGCGATGTCGCCGTTGAACGCCGAGAAGATGCGCGCGCCGCCCAGGGCGCCGGCGATGGCACCGGCTTCGAGACCCACGACGAGCAGACCAGCTGCCTTGCGAGTCTGCGAGGCGCCGACGCCCGTGTGGCGCCCGCGGTCGAAGATGAGCGCGACCTCGAGCGGCAGCCAGACCACGTAGAAACCCTGCAGCGCCCACGCGGCGAGGAAGACCCAGAACGAGTCGGCGAACACGAGCCACCAGCTCGCCCCCGCGGTGAGCACGGTCGAGATCAGCAGAATCTTCTTGTGGCCGACCATGTCGCCGAGCTTCGCGAGCACGGGCACGACGAGCGCGCTCAGCAGCAGCTGGGCCGCCTCGAACCAGTTGAAGTCGGCGTCGCGAATGCCGAGGTACTCGACGAGGTCGCTGATGAGCGGCACGTAGTAGCCCTGCAGCACGCCGCTGACGAACTCGACGAAGAACAAGTAGCCGACCAGCGAGACAGTGATGGCGCCGGAGGCGCCGCGCAGCCGTGAGGCCGCCGTGGGCTCAGTCATTCCGCGATGCTAGCGCGCCGTGAGCGCGGGTGCTCGCGGGGCACGCAGTGGCGGGTAGCGTGCTGGCATGACCGCCCGCCGCCCGCTCGCCGAGCTCGTCGCGCACGACTGGGCCGAGGCCCTCGCTCCGGTGCAGCCGCGCATCGAGCAGCTCGGCGACTGGCTGCGCGCCGAGGTCGCCGCGGGCCGCCCCTACCTGCCTGCCGGTCAGAACGTGCTGCGGGCCTTCACGACCCCGCTCGCCGACGTGCGCGTGCTCGTACTCGGCCAAGACCCCTACCCGACTCCCGGGCACGCGATCGGCCTGAGCTTCGCCGTCGAGCGGTCGGTGCGCCCGATTCCGCGCAGTCTCGCCAGCATCTACCGAGAGCTGCGCGACGATCTCGCCCTCGAGCCCCCTGGCCACGGCGACCTCAGCGCGTGGGCCGCTCAGGGAGTGCTGCTGCTCAACCGGGTGCTGACGGTGCGGGCGGGCGAGGCGGGCTCGCACCGCGGTCAGGGCTGGGAAGACGTGACGACCCGCGCTGTCGAGGCCCTCGCGGCACGAGGCGGTCCGCTCGTGGCGCTGCTCTGGGGTCGCGACGCGCAGTCGGCGGCGCCGCTGCTGGAGGGTGTTCCGGTGATCGCGAGCGCGCATCCGAGCCCGCTGTCGGCCCGCGCCGGGTTCTTCGGCTCGCGACCCTTCAGCCGCGCCAACGCGCTGCTCGTCGAGCAAGGGGCACCCCCGATCGACTGGCGCCTGCCGACATAGACTGGCGGTCGATCACGAGGCGCAGAAGGAGGCGGGATGCTCGAAGACGAGTACCTCGAACGCCGCCGCCCGCCGCGCCACCTTCAGCGCCAGCCCGAGCCCGAGACGCCCTTCTCGTTCAGCGTGCGCGAAGCCGAAGCGCGCGACCTGCCCCACGTTCGCGAGATCTACAACCACTACGTGGCCAACTCGACCGTCACGTTCGACGAGTCGCCGTGGAGCCTGCGCGGGCTGCGCACGAAGTACGGGAAGGTGCGCGACCTCGGGTATCCGTTTCTCGTCGCCGTCTCGCCGAACGACGTGATTCTCGGGTTCGCCTACGTGTACCCCTGGAAGGAGAAGGCGGCATACCGGTTCACGGTCGAGAACTCGATCTACCTCGGGCCTGCCTCGACCGGAAAAGGCATCGGGCGCGAGCTCATGCGCGAGCTGCTCGATCGATCGCGCGAAGCGGGCGTCAAGGAGGTCATCGCGGTCATCGCCGACCGCGGCGCCGAAGCCTCGATCGCGCTGCACGAGCGCTTCGGCTTTCGGCAGACCGGCACGATGGGCCGCGTCGGCTTCAAGTTCGGGCGCTGGCTCGGCGTCGTGATGATGCAGAAGTCGCTCAAGAAGCAGCGCTGAGCAACTACTGGTAGACCTCGCCGGCGACCTCGTCGGCGATCATGACCGCCTCGTCGTAGAACACCTGGCCGCCGAAGGCGCTGATCACCGAGATCCAGCTGTCGTCGCGGATGATGTTGTAGATCGCGGGGGCAGCTGCCTCATCGCCGAACTGGCTGTAGGTGACGGCGCCCTCGTCGGTCGTGTCTTCGTTGAGGCCCTGGGCCGCGAGATCGTTCACGACGCCCGCGCGCGTGGCAGCGGTGATCGGCGCGACACTGACGAGCAGGCTCGAGAGATCGGTGCCGTCTTCGGCATAGACGCAGCTGATGCCGCCGACGAACTGCTCGGGAGTCGGGTCGAAGAAGTAGTCGTCGCCGTAGACGCTGCCGGGGCCGCCCAGCAGCTCGAGGTTCTGCTCGGCGAACGAGTCGAGCCGCTCTTGCGGAAGGATCGTCGTGCAGTCGGAGGGCATGACGAAGGCGAGCGGGGTCGGCTCGGGGGTCTCCGACTCGACAACGGTGGGCACCGGCTCAGGCGTCTCGGGCTCGGCCACGGGCTCTTCTTCGGCAGCGCAGGCCGAGAGCGCGATGACAAGCGCGACGACGGCAGAGCCGGTGAGCAGGCGGTGCGCGAACATGGTGCTCCTCTGGTGGTGAATGCGGCGAATCTAGCAGTCGAAGGTCACGGAATCGTTGCGTTTCAGGCCTCGCAGGCGAGCGCGGGCGCGTTCGTTGTGCAATCGATACGCGGGTGCTCACCACGGCTCGCCAGGGCCGTCGGGCAGACGTGCGCCTAGGCTCGCAGGGTGTTCGAACTGCATCACCTCACCGCCCTCGAGCAATGGGAGTGGCTGCACAGCGGCCGCATCACCCCTCGAGAACTCGTCGAGCACTACGTGCGGCGCATCGAGCGCCTCAACCCGAGCGTCGGCGCCCTGACGGTCGTCGATGGAGATCGCGCGCTGGCCCGGGCCGACGCGCTGCCGAGTCTCGTCGCGGCGACAGCGCCCCTCTGGGGAATCCCGATCGCCGACAAAGAGCTCGTGCGTCGGGCGGGCCAGCGCACGACCTTCGGCTCGCGCCTGTTCGCCGAGCACGTGCCCGTCGACGACGACGAGCTCGTGCGCCACCTCGATGAGGCGGGGGCCATCAGCCTCGGCGCCACCGCGGCGCCCGAGTTCGGCCTGCCGTCGTACACCGAGAGCCTCGTGGCGCCGCCCGCGCGAACTCCCTACGACCTCACGCGCGGCGCGGGCGGCTCGAGCGGCGGCGCAGCGGCGGCCGTCGCAGCGGGCCTGCTGGCGGTCGCGCCCGGCAGCGATGGCGGGGGAAGCATCCGTATTCCCGCCGCGGCATGCGGTCTCGTCGGGCTCAAGCCGTCGCGCGGGCGCGTGCCCGCGGGCAGCGGCCTGGAGCATCTCGCCGGACTCGTCGTGACGGGGCCGCTCGCTCGCACCGTCGCCGACGCCGCACTCATGCTCGACGCCCTCGTTGCTGCAGCGCCCTGGCCGCACGCCACCCGTGCACCGATCGATCCGCCGCTGGCCTCCGGCGCTCCGCACCCGCACAGCGGCCCGCTGCTGGGTGCGGCGGTGCGGGGTGAGGGACGCTTTCAGCTCGGGGTCAGCACGAGCTCGCCGTGGGAGGCCTCGGTCGAGCTCGCGCTCGACCCCGAAGCGCAGTGGGCGCTCGACGAGGCGATCACGGGCTTCGCGGCACTCGGGCACGGGCTTGACGCCGTGGCGCTCGACCCCGAACCTGAGTATGCGCGGCACTTCAGAGCGGTGTGGATGGCGGGAGCATCCCGCATTCCCGCCTGCACCCCCGATGAGCTGGCCCTGCTCGAACCGCTCACCGCCTGGCTCGTCGGCCAGGGCCGCGCCCTGTCGGCCGAGACGCTCGCCGAGGCGCTCGCCTGGCTCGCCGGCTTCGAGCGCCGCATCATCGCGCAACTCTCGCGGTTCGACGCCGTGCTGACCCCCGCGGTCGCCATGACACCCCGGCCGTTCGGCTGGTACGACGCGACGGATGCTGAGCGCAACTTCACGCAGCAGGTGCAATACACGCCCTTCACGAGCTTCGTGAACGTGGCGGGGCTGCCCGCACTGACCCTCCCGGTCGGGCTCACGCCGCCGGGATCACCTCAGCCGGGGCTGCCCATGGGCGTGCAACTCATCGGCCGGCCCGGCGGCGAGGCCACGCTGCTGGCGCTCGGCGCTCAGTGGGAGCGGTCGCGCGGCACCGCGCGCATCCACCCGCCTCAGTGGTGACGAGTCACTGAAAAGACTGCGCGTAGGCGTTGATCGTGAGAGGCTCAGCGCTTCCGCCGACGTAGAGCGTTCCGATCCAGACTCCGTCGAAGAGCAGGTGCGACTCTTCGTAGGTGATGAACTCTTCTTCTACGCGAATCGAGTAGAGCTCTCCGTCGGCGGTGGTCGCCGCCGAGAACCCGCCCGCGGCGAATGCAGCCTCGAGCTCCGACCGTGCCGCGTCGTCGATGATCGCGATAGTCGTCGTGGAGCCGCTCTCGCTCGCCGGCAGGTACCACCCGCAGCTCACCGTCTCGTCGAGTTCGTCGAAGATCGCTGAGATCCCGTCATCGAGCGAGCCCCTGCTGACGGTGCCGTCGGCGTCGCGCACTCGGCTCTCGCTGATCAGCGTCTCGACCATCGCCGGCGTGTAGATGTCGTCGCAGCCCGGCAGCACGATCGGTTCGGGGGCGGGCTCGGTCGGCTCGCTCGACTCGGAGGGCTCGCTCGCAGTCGGTTCAACACTGGGCGCAGCGGCGGGCTCGGTCTCGGGCGCACACCCGGAGAGCGCCAGCAGTACGACCACGGCGGGCACGAGCATCCATCGGCGCATGCCCGCAGAGTAGCGCTCTGTGACCGGTCTGCGCACTAGCGATAGCCGCCCTTTTCGAGCCCGGCCTCGATCTCGAAGCGGTTGCGCTTCGCGTCGCGCCCGGCGGCGAGATACAGCGGAATGAAGGCGAGGCCGTACTTCTTCCACTGTGCGCGGTGCACGGCCTCGTGCTCGAGCACGCCGTCGGCAGTGTTGTCGCGCGTGAGGTAGGCCGCGCCGATGGTCGTGCCGCCGCGCCCGAAGGCCCAGCGCGGCAGCCCGGCACAGACGATCACTCCGCCGCGCTTCGACACCCTGAACCCGCCGAGCACGGCGCCCCACGTGACGCCCGCCGCTGTCGCGAACCAGTATCCGGGCCGCGCGACCACCGGGTGCAGGCCGACAGCGCGCACGACGCGGTTGCGCGCCAAGCGGTCGACAGTGCGTGCCGCGCGACCCTTCTGCGGCGCGGATTCTGCGGTCACGGCCGCCTGTAGCCCTCGAGCAGCCGCAGCCAGATCTCGCTGAGAGTCGGGTACGAGGGCACGGCGTGCCACAGTCGCGAAAGGGGCACTTCGCCGACGATGGCGATCGTCGCGGCGTGCAGCAGCTCGCCCACGTCGTCGCCGACGAGCGTGAAGCCGACGATCACCTCGCGATCCTCGTCGACGACCATGCGGGCCGTGCCGCGGTAGTCGTCGCCGTGCACGGTCGCGCCGGCGAGCCAGCCGATCTCGTAGTCGACGACCCGCGTGCGCAGGCCCTTCGCCTCCGCCTGCTGCGCCGTGAGGCCGACGCTTGCGACCTCCGGCGACGTGAACGTGACCTGCGGCACCGCGTCGTGGTCGGCCGTCGCGACGTGCGCACCCCAGGGGGCGTCGTCGACGGATGCTCCGCTCGCGCGGGCCGCGATCACGTCGCCCGCGGCGCGAGCCTGGTACTTGCCCTGGTGCGTCAGCAGAGCCCGGTGGTTGACGTCGCCGACGCCGTAGAGCCAGTCGTGCCCACGCACCCGCAGCGTGTCGTCGACCTCGAGCCAGCTGCCGGGTTCGAGCCCGATGGTCTCGAGCCCGAGGTCGCCCGTCACGGGCGCGCGGCCCGTCGCGACGACGACCTCGTCGGCCTCGAGCACTCGGCCGCTCGGCAGAGTCAGCGCGACGGTGCCGTCGGCGCGGCGCTCGATGCGCTCGGGGCTCGTGCCGAGCAGCACCTCGGCGCCGTCGGCGCGCAGGCGCTCGGCGACGGCCTCGCCCGCGAACTGCTCCACGCCCGCGAGCAGTCCGCTGCGGGCGAGCAGGGTGACCGCGCTGCCGAGGCTCGTGAAGGCCGTCGCCATCTCGCACCCCACCACGCCGCCGCCGATGATCGCGAGCCGAGCGGGAACCGCCTCGGTGCTCGTGATCTCCCGCGAGGTCCACGGTCGCGCAGCCTCGAGCCCGTCGATGGGGGGCAGGGCTGCCGTGGTGCCCGTGCAGATCGCGACGGCGTGCCTCGCCGTGACGATCCGTGTCGAACCCTCCGTCGAGGTGATCACGATGCGGCGCTCGCCGTCGAGACGAGCGTGGCCGCGAGCGAGCGCGATGCCGGTCTTCTGCAGCCAGCGCACCTGGCCTGCGTCGTTCCAGTGGCTCGCGATGTCGTCACGGCTTGCGAGAACAGCCTCGGGGTCGACGCCGCCCGAGATCGCGGCGCGCGCTCCCGGAACGGCGTGCGCGGCCCGCAGCACGCTGCCGGCGCGCAGCAGGGCCTTCGACGGCATGCAGGCCCAGTACGAGCACTCGCCGCCGACGAGCTCGCTCTCGACGATGAGCACGCTCAGCCCGCCCTGCACCGCACGGTCGGCGACGTTCTCACCCACGGCTCCTGCCCCGATCACGACGAGGTCGTACTCGTCCTGCGGTGGGAAGTCAGTCTCGGCGGTGGTCGTGAGGGGGCGCATGCGCCTACCGTCCCACGAACTCCGGTTCGGTGCGAGTGAGAAAGGCCTGCATGCCGATGCGCGCATCCTCGGTCTGCATGAGGCGCACGAGCTCGCCCGGCAGCCGGGCTTCAGCGGCGGCCTCGCCCTCGCGCACCGCGAGTCGAGCGTTCGCGAGCGTCGCCTGCACGGCGAGGGGAGCCTGCGCCGCGATCCGACCCGCCAGCTCGCGAGCGCGGGCGAGCTGCTCGCCCGGTGCCACGACCTCCTGCACGAGGCCCATGCGGTGCGCCTCGGCGGCGTCGAAGCGGTCGCCCGTGAGCATCCACTTCATGGCGTTGCCCCAGCCGGCCGCAGCGGCGAAGCGCGTCGTCGCACCGCCGAACGGAAGAATCGCCCGCGCCACCTCGAGCTGGGCGAACACGGTGTCGCTCGTGGCGACGACGATGTCGCTCGCGAGGGCCAGTTCCACACCGAGCGTCAGGCATGTGCCCTGAACGGCAAGCACGACGGGCTTGCGCACGCGCGTGCCGTCCATGCCCCAGGGGTGAATGCCGCCCTCAGGCACCATGGCGAGACCCTTCGGGCCGATGCGCGGCACGACGTCGGCGAGGTCGAGCCCGCCCGTGAAGTGATCGCCGTGCGCGAAAACCACGCCGACGCGCAGCTCGGGGTCGCGGTCGAGCTCGCCGTAGGCCAGGGCCAGCTGCTCGAGCATGGCGACGTCGGCGGCATTGCGCTTGTCGGCACGGTCGAGGCCGATGAGCAGCACGTGCCCGTCGCGCTCGACGGTGATGCGAACAGGTGTCTCGGTGTCGGTCATGCCCGTCAGCGTAGCGACGCGACCTCTGCCGATGCGGAGGGTTTGTGGCTCAGCGACTGAGGGCGGCGACGATGCGCAGAATCGCTGAGAGGTCGTCGCTAGCGTCAAGCGCGTCGTCGTCGTCAGACGCCGACTCGGCGTCGTCCGTGACGGCGTCGACCGCAGCGGGCGCGTACTCGGTGAGCCCGGCGCCGGCGAGCGCGAGCGCCGCACGGGCATCGGCGACGGCCTGGGTCAGCGACGACAGGTCGAGGCCGAACGGCGCTGGAAAACCCACGCCCGCGAAAACGGCCGGGTCGAGCACGTCGAGGTCGACGTGGGCGTAGAGCACGGGTTCGTGGCCGGCCTCGCGCGCGGCGGCGGCGCGTTCGGCGACGGCGTTGCCGACCTCGTCCGCACTGACGCGGCGCATCGAGCGGGCATCGATGAACTCGGCCTCGGCATCGTCGAGGTCGCGCACACCGAGCAGCAGCACGTCGGCAGCGTCGACGATGCCGTCGTCGATGAGCGCCCGCAGCACCATGCCGTGGAAGGCACCGCTGGGCGACGACTCGGGGCTGTTCAGGTCGGCGTGCGCATCGGCCCAGAGCAGCACGACCCGGCCGGACCTCGCGGCGTGCTCGATCGCGCCGTACTCGACACCGCAGTCGCCGCCGACGACGATCGGGGTGCCCTCGAGCTCTGACAACTGGCGCTGCAGGCGCTCGCGCACGAGCCGGATCGAGCTGTACCGCAGAATGCCGGTGCCCTCCGCATCGCCGGCCTCGAGAGGAGCCTCGACGAGGTGCGTCGCCGCTTTCGGCAGCTGCTGGCGGATGCTCTCCGCACCGTCGACGAGACGCATCGCGCGCGCCGACCCTGAGCCCTGCCACTGCGGAACGACGACGAAGTTGCTGGTCATGCGCCCATTGTGGCACCGCGACGACCGGCCAGCCCTGCGAGCCAGGAGACCGCCGCCTCGAGGGGGCCCCGCAGGCGCCACGCCTGGAACGCCCCGGCGATGAGCACGGCAGCGATCGACAGGCCGATGAACAGTGGAATACCGACCTCGGGGGCGAATCGACCCGCCGGACCGAGCGGGGCGAAGCCCGCGATCACGATCACGTGCGCGGTGTAGATGGTGAGGGGCATGCGCCCGATGGCGACGAGCGGGAGGGCGGCGACCGTGATAGCCCTCGATGTGCTCGACCGGTCGAGCAGCAGCATCGCGAGCGCGATGATCGCGACGGCGAGACCGCCCGAGCCGAGCAGCTCGGCCGCGGTCGAGCTGTGCGCCTCGGCGTCGACACCGGGCAGCAGCGCGGCCGCACCGTAGCCGGCGACGCTCGCCAGAGTGCCGAGCGAGAGCATGAGCCATCGCGTGCGCGTCGAGGCGAGGTCAGACCGAGCGCAGAGCAGACCCGCGATGAGCAGCGGCAGCCAGAGCAGCACGGGGTAGTAGCCGGTGAGCAGGTACTCCGTTGCGGCGGCCCACGGCTGCTCGACGGGGGCGCCCACGGCGACCACTTCGTCGCGCAGCAGGGGTGCGACCACGAGCAGCGCCGCGCCGATGCCGAGCAGCACCGGTCGGGGCAGGAAGAGCAGGGGGATCAGGAGGGCGAACATGAGCCCGTAGTAGTCGAGGATGATCGCGATGCCGCTGGGGAGCATCCACAGCAGCAGCCCCAGGGCGATGAGCAGCCCGGCGCGGATCAGCAGGCGCCACCGAGCCGTCGCCCGAGGCACCGCCTCACGGTCGGCACCACCGGTGACGATGCCGAGCGCGACACCGGCGACGACGGCGAAGAGCATCGACGGTCGTCCATCGACCAGAAGCTCACCCTGGGTGTCGTCGCGCGGCCAGACGTGGGCAGCCATCATGCCGATGATGGCGAGGCCTCGCGCGGCATCGATACCGCTGAAGCGCACCGACGAGGTCGGGGCGAGCGCGCCGGTGGGCGCAGACCCCGACCTCGTCATGGGCGGGGACTACTGACCGAGCGCCTGCTGCGACGAGCCCGACTTGAGCGCCGCCAGGCGCGCTTCGACCTCGATCTCGACGCCCACGTTCTCGAGCGACTCGAACTGCGCGTCGAGCGTCGACGCGGCGAGCTCCTGGCGGCCCATGACCTTCGCCTCTTCGCGGCGGATCTTCTCCTCGAACCGGCCGAGCTCGCTCGTCGGGTCCATGATGTCGATGCTGCCGACAGCGTCGATGACCTGACTCTGGGCGTCGGCGATCTTCGCGCGAGCGATGAGCTGGTCGCGCTGCGAGCGCAGCTGGTCGAGCTTGCCCTTCATGGCCTCAAGACCGCTCTTGAGCTGGTCGACGATCGCGTTCTGGTTGGTGATCGTCGGCTCGACGGTCTTCGCCTCGGTCTCGGCCTGCAGCTGCTTGCCGAGTGCCACCTTGGCGAGGTTGTCGAACTTGTCGGCGTCGGCCGTGTTGCCCGAGCTGCGCAGCTCATCGGCCTTCGCGCTCGCGGCGAGCGCCTTGCGACCCCAGTCTTGCGCCGCAGCCACGTCTTCGGCGTGGTCCTGCTCGAGCAGCCGCAGGTTGCCGATGGTCTGGGCGATGGCCGCCTCGGCCTCTTGAATGCTCGACGTGTAGTCGCGCACCATCTGATCGAGCATCTTCTCGGGGTCTTCAGCCGAGTCGAGAAGCGCGTGGATGTTGGCCTTCGCCAATTGGGCGATGCGGCCGAAGATGGACTGCTTGGACATCGGTGGTGCCTTTCTATCGGTGGACTGAGAAACAGGAACGAGAGAGTCGAGAGCGGTCAGAACCGGCCGCCGCCTCCGCGGCGACCCGACGATCGAGTCGACGAAGAACGGCGCGTGCTGCCGCCGCTCGAGGGGCGACGACTGCTCGATCCGCCGCTCGAGCCGAAGCGCGGGCGGCTCGATCCGCCGCCGAAGCCGCCGCCGCCACCTCCTCCGCCGCCCAGCAGGCCGCCGATGAGGCCGCCGATGATCGCGTCGCTGACGCCGCCGCCGCGGGCTCCGCCTCCGCCGTAGCCGCCGACGAGTCCGCTCGGGGCCATCGCACCCCGCACATCGTTCTCGGCAGAGCTCAGTGCGAGACCCGCGAGGTCGAGCGCGCGCTGGGCTGCCGCGAGCGCGCCCACCGGATCGCTCGCACGGGTGCTTGCGGCGACCTGCTCCTGCGCCTGGGCTTCCGCCAGTCTCGACCGGGCGTCGGCGCCGACGGCCCCGCGGTGAGAGGTCACGTACTCGGTGGCGCTGAGAATGCGGCTGCGCGCCGAGGCGAGCGTGCGGTCGAGCGCCGCCTCGGCCTTGGCCCGCCGCTCGCTCTCCTCACGCGCTCCGGCCAACTGTGCATCGAGTTCGCGGTCGACGGCGATCAGTCGTTCGAGCGCCGCGATCGGGTCGCCCGCATCGATGCTCGACAGGGCCGACTCCGCAGCCGCGATCGCGCTTGCGAGCGTCGCACTCTCGGGCAGAGCGGCACCGGCGGCGATGCCCTGGCGCAGGTCGTCGCTCTGCGCGGCGACGGCCGTGCGCGCCTCGCCGAGATCTGCAGCGAGCCGCTCGACGGCTGCCGTGGCGCTCGTCAGCTGCGCGAGCGCCAGCTGCGCCGACCGAACGTCAACCGCCGCCTCGCTCGACTCGCCCGCCTGCTGCCGCACCGTCGCCTCGGCGAGCTCGGTGTCGGCGAGCTCGAGCAGTCGCTTCGCTTGCGCGGGGGTCTCGATGACGCTCGCCACCGCTGCAGCGCTGTACTCGGTCGTGAGCCGCCGCACGGTCGCTTCGGCGGCAGCCAGAGCGGCGGGAGCCGCCTCGCGCGCGCTCGTCGCTGCGGCGATCGCTGACGGCAGGTCTTTCTCGACGTCGCGCAGGGCGTCGAACGCGTCTTCCTGTGCTTCGAGCAGGTCGTCGGCCTCATCGCACGCCGCGACGATGCGCAGCAGCGCCTCGCGCTTCTGCTCGTCGGTCTCTGGATTCTCGTCATCGAGCTCGCGGCGCACGCGGAAGGCATCGGCGACGAGCGCCTTGGCCTGCGTCAGCGCGGTGCGGAAGCCTTCGGTCGGCGCGGTGCCGAACTGCGCCTCGGCGAATCCGAGCTCTTGCTCGCTCGTCGTCAGGGCATCGTCGACCTGCACGAGTCGGCGTGACGCCGTCTGATCGAGCTCAGCCGTCGACTGCGCGTCGACGGCGGCCGTCACGGGATTCTTCTTGCGCCGCGCGCGGGCGATGAAGAACCAGGCCGCACCGATGCCGCCGGCGCCCAGCACGATCGGAACGATCGGGATGCCGCCGCCCCCGCTGTCACCGCCGTCACCGGAGGAGCCGCCCCCCGAGGCCGCGGTCAGGCTGTCGGCGTAGGCGATGATGCCCGCCGCCCAGTTGTCGTTGCGCAGCTCGGGAATCAGAGCGTCGGTCTCGGCCGACGCGAGCTGGGCATCGGTGGCGGGAAAGGCGACGCCGACGCTCGTGGCGTACTCGCGATCGTCGACGGCGATCGCGAGCAGAGCATCCCGATCTCCGAGCCCTGAGATCGCGGCCGACTCGTCTGCCCAGGCGAGCGCATCGGCCGAGCCCTCGAAACGATCGACGACGATGACGTAGAGACCCGCCCCCGACGCCTCGAAGAGGCGGTCGATCGCCGATTCGACGCGCGAGAGATCGCCGCCGAGCACGCCGGTCTCGTCGACCACGTAGGCGCCCGCCAGATCGACGGGCGGCGCGGCCAGAGCAGGGGCAGACACACCGAGCAGAAGCGCGCTCGAGAGGGCGAGAGCGGCGCCGCCGCGCCGCACCTGCGAGGCCGTCGTGGTCGAACGGTGCCAGCGTGCCGCCATCGAGGTGCCCTTCGTCGATCGGGTCGACCGCGCGGAGTCGATACTGACCCCGCAGTGCGTCGTGCGGCGATTCTAGCCAGCCGGGATGGCGGCACGTCGACTGTTTCTCGACTCGCGGGCGCGGGGTTCTCAGTCGAGACTGATCGCGACAGGCTCGGCCGCGACTACGATCCACGAGCCCGACGCCACATCGAGCACGTCGAGCACCGCGATCACCTCGTAGCCTCCCGCAGCGAGAGCATCCGTCGCCGCGCCTCGGCAGTCGAGCGTCGAGATGATCATCGGCAGTTCGAACGACTCGCCGGGCCCGAGGTCGAGCTCCAGGGCAGCACTGTCTCGGGGCAGCTCGGCTCCGACCACGACGCCGTTCTGCGAGAGCACGGCAACGGCCGTCGTGCCCGTCAGCAGCGTCACCGGTTCTGCACCGCGGTTCACGAGAACGGCGATGGCGTCGATCGGTGCTGGGCCCGCCGCCGAGCCTCCGGCGATGCGCAGGTCGAGCGTCAGGTCTGAGGCCTCGCTGTCGAGCGGCAGCGGTGTGGCGCCGCACGCAACGATGCCGGCGACGTCGGCACCCGCGGTGCGCTCGTCGGCGCCGTCGGCGAGCGGGGCGGCTCCGCCCTCGGTCGCACCCGCCTCCAGGTCGGCCGACTCGCTCGCGGCGATCAGCACGGGCGGTGCCACGGCGGCGACGGCCAGGCCGCCGACGCCCAGTACGGCGCCCACCGAGAGCGTGCCGACCGCCCACTGGCGCGGCCGACGTCGGGCGCGGGCGGCGCGCGTCACAGCATCCACGTCGATGGCGGATGCTCGGGGCGCGTTCGCGGCGGCGTCGTCGCGCAACGCCTGCCCCAGGTCATCGAAGCTGGCCATGATGCTCCCTTCCGGGTTCGGTGAGAGCCGTGGCGAGTTTGGCGAGACCGTCGCTCAGATAGCGCTTGACCGCTCCCGGGCTGATGCCCAGCTCTGCCGCGATGTCGTCGACCTTCTGATCGCCGTAGTACCGCAGCACGACGCACGCGCGCTCGCGCGGGCTCAAGCCGGCGAGCTGCTTCTTGAGGTCGATACGGCGTTCGGCGCTCGCATCGGGCGCCTCGATCGCCTCTGCCGCGACGTGCAGGTGCGCTGTCGCCCGCCAGCGCGACGCGCGGCGTCCGCGGTCGATGTAGGCGCTCGCGATCGCCGTGCGCACGTAGGCCTCTGCCCGGTCGATCGCGAAGCCGTTGCGCAGCCGCCCGAAGGTGGCGACGAGGCCGGCCTGTACGAGATCGGCCGCGTCATCGGGGTCGCCGCACAGCACGTAGGCATAGCGCGTGAGGGCGTCACCGCGCTCGGCGACGAGTGTCGCGAGCACGTTCTGCCATCCCGCACCGGCGGTCTGCGCCACGGGGTCGATCCTCTCCGGTCATCCGCGCCGTGCGCGGAATCGTTCACTGCTCTCACTGTCTCAGACGTCGAGCAGTCTCGAAACGTTGGGGTGCGCCTGTTCCGTTCTCGGCAGAACCCTGCCACGCTGTGGCCGGACCCCGGGGCAGTCGAACCGGGGCCGCCACCCCCATCAAAGGAGATTTTCATGGCTGGACGAGTGAACGAACGCACCGCGAACTGGCGCCTCTTCGGCGGGGGAGGGCTCATTCTGGGCGGCGTGCTCTGGCTCATTCTCGCCATCGCGAGCCTCACGGGAGCCCTCGGCACCTGGGTGCAGATCATCGCTTTCATCGCGCTGGCAGTCGCGGGCTTCATGCTGGCCTTCGGCCAGACCGGATCGAACGGAGTGGTCGGCGGCTCGGTGCTCGGAAAGCTCGGCTTCGTCGCTTTCGGACTCGGGTTCGCGCTGCTGGCTCTCGGCCCGCTGCTCGGCCTCTTCGGCACGACGCTGCCGGCGGCACTCGGCACGGTCGGCGTCGTGCTCATCGCCCTCGGCGCCGTGGTCGGCGCCATCGTCGCCTACCAGAAGGGGGTCGCGCGCGGCATCGCACGGTGGATCTTCTTCGTGCCAGCCGTGCTCGCCCTCGTCTGGCTGTTCGTCACACTCGGCTGGGTCGCGATCGGCGGCAACATCCTCGTGATCCTGCTGTCGCTCGCTCTCGCCGTGGCGGGCGTCGCCTACCTGCTCAACCGCAAGTAGCGCTCTGCTCAGCCCAGCTCGGCCTGCAGGCGCGTGCGCAGCAGGTCGAGCTGGCGGCTGAGCTCGCTCGGCATGCGGTCGCCGAAGGTCGCGAAGAACGACTCGATGTCGTCGACCTCGTGCAAGAAGGCCTCGGGGTCGACCCGGAAGAGCTCGGTGAGCGCGTCGGCGTCGAGATCAAGGCCCTCGACGTTGAGTGCGCCAGCAGCCGGCAGCGACCCGATCGGGGTGTCGACAGCGGTGCGGGTGCCATCGAGGCGCCCGATCATCCACTCGAGTACCCGCGCGTTGTCGCCGAATCCGGGCCACAGGAACGAGCCGTCGGCACCCTTGCGGAACCAGTTGACCTGGAACACGCGCGGCACCCGCGCCGAGCGGCGCAGACGCCGCCCGAAGTCGAGCCAGTGCCCGAAGTAGTCGGCCATGTTGTAGCCGGCGAACGGCAGCATCGCGAACGGGTCGCGTCGCAGCTCGCCCACGGTGCCCTCGGCGGCCGCCGTCTGCTCGGAAGCGATCGTGGCGCCCATGAAGACACCGTGATCCCAGTCGCGCGCCTCTACCACCAAGGGCACGTTGCTGGCTCGGCGGCCGCCGAAGATGATGGCGTCGATGACGACGCCTGCCGGGTCATCCCAGTCGTCCGCGATGCTCGGGCATTGACGGGCTGACACGGTGAATCGAGCGTTCGGGTGCGCGGCGGTCGTTCCGCTGCCGGGAGTCCACGACTCCCCGCGCCAGTCGGTGAGGTGCGCGGGAGCGTCGTCGCTCAGGCCCTCCCACCACACGTCGCCGTCATCGGTGCGGGCGACGTTCGTGAAGATCGTGTTGCCCCAGAGGGCGTCGACGGCGGTCGGGTTCGTGCGCACGCCCGTTCCAGGCGCGACGCCGAAGAAGCCGGCCTCGGGGTTGATGGCGCGCAGCCGGCCGTCGCTGCCGATCCAGAGCCAGGCGATGTCGTCGCCGATGGTCTCGATCTTCCAGCCGGGCAGGTTCGGCGTCATCATGGCCATGTTGGTCTTGCCGCACGCGCTCGGGAAGGCGGCGGCCAGGTGGTACGACCGGCCCGACGGGGGAGTCACCTTGATGAGCAGCATGTGCTCGGCGAGCCAGCCCTCGTCGCGGGCCATGACTGAGGCGATGCGCAGCGCGTAGGCCTTCTTGGCCAGAATCGCGTTGCCGCCGTAGGCCGAGCCGTACGACCAGATCTCACGCGTCGCCGGAAACTGCACGATGTACTTCGTGTCGTTGCAGGGCCACGGCACATCGGTCTCGCCGGGAGCCAGCGGTGCGCCGACGCTGTGGACGGCCGGCACCCAGGATGCTCCTCGCGCGATCGCCGCGAGCGCAGCATCCCCCATGCGGGTCATGGTCCCGATGCTGACGACGACGTAGGGCGAATCGGTGACCTGCACGCCGAAGCGGGCCATCGGCGAGCCGATCGGACCCATCGCGAACGGGACGACGTACATCGTGCGACCGCGCATCGAGCCGCGGAAGACCTCGTCGAGCTCGGCGCGCATGGCTGCCGGCTCGCGCCAGTTGTTCGTGGGGCCCGCATCGGCGGGGTCGTCGGTGCAGATGAAGGTGCGGCTCTCGAGCCGGGCCACATCGCTCTCGGCCGAGCGGGCGAGGAACGAGTAGGGGCGCAGGTCGGGGTTGAGCTGCTCGATCGTGCCGTTGGTGACGAGCAGCTGCAGCAGGTCGTGGCGCTCGCGCGTCGAGCCGTCGACCCAGTGCACGGCGGCGGGCTGCAGGTGCTCGACGAGGCCGTCGACCCAGGTCGACACCTCGGCGGGGTACGAGCGGTCCGCACGTGCTGCGGTCGCGCCGACCTCGGTCTCCGAGTCGGTCGTGGTGGCCAGGGCGGGTCGATCGATCAGCGTCATGCTCGTCTCCCAGTACGTCGGTCAGTGTCGTCGTTCGCTGCGGCAGTCGATGAAGAAAACTGCTGTGTCTTCATCATGAGCGAGTCAGAGCGGTGGTTATCGAGACTTCGAGTGGAAAGAAGCACGGTTCTTTCGCTATCGTCAAGGCATGAGCGATCTCGTCACTCTCGGCCAGCGCATCCGCCACTACCGTTCGGCCGCAGGGCTCACGCTCGACCAGCTCGGCGAGAAGGTCGGCGTGGCCGGCAGCCAGCTGTCGTTGATGGAGAACGGCCGTCGCGAACCGAGGGTCACGCTGCTGACCTCGATCGCCGACGCCCTCGATGTCGCCCTCGGCGACCTTCTCGACTCGGCCCCGCCGTCACCTCGCGCTGCGCTCGAGATCGAGCTCGAGAAGGCCCAGCGAGCGGCGCACTATGCGGCGCTCGGCCTGCCCGTGGTGCGAGCCGGCCGCTCGATGCCCGACGACGTGCTCGAGTCGATCGTGGGCCTGCACCGCGCCCTGCTCGATCGCGAGCGCCAGGCGATCGCGACGCCCGAAGAGGCCCGACGAGCGAACACGGCCCAGCGCCTGCAGATGCGCACCCTCGACAACCATCTGCCCGAGATCGAAGAGCTGGCCCAGCAGGTCGTCGCCGAGTCCGGGCACGTGAGCGGCGCCCTCACCCACCGCGAGGTCGGCCTCATGGCGCAGAAGCTCGGCTTCGAGCTCGTCTACGTCAACGATCTGCCGCACTCAGCGCGGTCGGTCACCGATCTCGACAACGGGCGCATCTACCTGCCCCCGGCGTCGATTCCGGGCGGGCACGGTCTGCGCTCGATGGCGCTGCAGGCCATCGCCCACCGCTTGCTCAACCACGAGGTGCCCACGAGCTACGCCGAGTTCTTGCGGCAGCGCCTCGAGATCAACTACTTCGCCGCGGCCTGCCTCATGCCCCGCGACCAGTCGGTCGCCTTCCTCACGCAGGCGAAGGCCGAGCGCAACATCGCCGTCGAAGACTTCCGCGATGCCTTCGGCGTCACCCACGAGGCGGCAGCGCTTCGGTTCACGAACCTCGCGACGAGGCACCTCGATCTCACCGTGCACTTCATGCGCGTGGGCGGCGACGGTGCCGTCTACAAGGCCTACGAGAACGACGGACTGCGGCTGCCCGTCGATGTGACCGGGTCGACCGAAGGGCAGCTGGTGTGCCGCCGCTGGAGCGCCCGGGCTGCATTCGCGCGCACCAACCGCACGACCGAGTACTACCAGTACACCGACACCCCCGAGGGCACGTTCTGGGAGTCGACGCAGATCGGCTCGGGCACGGCCGACGAGTTCTCCATCACGGTCGGCGTGCCCTTCGCCGACTCGAAGTGGTTCCGCGGGCGCGACACGGTCAACCGCCACCGCTCGACGTGCCCCGACCCGGCGTGCTGTCGGCGCCCCGACGGCGAGCTCGCCGACCGGTGGCAGGGCAAGGTCTGGACGAGTGCCAAGCTGCACGCGCACATCCTGTCTCCGCTGCCGAGCGGCACGTTTCCGGGCGTCGACGATCAAGAGCTCTATCGGTTCCTGGATGCTCACGCGCAGTCGCCTGCCGACCGCGACTGATCCGGCGCAGGTGGGCAGGGCCGCGCGTCAGCCCGCGCTCGGGGGCGTGGACTTCGGCAACCGGCGCACGCGTGCCCTGCGGCGACGGCTCGGGATGAGCGACCGCATCTCCTCCATGTTGCCGAAGCAGAGCAGCCGGTCTTCGGCCTGCAGCACCTGACTCGTGCGCGGGTTGGGTATCACCGTGGTGCCGCGGTTGAGGGTGAGCACCGTGATGTCGCGGTCGAGAATTCCCGATTCGCCCAGCGTGCCCCCGACGATGTCGGCCCCCGCGTGCACGAAGAGCTCGGCGACGCCGTAGCCCGTCGACACGGCGAGACGCTGGCGGATATCGATGTCCGGAAACGCCACTTCGTTCGAGATGTAGTCGATGATGGCGCCGGCGACGTCGAGCTTGGTGGCGGTTTCGATGCCCTGCAGCCCGGGGGAGGAGTTGACCTCCATGACGAGCGGCCCGTCGTCGCTCTCGAGCATGTCGACACCGGCGACGCGCAGCCCCATGATCTGCGCTGACCGCACGGCGACGCGCGCGTAGTCAGCCGGAAGGTCGACTGCTTCGACCGAGCCGCCGCGGTGCACGTTCGAGCGGAACTCGTCGCCGAGCGCGGTGCGGCGCATCGCGGCCACGACCCGGTCGCCGACGACGAGTGCGCGGATGTCGCGCCCTCGGCTCTCGGAGATGAAGCGCTGGATGAGCACGTTCTGGTTGGTGGAGTGCAGCGTCTCGATGATCGCCTCGGCCACCTTGACCTGCGGGGCGAGAATCACGCCGATGCCCTGCGTGCCCTCGAGCAGCTTGATGACGACGGGCGCACCGCCGACGCGCTCGATCGCCGGGCGCACGTCGGCGCGGTTGCGCACGAACGCCGTGGCGGGCATCGCGATGTTGTGGCGCGAGAGAATCTGCGTCGCACGCAGCTTGTCGCGCGCATTGCTGATGCCGTTGGCGGTGTTGGGCGTGAAGACGTCCATCTGCTCGAACTGCCGCACGACGGCCGTGCCGAAGTAAGTGATCGAACTGCCGATGCGCGGCAGGATCGCGTCGTAGCTCGAGAGCGGCCGGCCTCGGAAGTTGAGGTCGGGTTCGGGCCCGGTGAGGTCGATCGCGAAGCGCAGGGTGTTGAGCACCTTGACCTCGTGACCGCGGTCGACGGCGGCCGCACGCAGCCGCTGCGTCGAGTACGCACGCGGTGCACGAGAGAGAATGGCGATTTTCATGAGCGGCCCTGAGATGATGGCGAGGTGAGAGAGCCTGCCCATCTAAGCACCATCGCCGGGTGGCGAGAATGGGTGGGCTTACCGGGTGCCGGCGTGCCGTGGATCAAGGCGAAGCTCGACACGGGCGCCCGCACCTCGTCGCTGCACGCCTTCGACATCGAGGTGGTCGGCGAGGGCGACGACGAGCGAGTGCGGTTCTGGCTGCGGCCGTGGCAGGAGTCGTCGGACGACGCCGTGCAGGTCGAGTGCGCGATTCACGATCGGCGCACGGTGCGCAGCTCGTCGGGTCACACCGAGGAGCGCATCGTCGTGATGCTCGACATCGCCATGCTCGGGCAGGAGTTCGCCGCGGAGGTCACGCTCACGAATCGTGACGCGATGGGGTTCAGGATGCTCATCGGCCGTCAGGCGCTGCGCCGGCGCTTCGTCGTCGACCCGTCGCGATCGTTCCTCGGCGGACGCGCCCCCAAGCACGTGCGCCGCACCAACCGCGGCAAATAACGGCGAAGCGGCGCGACCGCGCTCGTGCCGCGGAAGCGGCGCTGCGCCGCAGGAGCGGCGGCGCAGCCCAACAACATTGCGCCCCCGACAGGATTCGAACCTGCGACCCTCAGTACCGGAAACTGATGCTCTATCCCCTGAGCTACGGAGGCGGATTCAGCCTAGCGGTTCTCGCCTGCCCGATCGTGCCAGTGAAGTCTCGCCAGCAGGCCGGCCTCGTGCCAGGCTGACGCCATGCCCTCCAGCCGTCGCCGTGTCGCGTGCGAGATCGACGCGTCGCTGGGCGAGCCGACCGGCATCGTGCTCGCCGTGGCGGTCGCCGACGATGCGGGCCTCTCGATCGATGAGCACCTCGAGGTGCGCCTCAACGATGAGCCTGTCGCCCTCGACGAGGTGCGCGGCCCGAGCGGCACGCGCTGGCACACGGCTCAGCTCGATGCGGGCATCCTGAGCGTGCGATACGAGGCCACGGTCGAGGGCCGAGCGAGCGATCACACTGTGGCGCCGCTCGATCGCGTGCTCTACGTGCGGCCGAGCCGCTACGTGCAGAGCGACGAACTCGCGGGGCCGCTCATCGACGCCGAGGTCATCGAGCGGTTGATGGCGTTGCCCGACGCCGAGCGAGTGCTCGCCGCGCGAGACTGGGTCGCCGAGAACCTCGACTACGTCATCGGTTCAACGCAGCCGACCGACGGGCTGCCCGAAGTGCTCGCCACGGGCCAGGGCGTCTGCCGCGACTTCGCCCATGTGCTCGCGGGTGTGCTGCGCGCCACCGATCTTCCGGCCCGCATCGTCTCGGTCTACGCGCCGCAGCTCGAGCCGATGGACTTCCATGCCGTCGTCGAAGCCGTGGTCGACGATCAGTGGGTCGTGCTCGATGCCACGGGGCTCGCCCCGCGCGAGACCATGCTGCGCATCGCCACGGGGCGCGATGCCGCCGACACAGCGTTTCTCGCGAACGACGGCTCGGCGCTCGAGCTCTTCCGCATCACCGTCACGGCCGAGGCGGACGAGCTCGGAGTGGAACGGCCTGCAGCGCTCGTGCACCTCAGGTGACGCACGAGGCTCGCAGCGCTGCGCCGGTAGGCTCGACCATCGTGAATCCCGACCAGCTCGCCGCCGCCCTGCTCGCCGTCGTCGTCGCCGCGGTCGAGCGACGCGACGCGGCCGCGGCCAGCACGCTGACGGTCGCCGACATCGCGCTCGAGCGCCCGCGCAATCGCGATCACGGCGACTGGGCGACGTCGGTCGCGCTCAAGACGGCGAAGACGATCGGGATGCCCCCGCGGGCGTTTGCCGACGAGCTCGCCCCGGGCATCCTGGCCATCGAGGGCGTCGCCGCCGTCGACGTCGCCGGCCCCGGGTTCGTGAACATCCGCCTCGAGGCCGGTGCGGCGGGCGAGCTCGCCCGCACGATCGTCGAGGCAGGCGAGACCTACGGGCACACGGATGCGCTCGCCGGGCAGAGCATCAACCTCGAGTTCGTGTCGGCGAACCCGACGGGACCGTTGCACATCGGACACACGCGCTGGGCCGCGCTCGGCGACTCTCTTGCCAGGGTGCTCAGAGCCAGCGGTGCCGAGGTCGCGAGCGAGTTCTACATCAACGATGCGGGCACGCAGATGAACCTCTTCGGCGAGTCGGTGCTCGCCGCGGCGCTCGGCGAGCCGGCGCCCGAGAACGGCTACCCGGGGCAGTACATCGCCGATCTGGGCGCGCGGGCGCTGGCCGAGCATCCCGACCTCAGGACGATGCCGCGCGATCAGGCCGTCGAGATCGTGCGCGAGCTGGCCTACGGCTGGCAGCTCGCCGAGATCCGCGACTCTCTCGCCGCCTTCAACGTGCTGTTCGACGTGTGGTTCAGCGAGCGGCAACTGCATGAGCCCGAGGGCACGGGTACGAGTCCGATCGACCAGGCGGTCGACCGCCTGCGCGCGCAGGGCCATGTGTTCGACCTCGATGACGCGATCTGGGTGCGCACGACCGACTTCGGTGACGACAAAGATCGCGTGATCAAGCGCGGCAACGGCGTCTACACCTACTTCGCCGCCGACGCCGCCTACTACCTGTCGAAGCGCGATCGCGGCTTCGGTCACACGATCTACCTGCTCGGCGCCGACCACCACGGCTATGTGCACCGCCTCAAGGCGCTCGCCGGGGCTGCAGGCGACGACCCCGATCGCGACATCGAGGTGCTCATCGGGCAGCTCGTGAGCATCAACGGCGCTCGGCTCAGCAAGCGCGCGGGCAACATCATCGAACTCAACGACCTTCGGGCGTGGCTCGGCACCGACGCTCTGCGGTACTCGCTCGCGCGCTACCCGGCCGACTCGCCGCTCACGCTCGACCCGGAGCTCCTGCAGAAGCGCACGAACGACAACCCCGTCTTCTATGTGCAGTACGCGCACGCGCGCACCCACCAGGTCGCCCGCAACGCGGCTGCGGCCGGTGTCACGCGCGAGCAGTTCGCGGCCGAGCTACTCACCCATGAGACCGAGAGCGTGCTGCTCGGCGCTCTCGCCGAGTTTCCACGCATCGTGGCGCAGGCCGCGACCCTGCGCGAGCCCCACCGCGTCGCGCGCTACCTCGAAGAACTCGCCGCGTCGTACCACCGCTGGTACGACACGTGCCGTGTGGCACCGCAGGGCGACGAGCCCGTGCAACCGGTGCACAGCGCGCGCCTGTGGCTCAGCGATGCCGCCGGTCACGTTCTGCGCAACGGCCTGACGCTCATCGGCGTCTCGGCTCCCGAGAGGATGTAGTCATGACCGACGAGCAGCGACCTGAGACGCCCGAAACGCCCGACAGCGACGCGGCGGAGACGAAGGAGCTGCCCGATACGGCGCAGTCCGACTCCACGCCGACTGAGGTGCTGCCCGACTCCGCGGTAGCCGACGCGACAGCAGCCGACACGACCGAAGCACCGGCGCAGTCGGCCACCGTCTACGTCGAGACCCCGGCCCCGAAGCGCCGCCGCACCGGCCTCATCGTCGGGCTCGTGCTGCTCGGCATCGTGATCGTGCTCGCCATCGCGGCAGTGATCGCCGAGTCGATCGCGCGCCAGCAGGCCTCTGCGCTCATCGCCGATCAGGTGCGGCAGGCGCTCGCGCTCGAGCCCGAGCATCCGGTCGATGTCGTCATCGAAGGCCCGCCCGTGCTCTGGCAGGCAGCCGGCGGCGAGCTCGAGGCGGTGCAGATCGAGGTCGAGCGCGTCGCTTTCGGCGAGCTCGTCGGCGACCTGTCGCTGCGCGCGACGGGCACGCCGCTCGATCCGCTGCAGCCGACCGACTCGCTGAGCGCCGTCTACCGCGTGGCCGAAGTCGATGTGGCGGCGCTCGCCGGATTCTTCTCCGGCATCGTCGTCACCGACGTGCAGCTCGACAACCGCGAGGTGCGGTTCGAGACCGGGTTCGAGATCTTCGGTGTCTCGTTCGCGATCGGCATCGGCGTCACGCCGACGGTCGAGAACGGGCAGCTCGCCTTCAGCCCGACGAGCATCGTCATCAACGACCAGGTGATCGACGCTGCCGATCTGCAGAGCCAGTTCGGCGGGCTCGTCGAGCCGCTGCTCGCGACGCAACGCGTGTGCGTCGCCCAGTACCTGCCCCAGGCGCTCGAACTCACCGCAGTGCAGGTCGGCGACGAGCAGCTGCTGGTCGTGTTCACGGCAGAGGAAGTCGCCCTCGGCGGCACGGAGTTCTCGACGCGCGGCACCTGCTGATCGCGGTCGACGGGGGTTCCCCTCAGACGTCGAACTGCTGGCCCTGCTCCGCGACGATGGCGGTCGCTCCGAGCTCGCGCTCGATGCGCAGGCGCAGCGCGTCGGCCGAGCCCGGCTCGCCGTGGTTGAGCACGATACGGCTACCTGCGGTCGTCGCGGGCGCCAGCCAGCGCATGATGCCGTCGGCATCGGCATGCGCCGACATGCTCTGCAGCTGCACGACTTCTGCCCGTATCGGCATGTCCCTCCCGAAGATGCGCAGCTCGTCAGCGCCCGCCGCGAGCGTTCCCCCTCGCGTACCGGGAGCCTGATAGCCCGTCAGCAGGATCGCGTTGCGCGGGTCGTCGCCGTAGGCGGCGATGTGATGCAGCACTCGACCCCCGGTGAGCATCCCGCTCGCCGAGATGATGATCATGGGGCCGCCACGCAGGTTCAACAGCTTCGAGTCGTCGACGGAGCTCACCATGGTGGCGAGCTCGTACATCTCGGCGTAGTCGCGCTCATCGATGCGGTGCTCTTCGGGATGGGCTCGATACAGCGCGGTGGCGTCGACCGCCATCGGGCTGTTGAGGAAGATCGGTACAGCGCCGATCGCGCCACGCCTGCGCAGGCGCGCCAAGTGCAGCAGGAGAGCCTGCGCACGGCCGACCGCGAACGCCGGAATGATCACGACGCCTCCCCGTTTCGTCACCCGCGCGACTACCTCGCCGAGCTCGTCTTCAGGGTTCGCATCGGGGTGCAGCCGGTCGCCGTAGGTCGATTCGGCGATCACCAGCTCGGCAGGTTCGAGAGCCGTCGGCGCCCGCATGAGCGCGTCGTCGTCGCGGCCGAGGTCTCCCGAGAAATGCACCGTGCGCCCGAGATGTGTCAGGCGGGCCTGCGCTGCACCGAGAATGTGACCCGCTGCGACGAATCGTGCCGTCAGGTCGGCGCGGCCGTGGCCGGCCGAGAGGTCGATCTCGGTGTCGAAGGGGCGGGGCACGAGCGATTCCAGCGCGCGCTCTGCATCGGCGACGGTGTAGAGCGGCGTGGGCTTCTCGTGCTTGGAGTAGTTCTTGCGCTGCGCGAACCGAGCCTCTTCTTCGAGCAGATAGCCCGAGTCGGGCAGCAGCAGCCCCAGCAGCTCGGCGGTGCCCGGGGTGCAGAAGACCGGACCGTGGAATCCGTCGCGCACGAGCGCGGGCAGGTAGCCGGTGTGGTCGAGGTGCGCATGGGTGAGCACGACGGCATCGATGCTCGACGGCGGCACCGGGAACGGAGCACGATTGCGCAACCGCAACTGCTTGTAGCCCTGGAAGAGTCCGCAGTCGACCAGCACGCGACGGTCGTCGACCTCGACGATCGTCCTCGACCCCGTGACGGTGCCGACCGCACCCCAGAACTGCACTCGCATCGGCTCAGACATCTCGCGCCTCATCTCGACGGGCTCGTCGACGAATCCGCCGTCATCAGTGTCGCGCGACGATGGTCTCGCCACCAGGGTCGAGAGTCCCGATTCTGCGTCGGTACACTGGAAACGGCTTCAGGGACCAATCCGGGTTCGCTCGCCTCACTCTGCTGCAGACCCCCGTGAGGTGCTCGTGTCCGTCAACCCGCTCGCTCCGTCGTGGCTCGGCGATCCCGCCGACGCGCACGACCTCGCGCCGCAGCTGTGGCCGGCGACGGCGCGGCGCGACGACTCGGGGGCGCTCAGCATCGGGGGAGTCTCGGCGCGAGACCTCGCGGCCCGCTACGGCACGCCGCTCTACGTGATCGATGAAGCGGATGCTCGCGCCCGAGCATCCCGCACCCTCGCCGCTTTCTCCTCGGCCGCTGAGCGGCACGGCACCACGGCGACCGTCTACTACGCGGGCAAGGCGTTCCTGAGCGCCGAGGTCGCCCGCTGGATGACTGCGGCTGGCCTCAACATCGACGTCGCCAGCGGCGGAGAGCTCGCGGTCGCCCTCGCCGCCGGCACCGACCCCGCCCGCCTCGGATTGCACGGCAACAACAAGTCGCTCGCCGAGATCGACCGGGCTGTCGCGGTCGGAGTCGGTGCGATCGTCATCGACTCGCTGCTCGAGATCGAGCGCGTCGCGGCTGCGGCTCTCGCGCACGGCCGAGTTCAGGCGGTGCGCCTGCGCATCAACTCGGGCGTGCACGCCCACACGCACGAGTACCTCGCGACGGCGCGCGAAGACCAGAAGTTCGGCATCCCGCTCGCCGAGGCGCCCGCCGCGGTCGCGCAGATCCGGGCTCACGAGTCACTCCGCTTCCTCGGACTGCACTCGCACATCGGCTCGCAGATTCTCGTCGTCGACGGCTTTCTCGAGGCAGCGCGACGCCTGCTCGCCCTGCACGCCGAGCTGCTGACCGGGGGAGACGTGCCCGAGCTCAACCTCGGCGGCGGCTTCGGCATCGCCTACGTCGACGGCGACGAGGCGCCCGCGATCGAGCAGGTCGCCGATGCGCTCGTCGCGGCCGTCGACGAGGTGCGGTGCGAGCTGGGCATCCCGATGCCGCACCTCGTGGTCGAGCCGGGCCGGTCGATCATCGGGCCCGCCGGCGTCACGCTCTACACGGTCGGCACGACGAAAGACGTCGTCGTGAGCCTCGACGAGAGCGGCGAGCAGACCGCGGTGCGGCGCTATGTGAGCGTCGACGGCGGCATGAGCGACAACGCGCGGCCGGCGCTCTACGGCGCCGACTACAGCGTGCGCCTCGCCGGGCGCACGTCGAGTGCTGAGCCGGTGCTCGTGCGACTCGCGGGCAAGCACTGCGAGAGCGGCGACATCGTCGTGCAGGCCGACTACCTGCCGGGCGACATCGCCCCCGACGACCTGGTCGCCGTGCCCGCCACGGGCGCATACTGCTTCTCGCTCGCGAGCAACTACAACTACCTGACCCGCCCCGCGGTCGTCGCCGTGCGCGACGGCCAGCACCGCGTGATCGTGCACGGCGAGACGGTCGACGACCTCTTGCGGCGCGATGCCGGCCTTCACCCCCAAGGAGAAACTCAGTGATCGAGTACCGCAACCTCCGCGTCGCCCTGCTCGGCGCCGGCAGCGTCGGCGCCCAGGTGGCCGATCAGCTGCTCACGCACCGCGATGAGCTGGCGGCGCGCATCGGCGCCGGCATCGAGCTGGTCGGCGTCGCTGTGCGCGATGTGGATGCTCCGCGCGACACCGTCTTCCCGCGCGAGCTGCTCACGACCGACGCCGAGTCGCTGATTCTGGGCTCCGACATCGTCGTCGAGCTCATGGGCGGGCTCGAGCCCGCACGCACGCTCATCCTGCAGGCCCTGAACTCGGGCGCCGACGTGATCACCGCCAACAAGGCCCTGCTCGCCACCCACGGGCCCGAGCTGTTCGAGGTGGCCGAGCAGGTCGGCGCGCAGCTGTACTACGAGGCGGCCGTGGGCGGCGCGATCCCGATCATCCGGCCGCTGCGCGATTCGCTCGCCGGCGACCGGGTCGAGCGCATCCTGGGCATCGTCAACGGCACGACCAACTTCAGCCTCGACCTGATGGACACCCGGGGCGAGACCATGGAGCACGCGCTCGCGATCGCGACGGAGCTCGGCTACGCCGAGGCCGACCCCACGGCCGACATCGGCGGCTACGACGCCGCGCAGAAGGCGGGCATTCTCGCGAGCCTCGCGTTCCACACCCTCGTCCCGGCCGACGCGGTCTACCGCGAGGGCATCACCGAGGTCACGCTCGAGCAGGTCGTCGCGGCGCGCAAGGCGGGCTACGTCGTCAAGCTGCTGGCGATCTGCGAACGCCTCACCGACCCGGTCACGGGCATCGAGGGCGTGAGCGCCCGCGTGCACCCCGCCCTCATCCCCGACACGCACCCGCTCGCCGCCGTGCACGGCGCGAACAACGCCGTCTTCGTCGAGGCCGAGGCCGCTGGCCCGCTCATGTTCTACGGCGCCGGTGCCGGCGGCATCCAGACCGCCTCGGCCGTGCTCGGCGACGTCGTCTCGGCAGCGCGTCGGCACGTCGTCGGCGGCCCCGGTGTCGCCGAGAGCACGCACGCCGACCTTCCCGTGCTGCCGATGACCGCCGTCACCACGCGCTACCAGATCACCCTCGTCGTCGTCGACGAGCCGGGCGTGCTCGCCGGCATCGCGGCGCTCTTCCAGAACCACGGCGTCTCGGTCGAGACCGTGCAGCAGTCCGTGGCCAGTCGAGACGCGGCGGGGCAACCGGAGGCCTCCGACGCGGCTACCCTGGTGATCGGCACTCACGCAGCGTCGGAGGCCGACCTCGCCGCAACGGTCGCGGCACTGACCACCAGCAGCGTCGTCCACTCGGTGACGAGCGTGCTGCGAGTAGAAGGACTCTAGATGGCCACGCAATGGCGGGGACTCCTGCACGAATACGCCGATCGCCTCGACATCTCCGATGCGACGCCGATCATCACGCTGGGCGAGGGCGGCACGCCGCTCATTCCGGCCCCGTTCCTCTCCGAGCGCACGGGCGCGCGCGTCTTCGTCAAGTACGAGGGCATGAACCCGACGGGCTCATTCAAAGACCGCGGCATGACCATGGCCATCTCGAAGGCCGTCGAGCACGGCGCGAAGGCCGTCATCTGTGCCTCGACCGGCAAC
>SXMG01000026.1 GCA_005778835.1 Actinomycetota bacterium
CGAGGTAGACGTTGCCGATGAGGCTCGACTCGTGCGAGCGCGCCACGGAGTGCTCGACGAGCACGCCGTCTTCGAGCACGCCGATCTGGATGCGGCCGTCTTTCGACCGCACGATCATCTGGCGGTCGACGCTCTCGCGGCGGGCGAGGAACTCGGCCTCGGTGACGACCGGGCGACGACGCCCTGCGTCGCGACCATCGCGGCGGCGCTGCGTCTTGGCCTCGAGACGGGTCGAGCCCTTGATGCGCTGAGGCTCGGTGATCGGCTCGGGGGTGCGGCGGCCTCGCTGGCTGCCGCCCTGCTGGCTGTCGCGCTGGGTGTCGGGGCGCGAACCGTCGCCGTCTCCGGATGCTCCGCCTCGCGTGCGGCGCGTGCGCGACCGGCGGCGGCTCGTGCCCTCCGAGTCGTCGAACTCGTCGTCGCGCTCGACCGCGCGCGCGGGCAGTGCCGCGACGGGAGGCGCGAAGAACAAGAGCGACGTCGTCGACTCGGGCTTGAGCTCGGGGAACGCGGGCTTCGACGGCTCCGCAGGCTGCTCGACCGGCGCGGCAGGCTCGGTAGCCTCCACCGGCCCGGGGGAGGCGGCGGGCTCGGCGGGCGTCTCGACCTCGGCGGCAGCATCCGTCGCCTGCTCGGCGACGGGCTCGGCGTCGGCGACCGGCTCGGCGACCGGCTCGGCGAGCGGTCGGTCGTCGAAGCCCGGCTCGCCTTGGCCGGCGTGCTCGCTGGCCTTCTTCGGGGTGGCCTTGCCGAAGAGTCGCGTGCGCTTCTTGGGTGCCGTCGTGTCGTCGTTCGTGTTGTCGTCACTCACCATCGCTGGTGCACTCCTCAACCGCCCGGGCCGCGCCCGTACGGTGACATTGGGGGCGAAAGAGACTCTCTCTCGCCGAAATCTTTGGTTGTCGCAGCGTGCGCCCCCGACTCGGGTCCGGCGCTGGAGCGCCCTCTCACGACGCGGTCACTGCCGCCGCATTCGCCCTGTCACCACGGTGCGGCTGGGGAAACTGGCTATTCCCCGCGGTCGCGGCAATCGGTGCCGCAATACTGGTCCGGTGATGCCCGGAAAGCTTTGTCTGTGGTCGTCGCGAGCGCGGCTGGCGACGACTGCCCCTCATTATCGCACGGACTCGGCGACTCGGGACGTTCGACCCGGGTGACGGCCGCCTCGCGCGGCCATAATCGGGAGGTGACTGTCTCGACTTCGCCCGCCCTGCACCCCGCTGCGGATGCTCGCCGTCCGCTCGGGCTCGCGCTCACGCTCATCATCACCGGCATCGTCGGGTGGTACGGCGCGATGTCGCTCATCATCGAGCGAGTCCGCTCGCTGCTCGACCCGGAGTACGTGCTCAACTGCGACGTCAACCCGCTCGTCTCGTGCGGCGAGATCATGGGCACCTGGCAGGCCTCGCTGCTGGGCTTTCCGAACCCGCTGCTCGGCGTCGCCGGGCTCGTCGCGCCTATCGCGGTGGGCGTTGCGCTACTCGCCGGTGCGCGCTTCGCTCGCTGGTTCTGGTGGAGCTTCATGGTCGGCGTGACGGGCGCGTTCGTCTTCGTGCTGTGGCTCGTCGATCAGGCGCTGTTTCAGATCGGCGTGCTGTGCCCCTGGTGCATGCTCGTCTGGGCCATGGTCATCCCGATGTTCTGGGTGCTGCTGATCTGGTCGCTCGCCGCCGGAGTGCTCGTCGACAGCCCGCGCGCACGAGCGTTCGGCGCGACGGTGCTGCCGTTCGTCTGGGTGCCGATTCTGGCGACGATCGTCGCCATCGCCGTGATGATCGTCGTGCAGTTCCCGACGCTCATCTCGCTGCTGCTCGGCTGACGACGCCGCAGGGCACGGCCCTCGTTAAGCCCGTGCGCTAGTCGAACCAGAGCGCGAGCTCGCGCGCGGCCGACTCGGGCGAGTCGGAGCCATGCACGAGGTTCTGCTGCACCTTCAGGCCCCAGTCGCGACCCAGGTCGCCGCGGATCGTGCCGGGTGCGGCCGTCGTGGGGTCGGTCGTGCCGGCGAGCGAGCGGAAGCCCTCGATGACGCGGTTGCCCGCGACGCGCGCGGCGACGACGGGGCCCGACTCCATGAACTCGACGAGCGGCTCGTAGAAGGGCTTGCCCTCGTGCTCGGCGTAGTGCGCGGCGAGCAGGTCGCGGTCGGGCTGCACGAGCTTGAGGTCGACGAGCTGGTAGCCCTTCGCCTCTATGCGGCGCAGAATCTCTCCGGTGAGGTTGCGGGCGACGCCGTCGGGCTTGATGAGCACGAGGGTCTCTTCAACGGTGGTGGTCATGCGGGCTCCTGATCGGTCGAGTCGGATGATGAGAGGTAGGCGGCCTTCGCGGCGTCGAGCTGGCGCCCCTTGACGACACCGTAGATCCAGAAGGCGACGAACACGGCGGCAGTGACGGCGGCGAGAACTTCGATGAAACCCGTGGCGAGCAGCAGCACCTGCACCGCCGAGCCGAACCACACGCCCCAGCGGTAGCGCGCGACGCGCATCGCGACGATGATCAGCAGCACGAGCACGCCGCCGCCGAGGAAGACCGTCGACGAGGGCAGCACGCCGAGCCCGTTGATGGCGAGCGTGCCGAAGGCCACGGCCAAGATCTCCATGCCGAGCGTGATGCTCAGCAGCGACTCGGTGGCGCTGCGCTCGCGCCGCGGGCGCCGAGAACCGGGCTGGGGCTCTTCGCTGTCGAGGGTCGAGGGCGCGTCGCTCACAGTGCCCAATTCTGCTCTGCCGCGATGAGCATCGCCTGACCGGCCATCATCACCGAGCCGGTGATGAGCACAGCGTCGTTCGGGCCGGCATCCTGCCGGGCGAGGTCGATCGCCGTGGCGAGGCTCGGCTCGACCTGCACCCGGTCGGCACCCGCGATCGACGCGACGGCCTCCGCGAGCTCATCGGCCTGCAGCGAGCGGGCGGTGCCGCTGCTGCTCACGATGAAGCGGTCGACGACGGGGTCGAGCGCCTCGATGATGCCGCGCACGTCTTTGTCGTCGAGCACACCGACGATCGCCGTGACCGACTCGAAGGCGAACGAGCTCAACATGGCCTTGGCGAGCGCCTCGGCGCCGTGCGGGTTGTGCGCGGCGTCGATGAGCACGCTCGGCTCGATGCCGATGAGCTGCAGGCGGCCCGGGCTCGTGACGGTGCCGAGACCCTCAGCGAGCACCTCGTCGGTGAGTCGCTGGGTGCCGTTGCCGAGAAAAGACTCGACCGCGGCGATCGCGACGGCCGCGTTCTGCGCCTGATGGATGCCGAAGAGGGGCACGAAGAGCTCGGTGTACTGCCCCGCCCTGCCGCGCACATCGATGAGTTGCCCGCCCACCGCGAGGCGGGCATCCGTCAGCGCGAAGCCGACGCCCTCGCAGACCAGCTCGGCCTCGTCGCGCTCGGAGGCGGTGAGAATCTCATCCATCGCCTCCGGCTGCTGCAGGGCCGAGACGACCGTGGCAGCGGGCTTGATGATGCCGGCCTTCGTGCGCGCGATCTCGGCGACCGTGCTGCCGAGAAACTTCTCGTGGTCGAGTGCGATGGGCGTGAGCACAGCGACGTCGCCGTCGGCGATGTTCGTCGAATCCCACTCGCCGCCCATGCCGACCTCGAGAATCGCGACATCGACGGGCGCGTCGGCGAAGGCCGCGAAGGCCAGCAGCGTGAGCGCCTCGAAGTTGCTCAAGGCGGCCTCGCCGTTGGCGGCTTGCTCGGCATCGACCATGAGCAGGTAGGGCGCGATGTCGCCCCAGGTGTCGGCGAGCATGCGGTCGCTGATCGGTTCGCCGTCGATGACGATGCGCTCGTTGAGCCGCACGAGGTGCGGGCTCGTCAGCAGGCCCGTGCGCAGCCCGTAGGCGCGCAGGATGCTCTCGATCATGCGGGCCGTCGAGGTCTTGCCGTTGGTGCCGGTGACGTGCACGATTGCGAAGCTGCGGTGCGGGTCGCCGAGCAGCTCGGCCGCCCGACGGGTCGGTTCGAGCCGCGGTTGCGGGGTGGCCTCGCCGATGCGCGCGAGCAGCTCGGCGTGCACCGCCTCGGCGGCCGCGCGGTCGTCGGCGCTGCGGTCTGCGGGGGTCATGCTCGCACCACCGAGACCGTGACGGATGCTCCCTCGCCGACCGCCGTCGCCTCGCCGTCGCCGGCAGGGCCGACGTCGATCGAGGTGGCGAGCGTCTCCGCGCCGATGAGCTCTTCGTGCGCTGCGATCGCGGCGCGGGTCGCCTCGTCGTCAGAGCCGAGACTCAGCGCGATGCGGTCGCTCACGTCGAGCCCCGCGTCTTTGCGCGCCTGCTGCACGGCCCGCACCACGTCGCGCGCGAGGCCCTCTGCCGCGAGCTCGGGGGTGACCCGGGTGTCGAGCAGCACGAATCCGGCGCCGGGCAGGAAGGCCACGGCGGCGGCCGGGTCGTCGAGTTCGAGCTCGAGCGTGTACTCGCCCGGCTCGAGCGCGATGCCGCCCGCGGTGACACGGGGCTCATCAGCACCGCCGCTGTCGACCGACCAGTCGCCGGCCTTCGCCGCGGCGATGACCTGCTGCACCTGCTTGCCGATGCGCGGGCCGAGGGCACGAGCGTTGACGGCGAGCCGCCGCGCGATGCCGTACTCGGCGACCAGCTGCTCGTCGAACTCGACGAGCGTCACGGTCTTGACGTTGAGCTCGTCGCGCACGATGTCGCTGAACGCTTCGAGCGCCGCAGCGTCGGGCGTCACGATCGTGAGGGTCTGCAGCGGCAGGCGCACGCGCAGGCCCTGCGCCTTGCGCAGCGCGAGGCCCGAGCTGGCGATCGCGCGCACGCGGTCCATCGCGGTGACGAGCGACTCGTCGGCCGGGAAATCCTCGGCGTGCGGCCACTCGGTGAGGTGCACGCTCTCGCCGCCCGTGAGGCCGCGCCAGACCTCCTCGGCGACGAGGGGCGCGAGCGGGGCCGACAGGCGGGCCAGCGTCTCGAGCACGGTGAAGAGGGTGTCGTGAGCATCCCGATCATCGCCCGCCCAGAAGCGATCGCGACTGCGCCGCACGTACCAGTTGGTGAGCACGTCGGCGAAGTCGCGCAGGGCGGCAGCGGCGAGCGGGGCGTCGAGCGCCTCGAGCTGCGTCGTCACGTCGACAACGAGGTCGCGAGTCTTGGCGAGAAGGTAGCGGTCGAGCACGTTCGCCGAGTCGGTGCGACGACGGGCCTCGCCAAGCGTGCCCGCGTTGGCATAGAGAGTGAAGAAGTAGTACGTGCTCCACAGCGGCAGCAAGAATTCGCGCACACCCGCGCGAATGCCGTCTTCGGTCACGACGAGGTTGCCGCCGCGAATGACCGAGCTCGACATGAGGAACCAGCGCATGGCGTCGGCGCCGTCGCGCTCGAACACCTCGCCCACGTCGGGGTAGTTGCGCAGGCTCTTCGACATCTTCTGGCCGTCGTTGCCGAGCACGATGCCGTGGCTGATCACGCTCGAGAACGCCGGGCGGTCGAACAGCGCCGTCGCGAGCACGTGCATCGTGTAGAACCAGCCGCGCGTCTGCCCGATGTACTCGACGATGAAGTCGGCGGGGTTGTGCGAGTCGAACCAGTCGGCGTTCTCGAAGGGGTAGTGCACCTGCGCGAAGGGCATCGAGCCCGAGTCGAACCAGACGTCGAAGACATCCTCGATGCGGCGCATCGTCGACTGACCCGTGGGGTCGTCGGGGTTCGGGCGCGTGAGCTCGTCGATGAACGGGCGGTGCAGGTCGACCTCGCCCTCGGCGTTGCGCGGCAGGGTGCCGAAGTCGGCCTCGAGCTCGGCGAGCGAGCCGTAGACGTCGACGCGCGGGTGATTGGCGTCGTCGCTCTTCCACACCGGAATCGGGCTGCCCCAGTAGCGGTTGCGGCTGATCGACCAGTCGCGCGCGCCCTCGAGCCACTTGCCGAACTGCCCGTGCTTGACGTTGCCGGGCACCCAGGTGATCTGCTCGTTAAGCTCGAGCGCGCGATCGCGCAGTTCGGTGACGCGCACGAACCAGCTCGACACGGCCTTGTAGATGAGCGGGTTGCGGCAGCGCCAGCAGTGCGGGTAGCTGTGCTCGTAGCTGCGCAGCTGGAACAGGCGGCCCTGCTCGCGCAGCATGCCGACGAGCGTCTTGTTGGCGTCGAACACCTGCAGACCGGCGACCTCGGTAACGACCGCGAGGAACTTGCCGCCGTCGTCGACCGAGATGATCGTGGGGATTCCTGCGGCGGCGCAGGTGTTCTGGTCGTCTTCGCCGTAGGCGGGTGCCTGGTGCACGATGCCCGTGCCCTCGCCCGTGGCGACGTAGTCGGCGACGAGCAGCTGGAAGGCCTGCGGGCCGTAGTCGTCGACGAAGTAGTCCCACAGGCGGTCGTACTGCAGGCCGCCGAGTTCGGCACCGGGAATCGTGCGGGTGATGGCGGCACGGGCGTCGTCGAGAGACTCGAAACCGAGCTCCTTCACGTACGCGCCGATCGTGTCGGCTGCCAGGAGGAATGACCGCGGGCCAGCATCCACGACCGCGTACTCGATCGCCGGGCCCACGGCGAGCGCCGCATTCGTCGGCAGAGTCCAGGGCGTCGTCGTCCACGCGAGCGCCTCGACGCCCGTGAGGCCGAGCGCCTCGGCCTTCTCGCCGACGAGCGGGAACGTCACGGTCACCGACTGGTCTTGCCGCATCTGGTAGACGTCGTCGTCCATGCGCAGCTCGTGATTCGACAGGGGTGTCTCGTCGCGCCAGCAGTACGGCAGCACGCGATAGCCCTCGTAGGCGAGGCCCTTCTCGTGCAGGGTCTTGAAGGCCCACAGCACGCTCTCCATGAACGTGATGTCGAGCGTCTTGTAGTCGTTCTCGAAGTCGACCCAGCGCGCTTGGCGGGTCACGTAGCTCTGCCACTCGTCGGTGTAGCGCAGCACGCTCTCGCGCGCCTTGGCGTTGAACGCCTGCACGCCCATCTCTTCGATCTGGGCCTTCTCGGTGATGCCGAGCTGCTTCATCGCCTCGAGCTCGGCCGGCAGCCCGTGGGTGTCCCACCCGAAGCGGCGGTGCACCTGCTTGCCGCGCATGGTCTGGAAGCGCGGGAAGACGTCTTTCGCATACCCCGTGAGCAGGTGGCCGTAGTGCGGCAGGCCGTTGGCGAACGGCGGGCCGTCGTAGAACACCCACTCGTCGCAGCCCTCGCGCTGAGCGACCGAGCGGCGGAACGTGTCGTGCGCGGCCCAGTAGCCCAGCACCTCGTGCTCGAGCGCGGGGAAGCTCGGCGAGGCGACGACCGACGTGTCGTCGCGATGAAGGGGGTAAACCATGGAGACTCCGGTCGGTGGTTGCTGCGGTCAGTGGATGCTGCGATCACTTTCCGCGAGGACGACCTGCCGATTCCGGCCTGCCGCGGTACCACCCCGCTTGCGCGGCATCCCCTCACTGACGGGATGCTGCGCCTCTCTGCACCGGCTGTGACGGGCCTGCCCCGCTCGGGTCTACTGGGCCGCACGAGGCGACTGTTCTGCCGAGGACTCCCCGGTGATGGCCGGATCGATGTCTGTGCGAGCAGTCTAGGCGATGCGCCCTGTGCGCGAAACGAACACCCGATCGGTCTACGGGGGTGCCGTCACGCCGATGTCACGCAGCAGTCACGCCCCGGGGAGCACTCTGAGCGTTGCGCGGGGGGACTGCGTACCACTACCGCTCGGGGGACACCAGTGAATACGCAGACGCACCACTCATCGCGGGGATTCGCGCGAATCATGGCGATGCTCGCCGCCACGCTGCTGGCGAGCGCCTTCTTCGTCGTCGGCGGCGCCAGCACTCCCGCCTCGGCGGCGACATGGGAAGCGCAGTGCCAGCCCACAGCGTTCGACGGTGGCGGCCAGGGCGCTCGCTGCCAGGTCACCGTCGAGAACTTCCTCGATCTCGCGACGGGTGCCGAGAGCTCACGTGTGACGTCGCTCGCCTGCAATGCGGGATACGACGTCGCGGTCTGCACGGGAACACCCATCGTGCAGAACTTCGATGACTCGCTGATCGACGTCGTGAACCAGTGCAACTACGTCGCCAACGGCGGCGGAAGCTCGTTGCGCTGCAGTGTGGTCATGATCAACACGATCATCGGCGAAGGGTCGGCAGGCTTCCCCACCGTGAACCAGTGCAACAACTCGTTCGACGGGGTTCCCGCGATCGAGCTGCCGGCAGGCTCCTCCTGCAATCCTCCTCAAGCGACCACCGGCGCGCCGATCGTGCAGTGCAACGACAGCATGAATGGCGAGACGCTCGTCAGCATGAACTGCACCGTTGTCGACACCTCGCGGGTGAGCTCGGCCCTGCCCGTCACGATCAATCAGTGCAACAACAGCGTCAACGGCGGCGGATCACTGCTCGAGTGCTCGACGAACGTCTCGACGATCTTCGTGCCCGCGGCCGACAACGGCGGCGACACCGGCGGCGACACCGGCGGCTCGACTCCGCCCTCGCCTGATGAGCTCGCCGCAACGGGCGCTGCGCTCTCGGTGCCCGCGCTCGCTGCTCCGCTCGGGGCGCTGCTGCTCGGTGTGCTCCTCCTCATCGGAGCGACGACAGCTCGGCGGCGCGCACTGAGCGCCGACTCCTGACACCCGGGCATACACTGCGCACAGGGGGTCGCTCATGACCGGCACTGAATTGCGCCTGCTCGGCTCGTTCGAGCTCACCGCCGCCGACGCTGCGGCACCGGCGCCGAGCCCCGGCACTCAGCGGCTCGTCGTGCTGCTCGCCCTGCGCGACCGCGTGGTGTCGCGCGCGGCCGTCGCCGGAGCCCTCTGGCCCGACGCCTCGAGCAACCTTGCGGCGCTGCGGTTGCGAGCGGCTCTGACGCGCCTCGACCCGGCGGCCCGATCCGTGGTGGAGCTGACGCCGGGCGGCCTGCGCCTCGACGCGGCGTGCGCCGTCGACTACCGGGATGCCCGGGCCTACGCCGACGAGCAGCTGGAGCTGGAGCATCCGTCGCCGCACCAGACCGCGGCCGAGACTCGTGCGTCGATCGCCGTGCTCTGCCTCGAGCTGCTGCCCGACAGCTATGACGACTGGGTGCTCGCCGAGGCCGAAGACTGGCGACTGCTGCGCGCGGCGGCGCTCGAAGCTCTCGCGGCCTCGCTGTCAGACGACGGCCGCCCGCAATTGGCGATGACGGCCGCGCGCGCGGCGATTCGCAATGAGCCCTTGCGCGAGACAGCTCAGGCTGCGCTCATCAGACTGCATCTGCTCGCCGGCAATCAGCACGAGGCCCACAGGGTCTACGAGCGGTTCGCCGCCGCCCTGCACGAGGCGCTGCAGGTGAGCCCGAGCCGCATGCTGCAGTCGCTCATCAGCACGGTTCCGGCCTGACGAGGGCGCCATCGATCGCACCACGCGGGTCGGGAATACTTCTGCCGCCCCGTACGCTCGACACCTTGTGACTACCGAGACCGCTGCCGCCCCCGTCGCCCCTTCTGACCCGCGCATCGCCCGCCGAGCCCGCTGGGCCTCGCTCGTGGGCACCTCGCTCGAGTCGTACGACTTCTACCTCTTCGCCTACTTCTCGGCGTTCTTCGCGGGGCCGCTGTTCTTCGAGCCGCTCGGCGAGGTGGGCGCGAATCTCGCTGCGCTCGCCACGATCGGCGTTGCCTTCGTGATCCGCCCGCTCGGCGCGATCATCTTCGGCCACCTCGGCGACCGCATCGGCCGACGCACGATCCTCATCGTGACGATCACGATGATGGGCGTCGCCACCGGCCTCATCGGCGTGCTGCCGACGTACGAGCAGGCCGGCTGGTTCGGCGCCGTGCTGCTCGTGCTGCTGCGCGTGCTGCAGGGCGTCTCGCTCGGCGGTGAGTGGGGTGGCGCGGTGCTCATCGCCACTGAGCACGAGAGTCGGGCGAAGCGCGCCTTCGCCGCCGCGATGCCCCAGCTCGGTTCGCCCATCGGCTCGATCCTCTCGGCCGCGGCGTTCATCTGGCTGACGCTGGCGCTCACGAGCGAAGAGATCGCCGAATGGGCCTGGCGCGTGCCGTTCTTGACCGCGATTCCGCTGCTCGCCATCTCGCTCTACCTGCGGCTGACGATCACCGAGACGCCCGTGTTCACGGCGGTGAAGGATGCTGGCCGTGCGCCGCGCATCCCCCTCGCCGCGCTGCTGCGGGCCCAGCCCATCACGATCGTCGTCGCCGTGGGCGTCGCGCTGCTCGGCATCGGCTCGTACTCGCTCATGAACACCTACACACTCAACTACGGTGCGGCCGTGCTCGGGTTCGACTACTACGAGCTGCTCATCGCGACGACCCTGGGTGGCCTGCTGCAGCTCGTGACCATCCCGCTGTTCGGTGCGTGGGCGACGCGCATCGGCTCGGGAATGGTCGTGGCGATCGGAGCGCTCGGCACGCTGCTCGTGGCGTTCCCGATCTACTTCTTCCTGCAAGACGCGAGCTTCGGTTTTCTCGTCGGCATGATGATCATCGGCGGCATCCTGCCCACGATGAGCTGGGCGGCACTCGGCGGCATCTTCACCGAACTCTTCGACGAGCGTTACCGGTACTCGGCGCTCGGCTTCGCGTACGCCCTCGCGGCCGTGGTCGCGGGCTTCGTGCCGGCGCTCACCGGCGCCCTCGGAGTGGCGACCAGCAACGCCTGGTGGCACCCCGCCGTCGTGCTCGCAGCGATGTCGCTCATCACGCTCGTGTCGTCGCTCGTCGCGATTCGCATCCGCGTCGACCGCGACGACGCCGAGCCGGTCGCTGAATCGACTCTGGCACCGCAACCGGCGAGCACTCTAGGCTGGCGCCACCGGGGCTGACCGCGGCCTCGCCGGTACCGCCGAGCTGACGCAGGAGCCGTGATGAGCGACGACACCCCCACCGAGCGCTTCGATGCCCCGACCGAGCCGTTGCCCGAGGCCGAGGGCGCCCTCGCGACCCCTGCCGAGGCCTCCGGTGACGAGGGTCAGAAGCGCGGCATGCTCATCGCCCTGCTCGCGATCGCCGGCGCCATTCTCGTGGCGCTCATCGTGCTCATCGTCGTGCTGCTCGGCAACGGGGGCACCGATGATGCCGGGCCCGCTCCGGAGTTCACGACGACCGAGTCGCCGAGCCCGACTCCGACGGAGACCGAGAGCCCCGAGCCGTCAGACGAACCGAGTGAGGAGCCCAGCACCGAGCCGAGCGCGACGGCCGCTCCGCCACCGCCACCGCCTCCCCCGCAGAGCCCGAGCTTCGCAACCTTCAACGGCCCCAACAAGGCGACCTGCCCTGACACGTCGAGCTCGGTCGAGATCACGTGGAGCTGGAGCAGCAGCAATGCCGTCAGCGCCTGGTTCGGCATCGGTACGCAGAACGCCAAGCTGCAGCCCTTCGAGCAGGTGCCGACGACCGCCACCTACACGTTCAACTACCAGTGCTCGGAGGCGAGCCAGATCTACACCGTCACGCTCGAAGACTCGTCCGGTCGCCTCACGCACAAGACCGTCACCGTCACGCGCTGACGAGGGCCGGTACGATGGGCTGAAACCCACACTCAGGCACCCTTACCTTCTGACACGGTGCCGCCCATACCGAAGCGAGACCTGCGATGAGCCACGCCAGCCTGCCCGACAAGCCCGCCCTCGAAGGTCTTGAGCACAAGTGGGGCGAGGTCTGGGAATCACAGGGCACCTACCGCTTCGACCGCGACGCCGCCGTGAGTGCCGGAGCAGACTCTGTCTACGCGATCGACACTCCCCCGCCCACCGCCTCGGGCTCGCTGCACATCGGTCACGTCTTCAGCTACACGCACATGGATCTCGCTGCACGCTTTCAGCGCATGCGCGGCAAGAACCTCTTCTACCCGATGGGCTGGGACGACAA
>SXMG01000027.1 GCA_005778835.1 Actinomycetota bacterium
CGGCTCGGTCGCCGAGGCGCGCTCGAAGGGCAAGGCCCGCATCGAGGGCAAGGACTCCGTCATGCAAGTCGGCGCCGTGGTCGAGTTCCGCTTCAACGTGTAGGAAACCGTCCTTCTCTGCCGTCTCGCACACGGCCGCCTAGCGAGGCTTCGGTTCGTGCATGCGAACCGCGAGGCCTGTGACCGGGTGCCCGGTGGGCTTGTCGGGCCTGATCCCGTCTGGTCGCACGATGGTCGGCCCCGCTTCGACGTCGACCTCGACCTCGCCCATCGAGTAGTCGAGCAAGCGAGAGTGCTCTCCCTCTAACATGACTAGCGCGAGCCCGCTGCCGTCATCGACCGTAATCCAGAGGAGACCCGCCGTCGATCCCACCGTCGCGATCCGACCAGCGATCGTGGCGGTGACGGGCCGGCCCCTTGACATGTCGATCAGCTCCGCGATCGGAGTGGCACGGTCGCCCGTCGGCATACTCGCCGCCTTATCGACACCGATAGACGCAAGCCAGGTCGACGGCCAGTCCATCGCGGGGAAGAAGCTGAGGAGGCCGGTCTGGTCTCGCGGCCCCGGATCGAGTTCTCGTTGAATGGCCACAAAGCGCTCTTCACTCGTGAGTTCGAACACAAGGTGTCCGCTGTCGAGCCTGGACACTGCGATGACTCTGTCGTCGAACGCACTCGCCAGTACGCGGAACATCGCATGAACGCCGGAATACGCCCACATCGGCCCGTAGTCCTTGCCCTTCAACCACACTCCGGGTTCGGAGTTCCCGTCTGGATGGAGGGCCTCGACGAAGTACCGGCCACCGCTGGCATCCATGAAGAGCGGAAGCCACGAGGGCGGCTCCTCGACTAAGTCGATGAGGAATTCGCGCTCGCGAATCACCTCATCGATTGAGAGGAATCGTCGACCCGCGAATGCGGTGAGGCTCCCGCCGTCATGCCATTCGTAGAGCGCTCGGACTTCGTTCGGGATAGCGAACGGAACGATCGCCGACTCCAGCCGCGCGAAAGCGTCCGCGGTGGCGGGAGGCCTGAGGCCGGCAGCGGACTCCGGAGAAAGGCGCACGAGCGCAGCTTCGAAGCGCTCGAGTTCATCGCGTAAACGCATTCCTTCTCCCCTCCCGCTTCTGAGTGTAGAGAGATCGTCGGTTTCGATGGTCAACGAGTTCGGATGCTGGCGTCGAGGATCGCGGCGAGCTCGACGACTTCGGTGACCTTCCCAGCCGCGATGTTCACGATCAGGTCGTGAGCCTCATCGTTCGTCCACGTCAGCCGGTAGCCGTTGACGCCGAGGAAGGCGATGAGTCCGGCGAGGCCGAGACGCTTGTTGCCGTCGACGAGCGCGTGATTGCCGACGAGCGACAGAGTCAGTGCCGCCGCCTTGAGCGCCAGTGTCGGATAGACCGGTGTGCCGAACAACTCGGTGCGGGGCCGCGCCGCCGCTGATTCGAGCAGTCCCGCATCGCGCACAACCGGAGCCTCACCCATCGCGCGCTCGGCGATGTAGAGCAGATCGTCGAGGTCGAGGTAGATCATCGACCGAGGCGGTCGAGGGCCTCGGCGAATCGCGGCAACTCGTCGTCGAGCACCTCGTCGAGCAGGTCACGCTTGCTGCGCGTCTCGATGTAGTCGCGCACGGCCGAGCGCGCCACTTCTTGCATCGAGCGGCCTTCACGTTCGGCGCGCTTGCGCAGAGCATCCGTCTCGGCGTCATCGAGTCGTAGTGTCATGGCCATGGCGAAGATGGTATCAGTCTTGATACCAACGGGGCGAGCATTCGCTGAGAGCCCGCGCGGCGAGCCCTAGGGTGAATCCATGACCGACCCCACCTTGAGGCTGCCGAGCCAGAGGTTCCGAGCCGTGCTCGATCTCGGTGAGAACGTCGGCACTCTTCCGCCGCTTCCGCGTTCGCTGGGGCGCCCAGAGCTCGACGCCGACTTCGATGACGAATCGAGCACGCTCACGGTCTACCTGCACTTCGCCACCGGTCAACTTCATGCCGATGTCACCGACGATCGGTTCGACCATCACTTCCATGACGCTCGGGGCAACGACATCACCCGCAGCCCGTGGAAGCGTGAGCCCACAGCGGCGCTTCTCGAGTGGGCGCAGCGATTCGCGTCGATGGCGCTTCCTGTCATGCCCGACCTGCTCGACGACGCCGAGGATGCTGCCGAGTGGTACGCGGCCGGCCTGACGGTCTATGCCCGCGACACCGGCCCGGTGCCGCTCGAGATCATCGAGGTCGAGCTCGAGGGCGAGCTGCTCATGCTGCCGTGGCTCGGCAGCGGCACCGTCGACCACGAGCACATCGACGGCGACGACCACCCCATCGAGTTGCTGTGGGATCCGCTGGGTCGCGAGCCGAGCATCCGCATCGCTCGGGCGTGGCTCGATGCGCGAACCGATCAGCCGCGCACGGTGGCCGAGCCGGGCGTCGACTGGAACGCGGTGGGGCTGAGCGCATCCGAGGTGCTGTCGTGGCTCGAAGGCGTGTACCTCAACCATCACGTGCTCGCCCACCCCGCCCAGGTGATCATGAGGGCCGCACTGGAGCGAATCGCCGGGCTGCGCTAACGGGCCCCGAGTGATCCGTGCGCACCGAGGGTCACTCGGCAGCGAGTTCTTCGCGCAGGCGCGGCTCGACGCGGTGCTCAGGCTTCACGCCTGACTTGTCGGCGTAGAAGGCGCGGATGACGTCCATGTCGCGCCCGACGTCGCCCGTGAGCTCGATGGTCGGGCCGAGCCCGGTCGTCATGGTCGTGCGGTCGACGTAGCCGAGTGTGAGCGGCAACTGGGCTTCGCGGGCGATGCGGTAGAAGCCCGACTTCCAGTAGCTGTGGCCCTTGCGCGTGCCGTCGGGCGTCACGACCAGGCCGAAGACATCGCCCGATCGGATGCGCTCGAGCACCTCGCCGACGACCGCGCTCGGCGCTTCTCGATCGACAGGAATGCCGCCGAGCCTGCGCATGATGGGCCCCTTCCAGCCGCGGAAGAGGCTCTTCTTGCCCAGCCAGCGAAAATGCATGTCGAGCCGCCAGGCGATCGCGAGCATGAAGACGAAGTCCCAGTTCGACGTGTGCGGTGCCCCGATCAGCACAGTGGGGCGATCGGGCGCTGGCTCCGACACGAGCTTCCACCGGCTGAACGCCCAGAAGGTGCGGGCCACGAGGCGTCGAGCGAACATGGTTCAACTGTAGATCGCCCGCGGTCGGTACCGTCGTTGCCATGATCACCGGAATTCACACCGTGCTCTACAGCGACGATCCGCCCGCGACGCGCGCGTTCTTCCGAGACGTCATCGAGTGGCGCTTCATCGAGCCGGCGCCCGGCTGGCTCATCTTCGCTTCCGGCCCGAGCGAGCAGGGCATCCATCCGCGCACGTGGAAAGGCCAGCACGAGCCCTATGACCAGCGCCACGAGATCTCACTGCTGTGCGACGACCTCGACGCGACGATCGCCCAGCTGAAGGCGAACGGTGCCGAGCTCGACGACGAGATCTGGCAGCAGGACTACGGCCGTGGCCTCAACCTCATCGTTCCGGGGGTCGGCCCGGTCATGCTCTACGAGCCCAACTACGCGCCCGCGTGGGAGAAGCCGACTTAGCCCCGCTGCAGTGGCTACAGCGCCAGCGAGTCGAGGTCTGCCGCGACCACCTGTCGATCTTCGTCATCGTCGATGGCGTCGAGTAGTAGGCGGCACCGATCGCGAGCTCGCCGTGCCGACGGGAGGTCGCCAGCCACTGCGTGCGCGCGCGCAAGACCTTCGTAGGCGCTCGCGACGACCCAGTCGTCGAGGCCTGGTGACTGCGCATACTCGACCGCTCGCTCGGCGTGAAGAACGGCACTGGAAGCGCGGCCGAGCGCAGCGTAGACGCGAGAGATTTGCCACTCGCCGATTGCTCGTTGCTGATCGGTGCCGACGGTGTCCCAGTGAAAGCGCGATGCGTGCGCCATGTGCATCATTCGGTCGTCCTCGCGCTGTGTTCGGTTCTGCTGGTCGAGCAGCTTCCACGTTTCGTTGTAGAGGCGAATCGCGGTGGCTCGGTCATCATCAGAAGCTGCAGACGCGGTCGAGTCGAGGCTCATGGTCACTCCGTGATGGTCATCCGTGCTGTGGGCGAGGGAATCCGGCACGCATTACTGTCGCAAGACGGGGTTCCCGTCTGTGACACCAGACCCTATGTGGTCGATGTAGTCCGCGGCCAACGGAGGGCACAACCGCATGATCGCAGTGTGCCCCGTGCGGCACATGCCGTGAGGGGCACACAGCGTGTTGGGCGTGCGCGACCCTGGAGCCGGGCACCAACCGACGCGGTACTGACAGACTCCCTCCATGACTGACCCACTCTCGACGACGGGCCCGCGCCCCTACACGCCGCCCGCACGGCCGACGAACATCATGGCCATCATCTCGCTCGTCGCAGCGTTCGTCGCGCCCGTCGCGGGGCTCGTGCTCGGCATCGTGGCACAGCGACAGATCGCCCAGACCGGAGAGGACGGCGCCAGCCTCGCGAGGGCCGGGGCGATCATCGGCGGAGTGCTCACGGCCCTCGGCGCACTGTTCTTCATCGTCTGGCTCATCATGTTCGTCTCGATCATGGGTATGGCCTGGACGAGTTTTCCGCGAGGCTGATGAGATCACTCACTGATCGCCGATGCAGCCGCGTGAACGATCTGCGCGTCGAAGGCGGAACGTAGACGCGAGCCGGTGCACGCGAGTAGCCTCGCGCGCATGTTCCTTCTCGAGCTGAACTGGCTGGCAATCCTCGTCGGCTTCGTCGTCGCCTTCGCTGCCGGAGCCCTGTGGTTCGGGCCCAAGACCTTCTTCCCTGTGTGGTGGAAAGCGATGGGCCGGTCGGAGGATGAGGTTCCGGGTGGCGGCAACATGGGTCTCGTGTTCGGCCTCACCGCGGTGGGGGCGCTCGTTCAGGTGATCGCCGTCGCCTCGGTCATCCACTTCGTCGATCTCGCTGCGGGCCCCGTCGGACCGCTCGGCGGTGCGCTGACCGGACTGCTTCTCGGCATCGGCTTCGCCGCGGCAAGTTCGTTGAGCCATCGGCTGTTCGCCGGTCAGGGGCTGAAGGTGTGGGCCATCGAGGTCGGCAGCGATGTCGTCAACTACACACTCGTCGGCCTCGTGATCGGGCTCTTCGGCTGACGATCGACCCCGTTCAGCCCCGCAGCCGCTCACCGCGCGGGTCGTAGAACGGGCGCCGCGACACCGTCGCGGGCACGCGCACGCCCTTGCACTCGACCGTGAACGCAGCCTCGAGCGAGACGGCCGGGTCGAGAGCCGCGATGCCCACCGCGCGGCCGAGCGTGTGGCCGTAGGCACCGCTCGTCATCCGCCCGACCGCGACACCGTCGGCGAAAACGGTCTCGTCGTGCACGAACACCGGGTCGGGGTCGTCGAGCGCGACGTAGCCCGTACGGTGCCGCGGCGATTTCGGGTCGAGCGCGGCGACCGCGTCGCGCCCCGTGAAGCCCCCGGGCTTGTCGAGGGCGACGGTGAAGCCGAGACCGGCCGAGTAGGGGTCGTCCGCGGCGCCGATGTCGTGCCCGAGGTGCCGGTAGCCCTTCTCGCTGCGCAGCGAGTCGAGCGCGTGATAGCCCGCGAGCCGCACTCCGAGATCTTGCCCCGCCTCCCAGAGCGCATCGAAGACGTTGAGCGCGAGATCGGCCGAGGGGTAGAGCTCGAACCCGAGCTCGCCGACGAAGCTGATGCGCAGGCTGTAAGCGAAGCCGTCGGCCACCTCGACCTCGCGTCCGGTCGTGTAGGGCTGCGCGGCATCGGACCAGTCATCGGGCGACACGCGCGACAGCAGCTCGCGGCTGAGCGGACCCATGACGCCGATCGTCGCGAGCGCCGCCGTCACGTCGACGACCGCCGCGGAACGCCCCCGCGCCGCGCGTCGCAGCAGCCACAGCGACTTGTGGTGGCTCGTCGACGGCGTCACGACCAGGAAGCGATCGTCGGCGAGGCGCGTGACTGTTCCGTCGAGCTCGATGCCGCCGTTGCGGTTGAGGAACAGCGTGTAGACGGCCTGCCCCACTGCCACGTCGACGTCGTTCGTCGCGGCGTGCTGGACCACGGCGAGAGCATCCGCCCCCACGATCTCGAACTTCGCGAAGGGGCTCAGATCGAACAGCGCAACGCCTTCGCGTCCGGCGCGGTGCTCGGCTGCAACCTGGTCGAACCAGCCGGGCTTGCCGTAGCTGTACCCCTCGGCCGCGGTCGGGCCGCCATACCAATTGGCCCGCTCGCCGCCGTTGATCTCGCCGAAGCGGGCGCCGAGCTCGGCGAGCCGCCCGTGCAACGGTGTGCGCCGCACAGGGCGCGCGGTCTCTGACTGCAGGTGCGGCCAGTGCATCGCGTAGAGCCTGCCGAGGCTCTCGACGGTGCGCGCGTGCAGGTAGCGCCGGTTGCTCTGGTGGCGCGAGAAGCGCTGCACGTCGACCGAGGCCGAGTCGAACTGGGGCGTGCCGGCGACGATCCACCGCGCGAGTTCTCGACCGATGCCGGGCGCGTAGATGATGCCCTGCGAGTTCAGCCCCGCCGCGACGAACAACTGCTCGACCTCGGCCGTCTCGCCGAGCAAGAACGACGTGTCGGGCGTGAAGCTCTCGGGTGCCGTGATGAAGCGGTCGTAGCCCGCCGGACCAAGGGCCGGCACGGTGCGCTCGGCGGCGGTGCGCACGGGGGAGAAGTGCTCCCAGTCGTCGGGGAAGGTCGCGAAGCCCGCAGTCGAGATCTCGGTCACAGCACGCGGGATGCCGTTCGGCTCGAACGCGCCGACGAGCAGCCGCCCGGCCTCCTGACGGATGTAGTAGCTGTGGTCCACGTCGCGCAGCACCGGCAGCGAGGCGACGGCTCCGTCGATCGGCTCAGACCGCACGTGCACGTGCTCGGTTGCATAGAGCGGCAGGTGCACGCCCGCGGTGGCGGCGAGGTCGCGGCTCCACAGCCCGCCCGCGATGACGACGCGGTCGGCGAGCACGGTGCCATGCTCAGTCTCGACGCCGGTCGCACGCCCGCTCTCGTGCAGTATCACGGTCACCGTGACGCCCTCGCGGATGCTCACGCCGGCCTCGTGCGCGAGCTTCGCCATGGCGAGCGCGGCGTAGCCGGGGTTCACGTGCCCGTCGTTCGCGAAGTGCAAGCCAGCCAGCACGCCCTCGGTCGAGGCGATCGGCCAGAGCTTCGCGATCTCGCCGGGGTCGACCATGCCCGCCTCGATGCCGTTCTGCACGGCGACGTCGCGGGCGTAGAGCAGCTCGTCGACGCGCCCGGGCTGGCGCGCGAGGCTCAGCGACCCGCACCGCTCGAACGACACCTCGACCCCCGAGCGCTGCTGCAGGTCGGCGTAGAACGCGAGCCCGTACGACGAGAGACCCGTCATGGCGGTCGACCCGCGCGCGCCTGCGACGAGCCCGGCGGCATGCCAGGTCGTGCCGCTCGTGAGCACGGCGCGCTCGAGCAGCAGCACATCGTCGACCCCGGCCTCGGCGAGGTGCAGAGCGATGCTCGCGCCGATGATGCCGCCGCCGACGATGATCGTGCCGGCACGGGCAGGCAGTGGCAGGCCCGCCTCGTCGGTGAACGCCGCAGCGCTGAGCGAGCGGTCGGCGAGTCTGTCCATGGCGGTGAGCCTCCTGCGTGCAGGCTAACCGCGTGTTGGCCCGCTGGACAACACGCGCCGGAGGAGAGGTGCCGCTGAGCGTGTGTGCCTCTCGCGGCACATGCCGCGGCAGGCACAGTGGCTGGGTGCGGTGCACTACCCAGCCGCGTCGGGCACGATAGCCCTGTGGATGCTCACACCGCGCTCGCCGAGGCCCGCGCCGCGCTCGCCGCGGCCGCCGGGCGCCTCACGGCGGCCGGCGCCGTGCCCGAGCAGCTCGTCGTGACGGTGCCGGCGCACCGCGCACTGGGGTTCATCCCGCGCCGCGAGACCTTCCGGCGCACCGGCGAGGGATTCGTGCTCGGCGCACTGCTCGTCACCTCCAGCGGAGACGTGCTCGCACCCGGGCGCATCGCGCGAGCGAGCCGGCAGGTGCTGCCGGGCCACCAGTCCGAGAGCGCGCGGGCCCGCCGCGAGCTGCGCCAGCGCCTGCTCGATGCCCGCCTGCCCGAGGGCACCACGGTCGTGATCGACTCGCGCCCCGTGCCGCTCGACGACCCAGAGGCGATGGCCGCCGAGCGCGGGCCGCTCGTACTCCGCGAGCAGGCGGGCGCGACGGCCGTGCTCGTGCGCTGGATGCCCACGGCGGCCGATGACACCCTCCGCCCCCTCGATGCCTACCTCGCCGAGCGCCTCGACCTGGCGCTGGGCACCCTGACCGCCGCGCGAGCCGAGAGCGAGCATCCATGACCGAGAACGAGACGGCCGGGCTCGACGGCGCTGGAATAGACGCTGACGCCTTCGCCTTCTACGCCGAGCTCGCCGAGCACCAGACCAAAGAGTGGTGGCTCGCCAACAAGAAGCGCTACGACACTCGAGTCAAGGCGCCCGTCGAGCGCCTCGTCGACGCGCTCGGCGGCGAGTTCGGGCCGCTCAAGATCTTCCGGCCCTACAAAGACGTGCGGTTCAGCGCCGATAAGCGGCCGTACAAGGACCACCTCGGGCTCGTGACCGCCGACGACTCGGCGGCGACCTACTACCTGCAGCTCTCGCAGCACGGCCTCATGCTCGCCGGTGGGCTCTACCCGCCGGCGCGCGAGCAGCTCGCGCGCTTCCGCGAGATCGTCGACGACAACCGCCTGGTCGGCGACCTCGAGGCGACGCTCGACGAGGTGTCAGAGAGCGGGTTCACGATCATGACGACGGATGCCCTCGCCACCGCCCCGCGGGGCTTCAGCGTCGACCACCCGAAGATCGCCCTGCTCAGGCTCAAGCGGCTGGCCATCGCCGCCGAGCACGCCCCCGCCGCGTGGATGACCGGGCCCGAGCTCGTCGACCGCGTGCGCGCGGGCTGGCGCACCGTGCGCGTCTGGAACGACTGGATCGCCGAGAACCTGCCCATCGCTGTTGAGGCGACCCGATGACCCCCGGTCAGAGGGTCGACCCCGTGGTGCGAGTGGTGCGCGCGGTCGTCGCGCCGCTCACGCGCACCCGGGCGTTCCGCTGGGCGGCGCCGCGCGCCATGCCGCCGATCGAGCAGGCGATCGCGGCCGTCACCGGTCGCAACGTGCAGTTGAGCGCACTGCTCGTTCCCTCGCTGATCCTGACGACCACCGGCGCCAAGAGCGGCCTGCCGCGCGAGTCGGTGCTCATGTACACGGCCGACGGCGAGGGTCGAGCGATCATCGCGGGCACGAGCTTCGCGCGCGAGCACCACCCGGCCTGGACCTACAACCTGCTCGCCCACCCCGAGGCCGAGATCTCGGTGAGGGGGCGGCGGTACGCGGTGCGGGCATCCGTCATCGAGGGGGATGCCCGCGAGCAGGCCTGGCGCCGCATCGAGTCGCAGTGGCCCGGGTACCGGGCCTACGAGCGCGAGTCGGGGCGCATTGTGAGGCTCTTCCGGCTGCACCTGCTGCGTGAACTCGGAGGTTGGCCGTGACCGAGCTGCGTCCCTTGCCGAAGGCCGACCCGATCGTGCACGGAGTGCGCACGGTGGTGTCGGCGATCACGCGCACGAGCGTCTGGCGCTGGGCGTCTCACCGCGTGATGCCTCCTGTCGAGCGCGCCCTCGCAGGCCTCACCGGCGGCCGCGTGCAGTTCAGCAGCCTCTTCGTGCCCTCGCTGATTCTCACGACCACGGGCGCGAAGAGCGGCCTGCCGCGCGACACCGTGCTCATGTACACGGCGGACGGCTACGGCCGGGCGATCGTTGCGGGCACGAACTGGGCCGCCGCGAGGCACCCCGCCTGGACCTACAACCTGCTGGCCCACCCCGAGGCCGAGATCACGGTGCGGGGGCGACGGTACGCGGTGCGGGCATCCGTCATCGAGGGGGATGCCCGCGATCGTGTCTGGCGGCACCTCGAGTCGCAGTGGCCCGAGTACCGGGCCTACGAGCGCGACTCGGGGCGCACCGTGCGGCTGTTCCGCCTGCACCTGCTGCGGGAGGTCTGACGAGCACCTCGGGTCGGCTGTCGAAGTGCTGACCGAGTGCTGACGGAGCCCTGAAGGCCGTTCAGGTGGCACGCGCGTCGACGTAGCGTCAGCCCATGACCTCGACGACACCGCCCACGAGCGACGCCCCTGCCACTGACGTCGATGCGCGCGGTCACTCGGTGATTCCGGGACGCATCGCGAACTACGTCGAAGACGTCTTCCACATCGTGCTCGCCGTGCTGCTGATCCTCATCGCGGTCGGAGCACTCGGGGTCACGGTCTGGCGGGTGGTGACGACCGAGCCGTTCTTCCCGACCGGCATGATCCAGGCGATCAACGACATCCTGTTCATCGTCATCATTCTCGAGATCGTGCGCACGATCATCGCGCGGTTCACCGATGGCGTCTTCCAGCTGCAGAACTTCCTGGTCATCGGTGTCATCGCGGCAGTGCGGCACATTCTCACCGTCGGCGCCTCACTCACTCTCGAGCCCGACAAGCCGCAGCAGGCCTTCGAGCGCGGGCTGCTCGAGCTCGGGGTCAACACGCTCATCGTGCTCGGGCTCGTCATCGCGATCTACCTCTCGCGCGCGAGCATGAAGCCCCTAGGTCGGCAGAAGCCCTGACTCGGGCGGGCACTCGTCGGGGTCGCGCCGCGTGCGCGAGCGCAGCCTGTCGGCGAGCTCGGTCAGAGCAGGTTGGCCCAGCACGATGCCTGCCACGACAATCACCATGCCGGCCACCTGCGCGCCCGTGAACTGCTCACCGGCGACGATCACACCGAGCACGACGCCGGTCACCGGGTTCAGCAGGCCGATGAGGCCCACGGCTCCCGCCGTGAGGTGCTGCAGGGCAGCGAACCAGGTGGCGAACGCGAGAGCAGTGGCGACGAGCGAGAGGTAGGCGAACCCGATCAGTTCTGCGGTGTCGAGCGGCGGCGGCGGGCCCTCGGCCAGCAGTGCGGTGATGACGAGCGCGAGGCCGCCGCCGGTCAACTGCCAGGCGGTGAGGGCGAGCGCGGGGGTGCCGTCGTTCCAGCGCCGGGCCAGCACGAAGCCGACCGACGACATGAGCATCGCGGCGAGCGAGGCGACGACGCCCCAGACGTCGATCGTGCCGCTGGCGCCTGCGAGCAGGACGACGACGCCGGCGAAGCCGACGAGGGCCCCGGCCAGCGACAGCAGAGCCGGGCGCTCGGCCGCGAGCGGCCACGCGAGCAGCAGCATCACGGCGGGAGCGATGGCCATGAGCATCGCCGCGATGCCCGAAGGCAGCAGTTGCGCGGCGAGATAGACGAGCACGAAGAACGCGCCGACGTTGAGCGTGCCGAGCACGGCCGATCGCCACCACCACGGGCCGCGCGGGAGGCGTCGTGCCAGCACCAGCAGCACGAGCCCGGCGGGCAGGGCGCGCAGCGCGGCCCCCCACAGGGGCGACTCGGCGGGCAGCAATTGCGACGTCACGACGTAGGTCGAACCCCAGGCCACGGGGGCCACGGTCGCGACAAGAATCCAGCGCCAGGATGCGGTCATGACGGGCAGAACCTTTCCGTGGAAAGTATTATTCCCGCATGACACCGACCCCGCCTCCCTCTGACGACGCGGCTCCCGATCGCGTCGCGCGCATCCAGGCCGAGTGGCGCCGCGAGCGACCCGAGCTCGACGTCGCCCCGCAGGGCATCTTCGGCCGTCTCGCCCGACTCGCCGACGCGATCGACGACGAGCTCGAGCGAGTCTTTCGCCAGTTCGGTCTCACGACAGGGGAATTCGACGTGCTCGCGACACTGCGCCGCGCGGGCGATCCCTTCGAGCGCACGCCCGGAGCGCTCGCCGACAGCACGATGGTGACCGCTGGTGGGCTCACGAAGCGCGTCGATCGGCTCGAGGCCGCAGGGCTCGTCACGCGCCGGGTCTCACCCGACGACGGCCGCGTGCGCGTCATCGCCCTCACGTCGGCCGGGCGCGAGCTGGTCGATCGAGCCTTCGAGGCTCACCTCGCGAACGAGCATGCGCTGCTCAGCGCTCTTCCCGTGCCCGATCGCGAGCACCTCGAACGACTGCTGCGGCAGTGGCTCAAGGCGCTCAGGCCCGAACTCTAGGCTGTACGCGTGCTGTTTCTCGACATCGCCCTCGTCATCGGCGGGCTCGTGCTGCTGGTCGCCGGAGGCGAGGCGCTCGTGCGCGGCGCGTCGACCCTGGCACAGCGCGTCGGCATCTCGCCGCTCGTGGTCGGGCTCGTCGTCGTCTCGGCGGCGACCTCGGCACCCGAGCTCGCCGTCACCGTCGGCGCGGTGCTGCGCGGAGAACCCGACCTCGCGCTCGGCAACGTCGTCGGCAGCAACATCGTCAACATCCTGCTCATCCTGGGCATCTCGGCCCTCGTGCTGCCGCTCCTCATCAAGCGGCAGATCGTGCGGTTCGACCTGCCTGTCATGGTCGGCATGTCGGTGCTGCTCGTCGTGGTGAGCCTCGACGGGCAGATCGGTCTGCTCGACGGCGTGCTGCTGCTCGCCGGTCTTGTGCTGCACGCGGTCATGAGCATCCTCATCGGCCGGCGCGAAGTCGCCGCGGGTGTGGAGGGTGCCGGCACAGCGCCGATTCCGCTGCCGGGCAAACCCGTGCCCCTCTGGCTCGCCCTCGTGCTTCTGGTCGCCGGCATCGGGCTGCTCGTGCTCGGTGCGCAGCTGCTCGTCGATGGCGCGGTGAGCATCGCGACCGGGCTCGGAGTCAGCAGCCTGGTCGTCGGCCTCACGGTCGTCGCGATCGGTACCTCGCTGCCTGAGCTTGCGACCTCGATCATTGCGGTGCGACGCGGCGAGCGCGACATGGCGGTCGGCAACATCGTCGGCAGCAACATCTTCAACATCGGCATGGTGCTCGGGCTGCCGGCGATCATCTTCGGTCAGGGCATCCCGGTGCCGTCCGCCGCGATCGCCCTCGACCTGCCGCTCATGCTCGCTGCAGCAGTCGCCCTGCTGCCCATCGCCTTCACGGGGTTCGTCATCGCCCGGTGGGAGGGCGCGCTGTTCGTCGGGCTCTACGTGGCCTACACGGTCTACTTGATTCTTGCGTCGACGCAGCACTCCGCCCTCGAGGGCTTCACCGACGTGATGCTCTGGTTCGTGCTGCCGCTCATCGGGCTCACGCTCGTGGTCTTCACCTCGTTCGAGGTGGGGGTTCACCGCGGTCGTCGACTCGCCGAGAAGCAGACGGCCGACGATGCGTCGAACGCATCGCCGGGCGAGTGATCGAACAGGCCCTCTCTAGCTGAGCAGGTCTTTCATCTGCTTGTAGATGAGGCCCGCGGCGTTCTTCGGGTTCAGGCGCGAGAGCCGAGACATGATGCGCGCGTCGCCGCCGATGAAGATCTCGTAGCTGCCCTTCTCGATCGCCTCGATGATCTGGCGTCCGGCCTCGGCGGGGGCCGTGGTCTTGCGCGGCTTGCCTTCGCCCGACTTCGCGGCCATGGCCTCCATCTCGGCGGCCGTCATGATGCCCGAGTTCTGGGCGATGTTCGTGCCGATGGCCCCCGGGAACACACCCGTCACGGCGACGTTCGTCTCCATGAGCTCGGAGTGCAGGCCGCGCGACAGCTGCGCGACGGCGGCCTTCGTCGCCCCGTAGAGCGACTGCCCGGGCACGGGAGCGTAGGCGCCCATGCTCGAGACGTTGACGATCGAGGCCTCGGGCCGCGTCAGCAGCTCGGGCAGGAACGCCTTGATGGTGTTGAGCACGCCGTAGAGGTTGACGTCGATGACCCGCTCGATCTGATCCCACTCGAGCTCGTTGACCTTCACGAACTTCTGAATGATGCCCGCGATGTTGAGCAGGCCGTCGACCTGGCCGTGCTGCTGGATGATCGCCGCCGGCAGCTTGCCGACGGCCTTCCGGTCGGTGATGTTCACGACGTGGGTCGAGATGCGGTCGCCGTGCTCGCCGGCGAGACGCACGGTCTCGGCGAGGCCCTCCTCGCTCAGGTCGAGGGCTGCGACGCGGGCGCCCTTCGCAACGAGTCCGAGCGCGACCTCGCGCCCGATGCCGTTGCCGGCGCCGGTGATGGCGAAGACCTTGCCACTGATCTGCATGATGCTCCTTGATCGAGACGGATGCGCGAAGCGCGCTCCTCCAGGCTAACCGCCTCCCGACCGATCGGTCAGGGCCGAACGTCCCGGGAGCTCCACGCCGGCACTCTCAGAAAACGGGGGTATTGCCGAGAAGTATTCACGGCGCTACAGTCAGCCATCCGATGCCGGGGGACACCGGAGCGTTTTGCCCGAAACCGCTCTGGAAGGAATAGACATGCCTCGTCTTCTCCGTTCGTCCGCCGGTGTTGCCGCCTTGGTGCTCGCCGCTTCACTTCTCACGCCCATGACCGCGGCCCACGCTGTCGAGCAGGTGGAGATTCCTCTGCTCGCAGGCAGCGACGTGTTCGTCGAAGCAGACTTCGCGAACGCTCGTCTGTCGATGCTTCACTCGTCTGTTCCGGTCGACACGACGGCCTATTTCTCGCTCGAAGAGTGGGACGAGGTCGGCTTCGGCCCTGCGCCCCTCGGTTCCTACCCGTTCGCAGTCGTGCAGGCATATCTGTACGACCAGCCAGGAGAGTTGCTCGTCGGGGAATCGGTCACCACCTGCTTCGACTACTCGGGGGATGCCGACGCGCCCGACGATGTGGTCGTCTACACGCCCTCGCAAAGCACCGGAGATCTCGACACCTACCCGAGTGCGCCTGATGGGCCGGGCGTCACCTGTGTCACAGAGTCGGCGGAGACGCGCAGCGGCTTCTATCTGTTGTCCAGTGTGTCTCTCGCGACGAACGTGGATGCCGATATCGCCATCACGCGTGTCTTCGAACCGCTCGACATCGGGTTCGGAGACGGCGATCAGAACGGCGTCTACCTCGACATCGCCGTGACCAACAACTCCGATCAACCGCTCACGATCGGCCTGGGCGTTGATCTCTCCGTTCAGGGAGTAGACGAAAAGCTGTGGCGTGGGGTGACCTGGGGAGACGGGGAGAACTCCGGGTTTGAGAACGTCTTCACCGCGACGATTGGCGCGGGCGAGACATCTCAGCTCATGGCGCCGGACTGGCCGGGCAAGACCTACACCTTCTGGGCGATCGAGCCTACGACCCTCTCGCCGATCGTTCCTGTCGCGACCTACGACACGGGGGGAGAGTTCGTCCCGCTGATCATCGATATTGGAACTGGTGAGATCCGCCTCGGTTCGGCCGCCACGTTCGCGGGGGAGTCGGTCTTTCCTGGCGCGACAACCACCGTCGAGGCCAGTGGACTGAACCCCGGGGAGACCTACGATCTCTGGCTCACCCCCAGAGCTGACTACCTGACGTTCATGCTGCTCGGTGCGGTGCTTGCCGACGATGCGATTCGGGTCGGGAGCGGAACGGTGGGCGCCACGGGCACGCTCGCCGCCCCGTTCACCGTGCCATCATCGGTGCAGCTGGGCAGTCGGTATCAGCTCATGATCGGCAACCCGACGACGCGCAGCTGGCCAGCAGGAACGTCGCAATCGATCACGATCGTCGCGCCCGAGCTCGGCAGTGACACCGTCGCGCTTCCGTCGGCGGACGAACGCGAGTTCATCATCAACCTGGACAACCACTTCGTTCAGTTCACGTTCCCAGAGGGAACCACTGCCGGAGAGACGACGGCAAGCGCGTCCTCGACAGGTCCTGTTGCCGTCGGATTCTCGTTGGCGGGCAACCCGGCTGCCTATTTGCACTTGTCGACGACTGCGACGTTCACCGAACCGGTGGAAGTCTGCGTGAGCACAGGCGGCGACGCCTCAGGTTTGCGTCTCTATCACTACGTTCTCGTCGGCGACGCATTCCACTGGATCGACATCACGACGCGCTACGACGGCGAGTCGGTCTGCGGCGAGACAGACTCGTTCTCGCCCTTCGCTCTCGGGTTGCCTGACATCGCTGTCGAGTACACCACAGTCGAGGGCAACCCGTTCGGGTTCGGGCCGACCAATGGAACCTACCTCTCGGTCGAGATCACCAACAACGGACCGACGGCGGTCACGGTGGGGCTCGGGGCCGACATGATGGTCGAGGGCGAGTCGCAACCGCTCTGGCGGCTGGAGTCGTGGGGCCTGGACCCCGTGGTGGATGCTGAGCTGGAGGAAGGTTTGGAGTTCTTCACCAGGACACTCGAACCCGGCGAATCGCTGACGGAGGCAGTACCGGACTTCCCCGGCAAGACCTACAGCATCTGGCAGCTCGCTGTCGACGGCTCGGGGGTCGACCAGATCATCAACTCGTATACGACCGAAGGGCTCTTCACTCCACTCGGGATCGACTTGGTGGAGGGCTGGTTCACGCTCGGTGCCGAGGCGACGTTCGCGGGCGACAGCGTGTTCCCTGGCGCGACGACCACGGTTGAAGCCGAAGGGTTGATCCCCGGTGAGACGTACGAGCTCTGGTTGACTCCGGGTGCTGACTACTTCTCGTTCATGTTCACGGGTGCTGTGCTTGACGAGGATGCGGTGCTCGTCGGCTCCGCGACCGTCAATGCTCTCGGCCGGCTCGCCACTGCCTTCACGGTGCCGGTGTCGGTGCAGGTCAACGACAGCTACCAATTGATGATCGGCGACCCCGCGACACGCAGTTGGCCCGCGGGCACGGCCTACGCGATCACGATCGACGCGGCAGACGCGTCGAGCACCGTCGACGGTCCGGTTGTCGAGCAGCTCGAGGTGAGCATCCCGCTCGGTGACACCACTGTGCTGTTCTCGTTCCCGGCCGGCACCACCGACGGTCAGACGACCGCGAGCCTGTCATCGACGGGCCCGGCCGCCGTCGGGTTCACGATGCCGACGAGCCCCCCGGTCTACTTGCACCTGTCGACCACGGCCGAATTCGACGGCATGGTGGAGGTCTGCGTGAGCGTGCCGAGCGGGACGGACCCTGCCGGCCTGAGCTTGTACCACTACGACCTCACCAGTGAGGGTTACGTCTGGGTCGACATCACCACGAGGCGCACCTCAACCGCGGTGTGCGGCGAGACCGACTCGTTCTCGCCGTTCGCCCTGGGTATACCGGATGGCGTGCGACTGCTCACCAAGGATCAGTGCAAGAACGGCGGCTGGGCGACGAGCACACTGCCGACCTTCCGCAACCAGGGGCTCTGCGTGATGTACTTCGTGCGCGTTCGCTGAGTACCGCGCGGGGAGCGCGCGCACGACTGAACGCCATCGAGGCTCCGGCCACGGTGAGGACCGGCACTGAATCCTCGGGACCTTCGGCCCTCGCGCCAGGCGGTGCCGCGGCGTACCGTTCTGAGGTGACCGGCACCCTACGGGCGATCCGGCCGGAGGGGAGGGCATCATGCGTGCATCGGCCCTGGGGGTCATCGCCATCGCGGTCATCGTGGCGCTCGGCGGGTGCGCCGGGCCAGACCCTGGACTCAGTCCAGAGCCCTCGCCGCCAGCAACCTCGCCAGCAGCTCAGGAGGTCGTGGCTGACGTCTACTTCTCTCATGCTCAGCCGACCGAGTTCACGCTCATTGACGAGCCGCAGACGGTGCTCGTGCCCGACGGTGCATCGGTGCTCGACACGGTGCTTGGTGCGGTCGTCAGCGGCGAGCTGCAGCCGATCGACCCCGACTATGCGAATCTCTGGGGCAACGGAAGCGTCCTGCTCTCGACGAGTCGTGCGGGCGACGTGCTCACGGTCGATCTCACCGTCGGCTCGCTCAACGTGGGTGCGGAGGCCGAGTCCATCGCGATCGCGCAACTGGTGTGGACCGCGGTCGGGCTCGACCCCGCGATCGGTGCCGTGCAGCTCACGATCGATGGCGCGGTCGCCGAGACACTCGCGGGCCATGTCGACATCTCCGGTCCGATCTCGCCCGAGCCGCCCGAGAGCGTGCTGACTCCCGTTCAGATCGTCGCGCCCGCCGAGGGCGCGTCCGTGATGAGCCCCGTGGTCGCCAGTGGTGTCGCCTGCGTCTTCGAGGCGTCGTTCCTCTGGCAGCTCGAGGGCCCGGGCGGAAGCCTCGTCGAGGGCTCAGGAATGGCGGCAGAGGCTTGCCCGGCGCGGGCCGACTGGCAGCTCGACCTCGGCGATCTCGCTGCCGGCGACTACGTGCTCACCGTGCTCGAGCTCTCGATGAACGACGGGTCTGTCTCGAGCACCGACAGCAAGGCCTTCACGGTCACCGGTTGACGGGCGCCGATCAGGCGCGCTCGGGGGCAGGGCGACGGTGCGGCAACGGCGGCCCCCGTGAGTGGCCGAGTGTCTGGGAATCCGCAGGAACCGGTGACATCGTGATGGCATGACCGTGATGCCGATGTTCCCGCTCGGGTCGGTGCTGTTCCCGTCGATGCCGACCGCGCTGCGCGTCTTCGAAGAGCGCTACATCGTCATGCTCTCGGCCATCCTCGGCGACGAGCCGCCCGAGTTCGGCATCGTGCTCATCGAGCGCGGCAGCGAGGTCGGCGGGGGAGAGCAGCGCTTTCCGATCGGCACCGTGGCCCAGATCACCCGGGTCGAGACGAGCGAGGGCTTCATCGGCGTCATCGCGCAGGGCGACCGGCGCATCGAAGTCACGGCGTGGCTCGACGACGACCCGTACCCGCGGGCCGAGGTGCGCGAGGTGCCCGCGCTCGAGTGGAACGACGAGCTCGTGCCTCTCTTCGAGCGAGCCGAGCAGCTCGTGCGCCGCACGATCGCCCGCGCGAGCGAGTTCGTCGAGCAGCAGTGGCCCGCCGACATCGTGCTGAGCGATGACAAGGTCGAGGCCTCGTGGCAGCTCGCGGGCATTGCCCCGCTCGGCCCGCTCGACCAGGTGCGGCTGCTGCGGTCGACGAGCGTCTCCGAGTTGCTGTCGGCCACGATCGAGGCAACCGAGGCCGCGGCCGAGATGTTGACCGTCGACTGGGGCGACGACGGTTTTCCGACCTTCCCCGACGAGCCCGAGGCCCGCGAAGGCGACTAGCCTGCCCTCATGGACGAGTTCATCGCCTTCCCGATTCCCGTCGATGGGGCGCTGCAGCCGTGGCTCGCACCAGTGTTCGGCCTCATGGCGCTCACGGCGTTCACCGTCGTGGTCTGGCAGGCCGTGCGCTACCTGCGCGACGACGACGGCGACGACGATCACGATCCGCGCTTCGGCGAAGAGCCTGACGAGCAGGGGCGGCACGACCGGCTAGAGTGAGCGCCAGCACCATCCTCAAGTGAATACAGGGCCGTTTCCGCGATGCGGGAGAGCCGCGAGCGCACCATCGCCAGCGGCACCGAAGGAGCAAGCCTCCCCGCCAATCTCTCAGGTAGCTGTACCGCATCGACCAGGCCACTCTGAAAAGTAGAGCGCGCATCCGCAGCCCCATCGACACGGATACTCGCACTCGCCCACGGTGAAAGCGCCAGTGATCTCGATCACCGGCGTGAAACTCTCAGGCACCATGACAGAGGGGGAGTTCCACCGGCCATCCGCGTCAGGAGAACTCCGTGTCAGAATCTGCACTCGCCCCGCTGCAGCAGTCGCCGCTGCACGCCGAGCACGTCGCGCTCGGCGCCGCGTTCACCGACTTCGGCGGCTGGCAGATGCCCGTGCGCTACAGCAGCGACCTCGCTGAGCACCACGCCGTGCGCACCGCCGCCGGCATCTTCGACATCTCGCACATGGCCGAGATCTCGGTGACCGGGGCTGACGCCGGCGCGTTTCTCGACTACGCCCTCGCCGGTCGCTTGTCGACGCTGCCGCTGCTCAAAGCCAAGTACTCGCTGCTGCTCGATGAGCAGGGCGGCATCGTCGACGACCTCATCGTCTACGCGAGCGCCGAGGCCGAGTACCTCGTCGTCGCGAACGCGAGCAACCGGCACGCTGTCGTCGAGGCGCTCGTCGCCCGCCAGGCCGACTTCGAGGTGCAGCTCTCCGACCTCACCGAGCACCTCGCGCTCATTGCCGTGCAGGGCCCTCTCTCGCGCAGCGTGCTCGAGGCGACCGCGGGGCTCGAACTGCGCGACGACCTCTCGCGGGGGCGCACGCTCGACACTCTCGGCTACTACGCCGCCATGGGCATGGCCTTCGAGGGCACCTCGGCGCTCGTCGCCCGCACCGGCTACACGGGCGAGGACGGCTTCGAGCTCTACGTCGACGCCGAGCAGGCCGTCACGCTGTGGCGCGCGCTGCTCGCGGCCGGCGAGCCCCTCGGGCTCGTGCCGTGCGGCCTCGCCGCGCGCGACACTCTGCGGCTCGAGGCCGGCATGCCGCTCTACGGACACGAGCTCGGGCTCAGCATCCAGCCCTCGCAAGCGGGCTTGGGGCGCGTGGTCGTGACCGACAAGCCGCGCTTCGTCGGCAAGGCTGCGATCGAGGCCGGGCCGGCGGCGGATGCGCGCGTGCTTGTCGGGCTGACCACCGAAGGCCGCCGTGCGCCCCGCGCCGACTACCCCGTCATGCTCGGCGACACCGAGGTCGGCCTCATCACGAGCGGCGCTCTGTCGCCCACGCTGGGGTACCCCGTCGCCATGGCCTTCGTCGACCCCGCCGTGCGCGAGCCCGGCACCGCCCTCGAGGTCGACGTGCGCGGCACGCGCGTCGCCGCCACCGTCGTCTCCCTCCCCTTCTATCAGCGAAAGGCCGCATCATGAGCGTTCCCAACGATCTGCAGTACACCGCCGAGCACGAGTGGGTGCGCCTCGACGGCGACGTCGCCACTGTGGGCATCACGCAATACGCCGCAGATGCGCTCGGCGACGTCGTCTACGTCGACCTGCCGAAGGTCGGCGCGGCGATGACCGCCGGCGCGATCGTCGGCGAGGTCGAGTCGACCAAGTCGGTCGGCGAGCTCTACGCGCCGCTCGACGGCGAGGTCGTCGAAGCGAATGACGCCGTCGCCGCCGCCCCCGAGACGATCAACGCCGACCCCTACGGCGACGGGTGGCTCGTCAAGGTGCGCGTGAGCGGCACGCCCGCCCTGCTGAGCGCCGACGAGTACCGCGCCCTCATCGGCGGCTGAACCACCGCACGCCGCCCGCCCGACCCCGCACCGCTTCGCCCTGCACCCGCACCATCGAGTCACCGAGAAGAGACTGTCTGTGAGCATCCCCTTCGCCGAACGCCACATCGGCACCGACCACGACGCGCAGCAGCTGATGCTCGACGCGCTGGGCTACGGCTCGCTCGCCGAGCTCATGGACGCCGCTGTGCCGACCGCGATCCGCCAGAAAGACGTGCTGCGCACGCTGCCCGCTCCGGCGACCGAAGCCGAGACACTCGCCGAGTTGCGCGCGCTCGCCGACCACAACACCGTGCGGCGCAGCATGATCGGGCAGGGGTACTACGGCACCATCACTCCCTCTGTCATTCAGCGCAACGTGCTCGAGACCCCCAGCTGGTACACGGCCTACACGCCCTACCAG
>SXMG01000028.1 GCA_005778835.1 Actinomycetota bacterium
AGACACTTGCCGGTCTCTATGTCTTTGTAGTTCTCGATGAAGTGCTCGATCTCTTTCTTCGTGAACTCTGACACGTCGTCGACGTCTTGAATGTGCGACCAGCGCGGGTCTTTCGCCAGCACGCAGACGACCTTGGCGTCGCTGCCGCCGTCGTCGGTCATGTTGAACACGGCGACCGGACGAACGGTGACACCTACGCCCGGAAACAGCGGGTACTCGGTGAGCACGAGAGCGTCGACCGGGTCGCCGTCGAGGCCGAGCGTGTTCTCGAAGAAGCCGTAGTCAGTGGGGTACACGAACGAGGTGAAGAGCACGCGGTCGAGCATGACCCGGCCGGTCTCGTGATCGATCTCGTACTTATTGCGGCTGCCCTTGGGCACTTCGATGGTGACGGGATAGGCGCCCACGGGGGTGCTCCTTCGACGGTGAGAATCAGCGGAAAATCGGGAGGGTCACGCGCGCGAGACCGGCTCTAACCTTAGTGGATGCCCCCCTCACTGCCCGGTGCGTCAGACCGTCGCCCGCGGCTCACCCCCGCGGTCGCCGACGTGCGCCGCGCGGTGCGCGAGGGCCTGGCCGAGCTCACCGCGGGTCGCTCCAGCTCGGGGGAATCTCGCCCGCTCGTGCTCGTCGCGCTCAGCGGCGGGCCCGACTCGATGGCCCTCGCCGCGGCGACCGCGTTCGAAGCGCCGCGGCTCGGCGTGCGCGCGGGAGCCGTCGTCGTCGACCACGGTCTGCAGGCCGAATCGGCGGCCGTCGCTCAGGCCGCAGCTCACGCGGCGCGCGACCTCGGCCTCGAGCCCGTGCGCATCGAGCGGGTTCGCGTCGACCTCTTCGGCGGCGGCTCGCCGGTGGGCGGCGACGAAGCCATCAAGCGCACGGGTGGCACGGGTGGCCCCGAGGCTGCGGCGCGCGCTGCCCGATACGCAGCGCTCGAGGTCGCCGCCGTCGAGCTTGGCGCTGAGGCGGTGCTGCTCGGGCACTCGCTCGACGACCAGGCCGAGACCGTGCTGCTCGGTCTCGCGCGCGGCAGCGGCACGCTGAGCATCGCAGGCATGGCCGCCGTCGCGGGCCTGTATCGCCGACCGTTGCTCGGTGTGCGCCGGGCGACGTTGCAGCAGGCCTGCGACGACCAGTACCTCGAGCCGTGGAGCGACCCGCACAACGACGACGAGCGTTTCGCGCGCGTGCGGGTGCGCCAGAGCATCCTGCCCCTGCTCGAAGAGCAGCTCGATGCCGGCATCGTCGAGGCGCTCGCCCGCACCGCCGCGATCGCCCGCGAAGATGCCGAGGCGCTCGATCACCTCGTCGACGAAGTCGCCGAGGACCTCACCGAACTGGCCGAGGCCGGATGCTCGCTCTCGGTCGCCGGCCTCGCCGCGAACCCCGCGGCGATCCGGCACCGCCTCATCAGGCTGATCGCGCGCGGGCAGTTCGGCGTCTCGATCTCGCGGGCGCAGACCCTCGAGGTTGCCCGGCTCGTGACCGAGTGGCACGGGCAGGGTGTGGTGCACCTGCCCGGCATTAGGGTGGAGCGCGTGGCAGGCCGCATTGTCTTCGCCGCCGCCGAGTGACCACATCCGACCCCGCCGAAGGAGCCCCCCGTGGACGTCGAAGACATCCGCTCTGACCTGACCGAGGTGCTCATCACCGAGGAAGAGATACACGCCAAGCTCGCCGAGCTCGCGCGCCGTGTCGAGGTCGACTACGGCGACACGCCTCCGCTGCTGGTCGGCGTACTCAAGGGTGCGGTCATGGTCATGGCCGACTTCGCGCGCGAGCTCGCCGTGCACGTCGAGATGGACTGGATGGCCGTGTCGAGCTACGGCGCGAGCACCCAGTCGAGCGGGGTCGTACGCATTCTCAAAGACCTCGACACCGAGATCGCGGGTCGCGATGTGCTCATCGTCGAAGACATCATCGACTCGGGGCTCACGCTCTCGTGGCTGCGCGCCAACCTCGAGTCGCGCGGCGCCAAGAGCGTCAAGATTCTCGCCCTGCTGCGCAAGCCCGAGGCGGCCAAGGTCGAGGTCGACGTCGAGTACGTCGGCTTCGACATTCCGCCCGCCTTCGTCGTCGGCTACGGGCTCGACTACGCCGAGAAGTACCGCAACCTGCGGGCCGTGGGCGTGCTCGCCCCGCACGTCTATCAGGACTGAGCGCTTATGGGCGCGCTCGGTGAGCGCACGCGACTGCGGCTGTGCTTCTGGGGCGCAGGGCGAGCCCTGCGCCCGCGGCGGCTGCGCCTACGGTTCGCCCCTGCGCCAGGGGCGAACATCCAGGCCCTCCTTTGGTGGTGCGCGATAGCCTGACGTGCTGAGATCCACCAACAGAAAGGTGCGCGCCCCATGGCCCGCGAACCCATGACCGCGAAGCGACTGCTGCGCGGACCACTGCCCTTCATCGTGGTGGGCGCTCTGGTCATCTGGGCCGGGTTCGCGCTGCTCGGCGGCATCGGCGGCTTCCGGGCCATCAGCACTCAGCAGGGGCTCGAGCTTCTCGCCGAGGAGACCTTCACGTCGGTCAAGATCGTCGACGGCGAGCAGCGGGTCGACCTCGTGCTCGCGGAGGCCGACGACGAGCTCGGTCAGAACCTGCAGTTCTACTACGTCGCCCCGCGCGGCGAGGCCGTCATCGCGGCGATCGACGCCGCCGACATCGACGAAGAATTCACCGACGAGGTTCCGCAGTCGAACTTCTTCGTCAGCCTGCTCGGCCTGATCATCCCGTTCCTCATCATCGGCGTCATCTTCTACTTCTTGCTCACCCGCCTGCAGGGCGGCGGCGGCCGCGTCATGCAGTTCGGCAAGTCGCGCGCGAAGCTCGTCAGCAAAGAGACTCCGCAGGTGACCTTCGCCGACGTCGCCGGTGCCGAAGAAGCCATCGAAGAGCTCGAAGAGATCAAAGACTTCTTGAAAGACCCCGCACGCTTTCTCGCCGTCGGCGCGCGCATTCCGAAGGGCGTGCTGCTGTACGGCCCTCCCGGCACGGGCAAGACGCTGCTCGCGCGCTCGGTCGCGG
>SXMG01000029.1 GCA_005778835.1 Actinomycetota bacterium
CCGATCGGGGTCGTCTTGCCGCCGCCGTTGACGCCCACCACGAGCACGACCGCGGGTCGATTGCTGAGCTTCAGGGTCGGATCGTGCGCGGCGAGACGCTCTTCGAGGGCTTCCCGCAGCATGCGCTTGAGATCGCGGGGGTCGGTCGTCTTGTACTTCGCGACCTTGGCACGCAACTCGTCGAGCAGCGCCTCGGTGATGTCGGGGCCGAAGTCGGCGCCGAGCAGAGCAGTCTCGAGGTCGTCCCACGTGTCGTCGTCGATCGTCGGGCTCGTGAACAGCCCGCGCAGCGCGCCGCCCAGCCTCCACCCTTCAGCCATGCCTCCAGCCTAGTTGCGCACCCCCTAGCCCGAACCCGCACCCGCACCCACTGCCAGGCGTGGTCGCACTCTGCGGAACGATCCAGCCCGAAAGTCACTGTGCGACCACGATTGGGCTTCGGCGTGCGACTGCATCGCGGATGCCATGACGTGGCGGCGGCGGCGCGGGATGGTGACCTGCGGCGAGCAACGAACGACCGTCAGCGCTCGACCGTCGCTGGGACGCGCAGCCGCCAGCGTGAGTGGGGGCGCCAACCACGCTCGCGCAGGCGGCGCTCGATCACGCCCAACAGCCGACGGGGATCGTCGTACACGTCATCGGCCGTCGCGCGAATGGGAGAGAGGCCGGCATCGACAAAGGCATCGAAACGAGTGATGTCGTGACGGAACTGGCGCCTGGACACACGGTGGCCGTCACCCTCGTACTCCACCAGTACGCCGAAACGCTCCCACATCAGGTCAGGGTGCAGAACGCCCAGAGGGGTGACAACCGGTTGAGCGACGCTAGGTTCAGGAAAGCCCGCCCGCGCGATCATCAAGCGCGTCAGAGTCTCTGCGCGCGATCGCACACCGTCGCGCACCAGTCGTGCTGCGCGCTCGAATCGCGCTGCGCCCGTTCGATTCCTGATGAGATTGCGCCCTACTGCGAGAAAGGAGCGGTCGCTGCCCTCCACGCATGCGTCGAGCACCGCGACCAGGTCGTCCAGCGAGAGCTCGCCCGCGAGCGTCACGGCAGTGGCGATCGGAGTGAGGATGCGCAGTGGCAGGTGCTCACCAGAACTCGGCGCGAGCATGAGCTCGTACCGAGCCGCTGATGCGCCGAGTTGCCACCGGTGCCCGCAGATGCCCCTCCCCCGCGGCGCACGCCCCGCGTCGAGCCGAGTCACGTGCACGACCTGTTCGAGTTCGAGCCTGCGCGGAAGCGGCAACCCGAGAAGCCTCGCCGCCGTGCCATGCGAGATCGCAACAGTGTCGTGGGCTCGATGCCCGTAGGCGTAGGCGAGCTGAACCAGATCGGTCAGGTCGACGTTGTGAGCAGCCACTCCATAGAAGGGGTGGTCAATGTCGCGGGCGCGTGTGCGCGAGTAGCGCATCCGCAGGTCGTTGCCTATCGCCGGAAAGGAGGTGTCGTGTCGATCGTCGGGCAGTGGGGAAGCAACTCGGGGCATCTCGACACCGTGCTGGTTGCATCGCTGGCGCTATGCCCTGTACCGAAACCCGTGCGTGGTCGCACATCGCGGAACGCTTGGGGAGGAAGCGCAGAGTGCGACCATGATCGGGCCGCAGTCGCGGGTGCGCTCCCAGCGGGCGGGCGGGCGGGCGGTGACCGAGGGGTTACTCGTCGCGCATGCGCTCGTAGATCTTCTTGCAGTCGGGGCAGATGGGGAACTTCTCGGGGTCGCGCCCCGGTGTCCACTTCTTGCCGCACAGCGCGCGTACGGGTTTGCCCGTGAGGGCGCTCTCGATGATCTTGTTCTTGGGCACGTAGTGCGAGAAGCGCTCGTGGTCGCCGTCTTCGAGCTGCTCTTCGTTGAGCAGCTTCTCGAGCTCGCGGTCGAGCACATCGGTGCCCCCGCCCTGCCCCGCACCGCCCGGTTCGTCCAGTGTCGCCATGCGGCCAGTCTACGACCGGTCGCTTCGGCGGTCTCCGGATGCTGCGCCGCAGCCGCGCGCCCGACTCAGGTGCGCAGCATGAGGTCGAGCAGTTCGGGCGCTCGACGCCGGAACGCGCGCCCACCCGCGGCGATGCCGAGCACGAGCATGCCGACCCCGGTCGCGATGCCCGCGATGCCTGCCACGGTGAACCACTGGGCATCGCTGAGCCCCCACCACACGAGCAGCAGGGTGGGCGCCATGAAGGCGATGATGGCGAGCAGCGACAGCGCCTGGCTCCAGCCGGCGCGGGCCTCGAGGCTCGGCGGCTGGTCGAACGGCCCCGCGCCGGGTCGAGCGGCGGGGTAGGCACCGATCGCCGACGAGACGCTCGAGACGCCGAGGCCGGTGAGCAGAAGGCCGATGCTCGTGCCGATGAGAGCGGGCAGCACGTCGTCGACACCCGACCACAGGGCGAGCAGAGGCGACAACGCCAGAATGATCGGCACCCCGAGAATCAGGGGCGGCACGGCGCGGCCCCATCGGTCGGCCGACCCCCGGAACGGTGCGGCGACATGCAGCCAGACCGCGCTGTGGTCGTAGGCGACATCGTTGTGGCTGAACCAGCCGAGGAAGAGTGCGAGCACCGGCAGCGGCAGCAGCCACAGCGGGGGCAGCGGGGCCCCCGCCACCGCGAAGGCGAGCATCATGATCACGGGCGCGAGGGGCAGGCCGAGCAGCACGAAGCGGTAGCGCGGGTCGCGAGTCCAGTAGAGAAGGCTGCGGGCGGCGATGACGCCCGAAGGCGTCGCCGGCACCAGGTCGAACCAGCCGAGGCTCGACCGCGCGATGTCGGCTCGCGTGCGCTGAGGAGACTCGAGCAGACGCGCGACGATGACTCCCCAGCCGAGGGCGAGCACCGCGACCATGACGAGGCCCGCGACGAGACGCGCCACCATCGGAGCGAGCTCGCTGCCCGGCGCCGCCCACAGCATGCCCATCGGCGTGTTGGCGAGCACACCGGCCGTCGCCACGAGCTGCTGGGTCGCGCTGTCGCTCGAGTCGACGACTACGACGGCCACGGTCACGACGGCGCTCGCGAGCGCGACAACGATCACGGTGCGGGCGATGGCTGTCACGGTGCGCCGAGCCGCGGTCGAGACGGAGAGCTGGTCGCCGACGACGACGAGGTACTGCGAGACGATGACGATCGAGATGGCACCGAGCACGGCGGCGGCGACCGCGGCGACCGCCGACGGCTCACCGGCCCAGGCACGCTCGAGCGAGATGCCGAGCAGGGCCGCGAGCACGGCGGGAAGCCCGATGGCGGCGGCGATCCCGAGTGCGAGCGCCAGCTCGCGGGGGGCGATGGGGAACGCGGCGAAGCGCCGCGGTTCGAGTGCTGAACCCAGCCCGGCGCTGAGCGGCGCCACGGCGATGCCGATCGACACGGCCGTCGCGACGATCACGAGGGCGGCACGATGGGTCTCGAGCGACACGTCGACCTGCGTCGACAGCCAGATCACACCGGTGCCGACGCCGCCCGCGAGCAGAAGCACGCCGATCGTGCGGGCGAGCGCCACCCCGGGTCGGAACGCCGAGGCGAGCAGCGCGAGCTTCAGTCGGAGAACGTGGTCAACCACTCCAGCCCCTCCACCGCGACGCGGCCGCCGGCCAGTTCGACGAAGCGCTCTTCGAGGCTCTGCGCCCCGCGCACCTCGTCGAGAGTGCCCGACGCGAGAATGCGGCCCCCGACGATCACGGCCACCGCGTCGCAGACCCGCTCGACGAGGTTCATGTTGTGGCTCGAGAGCACGACGGTTCCGCCCGCCGCAGCGAAGCGCCTGAGCAGCTCGACCGCCTGCGCGGTCGAGACGGGGTCGACCGACTCGAAGGGCTCGTCGAGCACGAGCACGGCGGGCGAGTGGATGAGTGCGGCGGCCAGCGACACCTTCTTGACCATGCCGATCGAGTAGTCGCGCACAGGCCGATCGAGCGAGCCGTCGAGCCCCAGCGCCACCGCGAGATCATCGGTGCGGCTGCGCGCCGTCTCGCGGTCGAGACCGTGCAGCACGCCGCAGTAGTAGAGCATCTGAGCGCCGGTGAGACGATCGAACAGACGCATACGGTCAGGCAGCACGCCGATCGAGCGCTTGGCTGTCGTCGGGTCGCGCCACACATCGGCGCCCGCGACGACCACCGTGCCCGTGTCGGGCCGCAAGAGCCCCGTGACCATCGACAGCGTCGTCGTCTTGCCCGCACCGTTCGGCCCGACGAACCCGAAGATCGAGCCTTTGCGCACCTCGAGATCGACATCCGCCACCGCGCGGCTCTGACCGAAGCTCTTGCTGAGACCGGAGACGGTGAGCACGACCGGCGGGGGCGGAGGGGGCGCGGCGGGCCGCTTCGCGCGAGGTTTCTTCGCGGTGGGGCGGGCCGTCGGCTTGCTCACCCGACCGTTTGCCGTCGTTCGAGCGGGCTTGGCCGGGCGATTCGACGACGGCGAGGATTCCACGGTTCAACGCTACCAACCCTGGCGCGTCCCGCGAGTCGCTCAATGGCGGTGCCGGTGCGCCGTGCCGCATCACGTTTGGGAAACGATAGGTGAACAGCGCATGGCCATTCGACTGACCAGCCGGTAAACTGCCTTCACACGACGATGTGTTCTTCTTTGCACGCAACGACACATCAGGAGCCTTCACATGACCACTCAGGTCGTCATTCTCGCCGCAGGCATGGGCAGTCGCCTCGGCCGCGAGCTGCCGAAGCCGCTGACCGAGCTCAGCGACGGTCGCACCATCATGCAGCAGCAGCACGACAACATCGCTGCCGCGTTCGGCAAGGCCGTCACCATCACGACCGTCGTCGGCTACAAGCTCGAGCACATCGTCGACGCTTTTCCTGAGGTCGAGTACGTCTATAACGAGCAGTACGACCAGACGAACACGTCGAAGAGCCTGCTGCGCGCCCTCAAGGCGACGGGCAAGCACGGCGTGCTGTGGATGAACGGCGACGTCGTCTTCGACCCGCAGGTGCTCGTGCGCGTCGCGAGCCTCGTGCACGCCGACCGCTCGTTCGTGAGCGTCAACACCGCCACGGTGAGCGACGAAGAGGTCAAGTACACCGTCGACGCCGAGGGCTTCATCGCCTCGCTGTCGAAGACGGTCACGGGTGGTCTTGGTGAGGCCGTCGGCATCAACTACGTCTCGAGCCGCGACAAGGCCGCCCTCGTGCGCCACCTGACCCGCTGCGCCGATCAAGACTATTTCGAGCGCGGTCTCGAGCTCGCGATCGAGCACGACCGTATTCGCATCGAGCCGGTCGACATCAGCGACCTGTACGCCGTCGAGGTCGACTTCGCCGAAGACCTCGAGCGCGCCAACCTGCACGTTTAGCGCAGGCCCGCTGGCGAGCATCCAGCGCTCGTCGCCCGATTCGCGGGCGAAGCGGTGCGCGTGCCGCTAGCGTTGTCGTTCGTGACCTCCGCCCCGCCGCCGCGACCCGCACGCAGCCCTGCGCTGGTCTATCGGCAGTCGCTCTGGCTGCTGACGAGCCGCGACCTGCGGGTGCGCTACACGACCTCGGTGCTCGGTTACGTCTGGTCGGTGCTCGACCCCCTCGTGATGGCGGTCATCTACTGGTTCGTCTTCACGCAGATCGTCGACCGCACGATCGGCGAGGCGCCCTACATCGTCTTCCTGCTCGCGGGGCTGCTGCCCTGGATGTGGTTCAACGGCGCGGTCGGCGACATGACGCGGGCGTTCATCAAAGACGCGAAGCTCGTGCGCTCGACCCGCATTCCCCGCACCGTCTGGGTGACGCGCATCGTGCTCTCGAAGGGCATCGAGTTCGTCGCCGCGATTCCGGTCATCATCATCTTCGCGGTGATCTTCGGGGCGCAGCTCACCACGGGAGTGCTGTGGCTGCCGGTCGCGATCGCGCTGCAGGCCGTGCTCACAGTCGGGCTCGGGCTCATCATCGCCCCGCTCGTGGTGTTCTTCCGCGACCTCGAGCGCGCCGTCAAGCTCGTGCTGCGCTTCCTGTTCTACGCCTCGCCGATCATCTACGGGCTCAGCGACCTGCCCGACGGGCTCGAGCTCTGGGCCGCGTTCAACCCGCTTGCGGGCATCATCTCGCTCTATCGGGCGAGCTTCTTCCCCGGTCAGGTGGATGCCCTCCCTGTGCTCATCGCCGCCGCCATGAGCCTGCTCATCCTCGGTGTCGGCGTGCTCGTCTTCCGCCGCATGATCAGCGCCGTGCTGAAGGAGGTCTGATGAGCTCGGAGCAGACAGCTGCCGGCCGGGCCGCGCACGACGACGTGGTGATCCGGGTGCGTTCTGCGGGCATCCGTTTTCGCCGCAATCGGCGCGGACGCCGCTCGTTCAAAGACCTCTTCGCCGGCCGCAACCGCCGGTCGCGGCCCGACGAGTTCTGGGCCCTGCGTGGCATCGACGTCGAGGTGCGCGCGGGCGAGGCGATCGGGGTGGTGGGCCGCAACGGCCAGGGCAAGTCGACGCGGCTGAAGCTCGTCGCCGGCGTCATGCTGCCCGACGAGGGCGCCGTCGAGGTGAACGGCGGCGTGGCCCCGCTCATCGAGATCACGGGCGGCTTCGTCGACGACCTGACCGTGCATGAGAACCTGTACCTGACGGCGGGCCTGCACGGTATGTCGAAGCGCGAGATCGACGCGCGCTACGACGAGATCATCGACTTCGCCGAGCTGCGCGACTTCACGCAGACCCCCTACAAGCACCTGTCGAGCGGCATGAAGGTGCGCTTGGCGTTCTCGGTCATCTCGCGCCTGGAAGAGCCGATTCTGCTCGTCGACGAGGTGCTCGCCGTGGGCGACAAGCCCTTCCGTGACAAGTGCTACCGCCGCATCGACGAGCTGCTGGCGGGCGGCCGCACGCTGTTCTTCGTCTCGCACAACGAGCGCGACCTCAAGCGCTTCTGCACGCGCGGGCTCTACCTCGACGGGGGCACCTTGAAGCTCGACGCCCCGATCGCCGACGTACTCGCCGCCTACAACCGCGAGCACGGCGAAGGCTCGTGATGACCGACGACTCCCAGGCCATCACGCCCGCCACGCCCCCGGTCGACCCGATGCTCATCCGCGGCCTGCGCGCCGCGATGTCGGCGCAGCGGCCGGCCGTGCTGCTGCACATCCGATCGATCCGGCGTCAGTACCCCGCCGCGACGCCCGAGCAGGTCGTGCGCATTCTCGAGCGCCGCTTCTTGAACTCGATCACGCTCACGGGTGCAGGCAGCGGCGCGGCGACGCTGATTCCCGGGGTCGGAACGGTGATCGGCATCACCGTGATCGGCGTCGAGACGGTCGCGTTCTTCGAGATGACCGCCCTCTTCGCTCAGTCGGTCGCCGAGATTCACGGCATCGTCGTCGACGATGAAGAGCGCGCCCACAACCTCGTCATGGCGCTCATGCTCGGCGGGCCGGGCAAAGACCTCGTGCAGCAGTTCGTCGGTCAGGCGACCGGCGTCGGCCCCGACCGCACGCAGTACTGGGGCGAGTCGATCACGGCGAGCATGCCCAAGGCGCTCGTCGGCATGCTCAACAAGCGGCTGCGTGACGAACTCACGAAGCGCATGGCGGTGCAGCAGGGCGGCAGCATGGTCGGCCGCCTGATCCCCTTCGGCATCGGCGCGATCATCGGCGGTGCGGGCAACCGCATCATCGGCGGCAAGGTCGTGCAGTCGGCGCAGCAGGCCTTCGGCCCGGCGCCGACCTGGTGGCCCGCCGAGCTCGAGCAGGTCAATCGCCCGAAGGAGCCTCGTCCTCGTCGTCGTCTTCGTCGAAAGGGCTCGACTCCGACGTGACCGGGTCGAGGGCGTGCACGGCGGCCACGCGATCCCACTCGGCGTAGAGCGTGTCGACGGCGGCGTGGAAGCGCGCCGTCGCTGCACCGGGCGTCGTGTCGCCGAAGTACCGCTGCACCCAGTGCGTGAGCGCCTCGTGCGCCTCGGTGCTCGTGAGCACGCGGTCGACGAGCGGCACGACGGCCGCTGCATCGTCAGGCATCAGCCACTCGCACGCGCTCAAGTAGCCCGACTCGTCGATCTCGGCCTCGGGTGACGCGGGCCGGGCGACGATGATCGGCTTGCCCGTCGCGAGCCGGTCGTAGACCATCGCCGAGATGTCGGTGATGGCGACATCGGCGGCGGCCAGTTGCCAGCCCAGCTCGGCCCCCGTGTCGTGCACGTGCTGGGCGGAGGGGTCGGCGGCATTGGCGCGCTCCAGAGCCGCGATGATGCGCCGATTGGCCTGGCCGTATGCCGCATCGACGACCCCGCTGCGCGGGTGCGGCCGGTAGATCACGCGGTGGCGGCCGGTCGCGAGCAGAGCATCCACCAGCTGCTCGCCATGGCTCGCGATCGAGCCGTACGCCGCCGAGGGCCGGTCGCCCTCCCAGGTGGGCGCATAGAGCACGACGGTGCGATCGTCGGGCGTGTAGGGGGTGTCGCCCGCGAAGTGATCGGCCTGCGGGCGGCCGATCTGCAGCGTGTGCCGGTCGATGTCGTACGACCACAGCTTGCGCTCGAGCCGCTCGCGCGCGGCCTCGCCCGCGATGAACGCGTAGTCGTAGGCCTTGTACTGATTGGTGGTCATGTACATCTTGTCGCTCTCGCCGTGGTTGATGAACACGTGCCACATGCGGCCATAGCGGAACATCTGGAAGTTCTTGGTGTTCTGGTTGACGTAGAACACGATGCGCAGCGGCTGCTCGGCGACGAACTTCTCGAGGTCGGTCACCTTGCGCAGGTAGACGACCGGCACGGGGGCCTCGTCGAGCAGGGTCATCATCGTGCCGGGGCTGCGGCTGATGATGGCGACCGGATGCTCGCGCGAGAGCTCGGCGAGCGGCGCGTACCACTGGCGAATCTGGTAGAGGTTCACGCGGGTGTCGGCGAAGTAGACGGCGATCTCGATCGAGCCGCGGGCCGGGGGCGTCTCGCGCTCGAGGCGCTTCGCGAGCTCGTTGCGGTTGCGGCGAGAGCGCAGCAGGTCGCGCACGATGCGCCGTGCCGTCTTCGCCTGCCCCACGATCTTCACACTCACGATTCTCCCAGCGGGCTTCGTCGGCGCCCGACCATTCGGCCACACCGTTACCCACTTGTTCGCAACTCAGGCTCAGCGGCCCGATGTGCGCGGGTGTTGACACTATTCGGCCTCTCGGCCTGAGTTGCGAACTGCACGGGCGTGACAGAATCGGGCGCGATGGCCCGCTTCACGTTCAGCGCCGGCAACGCGCGCGTACTCGCTCGCGCCCCGCTCTATGCGCTCGGGGCGCTCATCGCCGTGCTCGTGCCGCGCAGCCCGAAGCGCTGGGTCTTCGCGTCGGGCATCGGGCTCGGCGAGGGAGCGCTCGCCCTGCACGATCACGCGCGCACGGTCGACCCCGAGCGGCACCTCACCTGGCTCGCCTCGAGCGACGCCGAGCTCGCCGAGGCACGGGCGCGCGGCATGCGGACCCTGCCGAAGCGCGGACCGCGCGGGCTCTGGGCGACGTTGCGCGCGGGCCTGGTGGTCGTGACGCACGGGTTCGGCGACGTCAACCGCTTCGGGGTGAGCGGCGCGCGCGTCGTGCAGCTGTGGCACGGCATCCCCCTCAAGCGCCTGCACCTCGACACCGGGGCCACGACGCGACTGCCGCTCATCGGATCTCTGCCGGGCGTCGGCCGCCTCATGACCGGGCTCTACCGGCGGGCCGCGGCGCAGATCGCGCTGTTCCCGGTGGCGTCCGAGCTCGTCGCGGCGCGCATCCGCTCGGCGTTCGCCCTGCCCGCCTCGCGCGTGATCGTCACGGGAGACCCGCGCGACGACGTGCTGCTCGCGGGCACACCCGAGTCGCGCCGCGAGGCCGCTCGCGCGCTCGTGTCGCAGGCCCTGGTCACCGCGGGCGGCACGGCTCTGCCCGACGACGGACCGGTCGCCCTCTACGCGCCCACCTGGCGCGACGGGGCGGTGGATGCTGCGATCCCGACCGCAGACGAGTGGCGGTCGATCGCCGACTGGGCCGAACGCGCGGGCGCGACGCTGCTGATCCGCTCGCACCCGCTCGGCGCGGGCTCGTATGCGGAGGGCGCCGCGCGCTCCCCCCGCATCAGGCTGCTCGGCCGCGATGCGCTCACCGACGTGACGCCAGCGCTGCCGGCCATCGACGTGCTCGTCACCGACTACAGCTCGATCGCCTTCGACGCCGCCATCGCCGAGGTGCCGAGCGTCTTCTTCTCCCCCGACCTCGCCAACTATCTGGCGACTCGCGGCCTGTACCAGCCCTATCGCGAGTTCGCGGGCGGCGAGCCCGCTACGACGTGGGCCGACACGCTGCAGCGGCTCGATGCCGTGCTCGACGGCCCCGCTCGCACGACCGCGCTCGCGCACGCCGCGTGGCTGCGCGACGAGGTCGTCGACCACCTCGGCGGCCGGGCGACCGAGCGCGTGCACGCTGCCGTGCTCGCGATGCTCGGCGAACCGGTCGCCCTAGTCGATGCCCCTGCACACGAGGTGCACAACCCCCGCCTCGTGGTCACAAAAAGCCGAATCGACGTCACGCATATCGCCATTCGTGACCACCATTCGACAGCGGTACACGGAGCCTCAGCGCACGACGAGCCCGACGGCAACGGGATCGTTGTCGAGCTGACGGGCAGGTCGCCTCGGCCGGTCGGGTCGCTTGCGCTCGTCGGGGCGCGCAAGGCGATCACGGGTGCCGTCGAGCAGCGCGGCGAAGAGTTCACCGCCACGTTCGCGCTCGTCGGCGACCGCTGGGGCCATGCCCGGCTCGCGCCGCCGAGCGGCGACTACCGGCTCGAAACTCGGTTCGAGGGTGCCGTGCACGCGACGGCACGCGCGGTCGTGGCAGCAGAGCCGGCCCCCGAGGTGCGCACCGAGCTGCTGCGCGCCCAGGTGCTCGCCGATGCCGGAACCCTCGTGCTGCGCGTCGCGGCCCCGCTCGCGGACGACGAGCGCGGAGCATCCGCCCAGAAGCGCCTCGAGAAGCACTATCGATCGCGCACCGCGACTCCCGAGAAAGCCGTGTTCTTCGAGAGCTTCTACAGCCAGACCGTGGCGTGCAACCCGCTCGCGATCGACCGCGAACTAGCGCGTGTGCGGCCCGACGTGACGCGTTACTGGTCGGTCGTCGACCGCTCGATCGCCGTGCCCGAGGGGGCGATCGCGATCGTCGAGGGCTCGGCCGAGTGGTGGCGCGTGCGCGCCGACGCCCGCCTGCTGGTCGTCAACGACTGGCTGCGCAAGCGGTGGATGCCCCGGCCGCACCAGACCGTGCTGCAGACCTGGCACGGCACGATGCTCAAGCGTCTGGCGCTCGACCGCGACGGCGTGGGCCTGCGCACCCGCATCGCGGTGCGGCGTGAGAGCCGCCGGTGGAACGTGCTCATGGCGCAGAACGACTACGCCGCCGAGATTCTGCGGCGCGCCTACGCCTTTCGCGGGCCGGTCTGGGTCGAGGGCTACCCGCGCAACGATGTGCTCGTCGGCACCGGATCCGAAGCACGCGCCGCGGTGCGGAGCCGGCTCGGCCTGCTGCCCGACCAGCGCGCCGTGCTCTACGCCCCGACCTGGCGCGACGACGCGACCGAGATCGTCGACTACCTCGACCTGCCGAGCCTGCCCGCGGCCCTCGCCGAGTTGCCGGGCGAGCACGTCGTGCTCGTGCGAGGCCACAGCCGCACGCTGCGTCACGGCCGCAACCTCGACGCGCCCGGCCTCATCGACGTCACGACCTACCCCGACATGGCCGACCTGCTGCTCGCCGCCGATGTCGTCATCACCGACTACAGCTCGCTCATGTTCGACATCACGGCCACGAGCACTCCCCTCGTGCTCTTCGCGCCCGACCGCGAGCACTACGAGCGCGAGCTGCGCGGCTTCTACTTCGACCTGCTCGACGAGGCGCCCGTGACGGTCACCGAGAGCCGGGCGGCGCTGCTGCACGAGCTCGCGCGGCTGGCCGAGGCGGGCGAGGAGGGCGCAGCATCCGCCGCCCTGCTCGCGTGGCGGCAGCGCTTCAACACCCTCGATGACGGGCGCGCGGCCGAGCGCGTGGTGGCGCGCCTTCTCGACAGCGGGATGCTCGACGCGAGTTGAGCGAGATCGCTACGACACTGCCCGCGGTGACCGAGCCCGTCAGGACTCGATGCGCGAGCGATCGACGGCATCGCGGGCGCCGAGCAGCACTCCGCGCAGAAAGCCCGCACCCCAGCTGAAGTGCATGACGGCGATCACCCGCGCGAAGGTCGCCCGGTCGGCGAGCGTCTCGCCGCTCGACCGCACGAACAGCAGCGACACGAGCAGCGCCGCGTAGAGCACCGGCCCGAGGTAGACCACCGAGAGCAGCCAGGCCGCGAGGCCGCGCACGACTCCGGTGAGCTCGAGCAGGAGCAGCACGAGGCTCAGGGCGCTCGCGAGCACGAGCGCGGGCGGCGCGAAGTACCGCAGCGAGTTGCGCCCGCCGAGGCGCCGAACGAGCTCGCCGCGCCAGATGCCCGTCGCCGTGAACTGCCGCGTGAGCTTGCCCCAGGTGTCGCGCGGCCAGTAGACGACGCGCAGTGCGGGGTCGAGCCAGACCAGGTGGCCGGCTTCGCGCAGGCGCAGGTTGAGCTCCCAGTCCTCCCCGCGCTTGAGGCCCTCGTCGTAGAGACCGACGGCCAGCAGGGGCTCGCGCCGCATGATGCCGAGGTACGCGCTTTCGGCGGGGCCTTCGGATGCTCCCCCGTGGTACGCACCGCCCCCGAGCCCGAGCCGGCTGTTGTAGGCACGGGCGACGGCCGACTGCAGTCGCCCGCGGCCGGTCGCGACCATGAGGCCGCCCACGCTCGCGGCGCGCGTGCGCTGCAGGGTCGCCACCCCGAGCGAGGTGTAGTCGGCGGGCAGCTCGGTGTGAGCATCCACCCGCACGATCACATCGTGGGTCGCGGCGCGGATGCCCAGATTGAGGCTGAGCGGAATCGAGAGTGCGTCGTTCGTCACGATGCGGATGCGGGGGTCGGCCGCGGCCCGCTCGGTGACGAGCTCGGTCGTGCCGTCGGTCGAGGGGCCGAGCACCACGACGAGTTCGCGCTCGCCCTCGTACTGCTGGGCCAGCACGCTCTCGATGGCGTCGTCAATGTAGGCGGCCTCGTTGTAGACGGGCATGACGTAGCTGACGCCGGGGAGCGTCGCTGCGGGCGGGGCCATACCTCCCGAGGCTAGTGCCTCGCCCGCGGCGACGGAGCAGGTGCTACTGCAGTTCTCCGAGTGTCACGGTGACCTCTTGCGCGACGCCGCCGCGCACGTAGGTGAGCGTCGTGCTGGCACCCCCGGCGAGCACGCGAACCTGCGCGGTGAGGTCGACGCTGCCGCCGATCGGCACACCGTTGAACACCGTGATGACGTCGCCCGAGCGCAAGCCGACGACGTCGGCCGCGCCACCCGGCGTGACCGAGTCGATGAGCGCCCCGACGACCGTGCTCTCGGCGTCGTTGATCGAGTCGGTGACGGTCGCGCCGAGCAGACCGTGGCTGGCGGTGCCGTCGGCGATGAGCTCATTGGCGACCCGCTGCGCGAAGTTCGACGGAATCGAGAAGCCCACGCCGATGCTGCCGGCCTGGCCGCCGCCGGTGCCGCCCGCCGTGGCGAGCGCGACGACGATGCCGATGAGCTGGCCCTGGTCGTTGAGCAGGGCGCCACCGGAGTTGCCGGGGTTGATCGCGGCGTCGGTCTGAATTACCGGCAGCGAGATCGTCGCCTGCGGAGTCTGCGGCGACGAAGGCTCGTCGTCACCGGGAGTGTCGAAATCCCAGAAGTCGAAGGGCGCGTCGACGTCGTTGTCAGGCAGCGGCTGCTCGAGCGACTGCTCGGGCACCGCCGACGACCGCACTGTGATCGACCGGTTGAGGGCCGACACGATGCCGTTCGTCACGGTGCCCGTGAGCCCGAGCGGCGAGCCGATGACGATGGCGCGGTCGCCGACGTTGAGCGCGTCGGAGTCGGCGAACTCGATGACGGGCAGGTTCTCGGCGCCGTCGAGCTTGACGACGGCGAGGTCGGCGAGCGGGTCAGAACCGACGAGCTCGGCGTCGAAGATGCGGCCGTCGGCGAGCGAGACGCGGATGCTCGGCGTGATCGTGGCGCCCTCGAGCGTCGCGACGTGGTTGTTGGTGAGCACGTAGCCGTCTTCGCTCAGGATCACTCCCGAGCCGCCGCCGGCCGTGCCGCCGCCGGCGACGCTCAGGCTCACGACGGACGGCATCGCGGTCGCGACGACACCCGTGACGAGCGTGGCGTCGCCGGGGTCGTTGACGGTGATGGCGGTCGGCCCCTGGGGGGTTCCGACGACGGTGGTCTGCGTACCGGCGAGCACGGCGGCCGTCACACCGCCACCGGCGACGCCGCCGATGAGGGCGCCGATGGCGAGCATGGCGACGAGCGGGCCGACCGCCATGGGCGAGCGGGTCGAAGACTCGGCCGTCGGGGCTGCGGGTGCGTGGGCCGTCGGTGCGTCGGCCGCGTGCGGTGCTGCCGCGGGCATCGCGGGTGCTGCGGGCGCTGTCGCCTCGCTCGGGGTGCGCTCGACCTCGGGCCGCTGCGCCTCGCCGCTCGTCTCGGGCGTGTTGTCAGGCGTCGTGGTCATGGGGAGGGCTCCTTTCGCCGGTGTCAGCGTCCTCCGCAAACCTGTGCATTCTATTTGCCCCGCCTGAACGCCTCCCGCCGCTTCCCTCAGTCGCTCCTCAGTCGCGCTGGGCCGTGCTCGACCACGGCCGTCACGAGCCGTCGGTCAGCAGCCGGGCCCGGCGGGCGGCTGCGCGCAGTGCCGGTCGACGAGCACCGTGACGGCGTCGCCCGCGGTGGCGACGAGCCGGTTGGCGGGCAGCACGATCGTGCCGGTCAGGGGCACCCAGCCGCCGCCCGCGAACCGGTACTCGGCGGTGTACTCGACGTCGAGATCGATGACATAGGTGCCGGATGCTCGGTAGACGTGACTCGTCGCCGTCGGGTCGAACTCGCTCAGGCCCTGCGACTGCCACGTCGCACCCCTGGTCGTGAGGCGTGCCGAACTGCCGTCGCCGTAGCTCCAGCGGTAGGCGACCGGAGTGAAGCGCACGTGGGCCGGCGACCCGAGCAGCGAGCCCGAGACGACGTGGCGGTCGATGAGGGCGTAGAAGTTGGTGTCGAGCCCGACCACCATCCAGCCGTCGGGCTGCATGCGCTGCGTCGCGGCCTGCGGGCGGAAGTGCGCGATGTCGCTGAGCGTCAGCGGCGGGATGCCCGGCGCGAGCTCGCCCTCCTCCCCCGGTTTGTCTTGCCCGTCGCCGTAGCAGAGCCCGGCAAAGACTTCTTCGCACGGCCGCGGCGGCTCGGCACTGCCGCCGGAGCCGCCCGACCCGCCACCGGATCCTCCGCCCGAACCACCCCCAGACCCACCCGGAGAGCCCGGCGTCGTCTGGTTGCCCGACAGGGTTGCTCCGCCATTGCCGACCTCCCCGCCGACATTCGGGCAACCTCCTGTCAACTGGGAACCCGTTCCGCAATCCGAGGCACTTGCCGAAGTGTTTCCAAAGAGTGCAAGCACCACGCTTAGGGCCAGCACCGGAACTACCCGTCGCACGGGCCGCCCCCTGGCCACACTTGGCGTTCGTTAACTACGAGACGGTCTCCGTCAACAACGAGCAGAGCCTCAAACGCTGTGAGATTCGGTCGATCGGGCTCGACCAGTGAGTTGCCGTCAGCGTCAAGGACATCAACGCCTTCGACACTCTCGCAGACGTAGATCTGCACTTCTCCACCATCCAAAGTCAACACGTACTGCTGCAGACTCGAGGCGGTGAGAGTCCGCTGCCCAGTGATCCGAATGCCGTTCTCGACGAAGTCAGCGAGTGTCGCTTCGGCGTCAAGCAAAGCCGGACCCTTTGCCACATCGGCGAACGACGGCTCTTCAGTCGCCCCAGTCTGCAGCGCGGTATCCAGGACCGCCAAGTACTCCTCATACGCCGCAGTGGCCGCGGCGAGCGCCTCCTCGTCCGAGGCGAAGAGCGGCGCGACCTCCGAGCCCGGCTCCGCCTCGGGCAGGCGCGTCGTCTCACTGCAGGCGGCGAGCGGCACGACGAGGGCGATGGCCAGACCGACGAGGGCGGGGCGTCTCAGCATGGCGCCCACGGTAGAGCGCGTGCGGACTTCCGGAGCGGGCTTTCCACACCGCCCCTCCCCACAATTGGGGTGCACAGACTCGTCTATCGGCACCTTATGCTCGACAGCAGAGCTCGACCACCACCCGTACACCGAACTCTTGGGGCATTTCCACCATGTCGCAATCCAGCCTCGACCTCGTCGACTCCGTGCTCGACGCCGCCGCCGACCTCATCACCAACGACGGCTACGGCGCGGTGACGCTCGCCTCGATCGCCTCGCGCGCGGGGCTCAGCGTCGATGAGGTCACGGAGACCTTTCCGACCGCGAACGACGCCCTGGTCGCGATGCTCAACCGCGAGTTCCAGGGCATGTACGGCAACATCGTCGAGAACATCGAACGCGACCCGCGCGGCGGGCTGCTCTCGCGCATGTACACCTACATTCTCAGCTCGGTCTACGAGCGCCCGCTCGCGAAGACCCTGTTCGTCATCGACCGCGAAGCGCTCAACTCGATCATGCGCAACGCGCACAGCTTCGTCTACGTGCCCAACGTCGGCATTCGCAGCGAGCTCATCGAAGCCCTGCAGGCGGCCGGCATGGTGCGCTCTGATGTGGATGCCCGCATCGTGTCGAGCGTGCTCTCGGCCTGCTCGGCCGGCATGGCCCTGACGGCGCCGCACGACGACCTCGACCTCATCATCGACGGACTCTCGACGCTCATCTCGCGCGGCGTCGACGCGGACGTCGACGACACCACCCCGGGCAAGGCCGTGTTCTTCGACTGGGCGACGAGCCTGGTGGCCCGCTCGAAAGACGACTGACGAGCGCACCTCGCTACAGTGGCGGCATGATCGGCGACGAAGCCAGGCCTGACCCACCGTGGAGGCGCACCGCTCGTGCTGCCGGCCTTGTCGATGCCACCGGAGTTGTGCGCACGACGATCTTCGCCGAGATGTCGGCGCTCGCCGCGCAGCACGGGGCCATCAACCTCGGCCAGGGATTTCCTGATGATGACGCTCCCCCGATCGTGCTCGACACCGCGATCGCGGCCATTCGGGCGGGGATCAACCAGTACCCGCCGGGTCGGGGGTTCGCCGACCTGCGGCAGGCGATCGCCGAGCACCAGCAGCGCTTCTACGGCTTGACGGTCGACCCCGGCTCTGAGGTGCTCGTCACCGCGGGCGCGACCGAGGCGGTCGCCGCCAGCCTGCTCGCCTTCGCCGGACCGGGTGACGAGGTCATTACGCTCGAGCCGTTCTACGACGCTTACGCCGCAGTGATCGGCCTCAGCGGGGCGCGGCACGTGACCATTCCGCTGAGCGAGCCGGGGTTTCAGCCGAGCGCCGCCGCGATCGACGCCGCCTTCAGCCATCGCACGCGCGTGATCGTGCTCAACTCGCCGCACAACCCGACGGGATCGATGCTCGACACCGAGCACGTCGAGCGCATCGTCGCCCTGGCCGCGAAGCACGATGCCGTCATCGTGAGCGACGAGGTCTACGAGCACCTCGTCTACGACGGGCGGCAGCACGTGCCCACCGCGAGCTTGCCGGGCGCTGCCGAGCGCACGCTCACGGTCTCGAGCGCAGCCAAGACGTTCTCGGTCACCGGCTGGAAGATCGGCTGGGTCACCGGCCCGGCCGCCCTCATCGACGCCGTGATCGCCGTCAAGCAGTGGCTCACCTACGTCAACGGCGCGCCGTTCCAGGGCGCAGTCGCCGAGGGTCTTCGGTTGCCCGACAGCTTCTTCGACGAACTGCGCGGCACGATGCAGCGGCGCCGCGACCTGCTCGCCGCCGGGCTCACGCGCGCGGGCTTCACGATCGAACCGACGGCCGGCTCGTACTTCATCGTCGCCGACGGCGCGGCTCTCGGGCTCGGCGATGCCGCGACGAGCGCGCGTCAGCTCGCGGTAACCCCCGGAGTCGTCGCGATTCCGCTGAGCTCGTTCGGCCACCCGGGCGGCCCGGTCAGCGCGACCGCTCTGCGCTTCGCCTTCTGCAAGACCGACGAGGCGATCGCCGAAGCCGTGACGCGGCTGCAGAGCCTGCGTCGCTAGAGCGGCACGACGCCGAACCGGCGCAACTGCAGGGCGGGATTGATGCGGCGCACCTCGTCGAGGTGTTCGCGCGAGACGGGGGCGACCACCGCATCCGTCGCCGTCTCGATCGAGGCGAGCAGCTCGCCACGCGCGTCGACGATCATGCTGTGCCCGACCCCGACCGGGGGAATGTGATCGGCGGCCGCGAGGTACACCGTGTTCTCGATCGCCCGAGCGGTGACGAGCGTGGTCCACGCGTGCACCTTGCCGGGCCCCGCCACCCACTCGCTCGGCACGAGCACGAGCTCGGCCCCCGCGTCGACGAGGCGCCGCGTCACTTCAGGAAACCGCAGGTCGTAGCAGGTCTGGATGCCCACGCGTAGCCCCGCTGCGTCGAAGAGTTGGGGCGGCTCGATCGCACCGGGCTCGGCCCACTCCGACTCTTTCGCGCCGAACGCGTCGTAGAGGTGCAGCTTGCGCGAGACGCTCAGCATGGTGCCGTCAGGGGCGACCGCGACGATCGTGTTGCGAAACTTGTCGGGCACGGTCGCCGTCTCGACGAGCCCCGCGACGATGATGGCGCCCGTCTCGCTCGCGAGATCGCGCAGGCCTTCGACGAACGGGCCGTCGAGCGGCTCGGCCGCCGCGACCCAGTCGGGGCCGAGCTTCGGGGTGAAGTACGACGAGTACTCGGGGAACACCACGAGCCCCGCGCCGCGCTCGACCGCGTGCAGCGCGAGGCTGCGCATGGCGGCGAGGTTGGCGTCGCGGTCGGCGACGGGGCCGAACTGGGCGACGGCGACGGATGCTGTACTCACGATTCTCAGCCTAGGCGTGTGCCGCGCACGGCACACTCGACTCATGACGCTCGACACCCCGCTGCCCGGCTCGACCTGGCCGCAGCGCATCGCCCGCTGGCTGCTCGGCGCCGCGCTGCTGTTCGCCGGCATCGGGCACCTCACCTACGGGCGCGAGGAGTTTCTGGCTCAGGTGCCGCCATGGCTGCCGATCGACGCCGACCTCGTCGTGCTCGCCTCGGGAGTCGTCGAGATCGCGCTCGGGCTCGCGCTCATCGTGCTGGGCCGCTGGCGGGTCTGGGTCGGCTGGGCGACGGCCCTGTTCTTCCTCGCGATCTTTCCCGGCAACATCGCGCAGTTCACCGAGAGCCGCGACGGCTTCGGTCTCGACACCGATCTGGCGCGGGGCATCCGTCTGCTGTTCCAACCGGTGCTTGTGGCGTGGGCGCTCTGGTCGACCGGGGCGTGGCGGGCCTGGCGCACGTGGCGCGCGCGGCGCTCCCCCGCAGCCGAGCCCTCTGCCACGATGGAGCCATGACCGCCTCGCTCATCGTTCTGGGCTCTGCCAACACCGACTACACCGTGCTCGTCGAGCGGCACCCGCAGCCGGGTGAAACGCTGCTCGGCGACGAGCTCGTCGTCGCCACGGGTGGCAAGGGAGCGAACCAGGCGCTCGCGGCAGCCCGCTCCGGCGCCATGCCCGTGTTTCTCGGCGCGGTCGGCGACGACGGCAACGGGCGCCAGATGCTCGACGCCCTCGGGTCGGGCGGCGTCGACGTGTCGAGTGTGGCCGTGGTCGATGACGCCCCCACGGGCATCGCCCTCATCACCGTCTCGCGCGACGGTGAGAACACGATCGTGGTCGCCGCGGGTGCCAACGCTCGAGTGAACGCGCACGAGGTCGAAGCGGCGATTCGCGCGGTCGCCGGAGCGCGCACGGTGCTGCTCGCGCAGCTCGAGATTCCGCTGGCGGTCGTCGCCGAGGCCGCGTCGATCATCGACGAGCTGGGTGGGCGCACGGTACTGAATCTGTCGCCGAGCCGAGAGATTCCGGATGCTCTTCTCGCGCTCTGCGACCCCCTCGTCGTGAACGAATCCGAAGCGCACGACCTCACCAACCTGCCGGTCGGCTCGGTAGACGAGGCCGCGGCCGCCGCGCAGGCGTTGCTCGACCGCTGCCGCAGCGTCGTCATCACGCTCGGCGGAGACGGCGCCGTCTTCGCGGCGCCGGGCGCGAGCGCCCACCTGCCCGCGCCGCGCGTCACTGTCGTCGACACCACCGGAGCCGGCGACGCCTTCGTGGGGGCGCTGTGCGCCGAGCTCGCCGAGAACGGCACCGACCTGCGCACGGCCGTCGAGCGCGGCGTCGCCGCCGGTGCCGCGGCCGTGCAGTGGCTCGGGGCTCAGCCGCCGCGCGACTGACTCACATCGCTGTGCGGGCCACGGGCGCACGAGGCTGGTGGCGCCACAGGACGAGCACCACGACCGCGGGCCAGAGCGACTCGAGGTAGGCGGCGACGCGCTCAGCGAGGCCGACCGTGGTCGCGTCGGGCTGCGCCTCGATGTAGGCGAAAGCGACGCAGCACGCCCCGACGACGAGAGTGCTCAGAACGGCGCCGACGGGCCGCAGCAGCCACGGGTACTGCCGCCCGAGCCGCATGCTCAGCACCGGCCACAGGGCGAGCAGCACGAAGCCCGCCATCGCGGCATACCGATGCTCGGGCGACGACCCCTCGGCCGGCAGCGGGAAGGCGGCGACCGCGAAGAGCGCGACGCCCGCGAGACCCAGTGCGATGCGGCCCGGTAGCCAGAGGCCGGGCGCGTAGATCGCGGTCACCAGGTGGCAGACCCCGGTCAGCACGAACATGAGGGTCATGAAGACCTGCGTGGGAGCATCCACTGCAGCAAGCTCACTGATGGTCTGCAGAACCGGATCGAACCCCGGCGACAGCAGTTCGGCGACCACCGTGCCGCCGATGAAGAAGACCGGCGCGAGCGCCGACGAGACGAGGGCGGGGCGTCGGACGAGGATCGGGATGCTCTGCACGGGCCCCACGCTATCCGCACGCGCCGCATGCTCGACCGCATGCCACACTGAATCAGGTTCACCGTTCACGGCCGAGTGCTAGCGTCAGAGTGAAGCGCGACGACGCGCCGCTCACGAAGGAGTGCACGCATGGCGAAGAAGGTCTACACCCCCGAACAGCAGATCGACCGACTGCGGGTCTACAACATCGTCGCGGGCAGCCTGCACCTGCTGCAGGCCATCGGCTTCGCGATCGTGCTGACGATGCTCAGCACGCAGGTGCTGTTCGCGGTGACGGCCGACTACCTCGCCGGCCCTCCCGGAGTGCCGCTGCCGCCCGAGCGCGTCGTGCTCTTCGAGGTCAACATCGGCATCGGGGTCGTGGCCTTCCTGGCGCTCAGCGCGTTCTTCCACTTCCTCATCTCGAGCCCGTGGTTCTTCGGCCGCTACAAGAACGGGCTGCTGCAGAACCGCAACTACTTCCGCTGGACCGAGTACTCGCTCAGCTCGTCGATCATGATCTGGCTCATTCTCGCGATCAACGGCGTGACCGACATCGGCGCCCTGTTCGCGATCTTCGCTGTGAACGCCGCCATGATCCTGTTCGGAGCGCTGCAGGAGAAGTACGAGCAGCCGGGCTCGGGCGGGCTGCTGCCGTTCATCTTCGGCTCGATGGTCGGCATCGTGCCCTGGATCCTGGTGCTCATCTACTTCTTGCGGCCCGGCAGCGAGAGCGAGGTCGCCCCGCCGGCCTTCGTCGTCGGCATCGTCATCTCGCTCTTCGTGTTCTTCAACACCTTCGCGATCAACCAGTGGCTGCAGTACAAGCAGGTCGGCAAGTGGAAGAGCTACCTGCAGGGCGAGCGCAGCTACATCACGCTGAGCCTCGTGGCCAAGACGGCCCTCGCCTGGCAGGTGTTCTCGGGCGCCATCATTCCGGCGATCGCGAGCTGAGCTCGCGCCGCAGAGAGGTGGTCGATGCCCGGAGGCAACCCGAATGCATCGGGGCATCGACCGTGCCGGGCGGCGTGCGCTCACGAACCTGAAGGGGGGCGTTGCGCATGCCAGAGCGGGTCTCCGAACCCGGCTTCGACAATGGTCGCGGGTGCCGGGCGGCGAGGCAAACTCGCGACACGCCCGGACTTCGCATACCGAATGCGTGCCCTTCTTGAGGCCGTGAGAGCACGAAAAAGGCCCGGTCACGATGACCGGGCCTTTTGCACGTGGTTGCGGGGGCAGGATTTGAACCTA
>SXMG01000030.1 GCA_005778835.1 Actinomycetota bacterium
CCCGACTCGGTGCCCACGCGTGAGCTGCTTGAGCATCGCGTAAGGGTCGGCGATTGAGCTGCGCCCGGCGGTCACCTCGGCGCGAATGACGGTCTGGATTGCCTCCCCAAGAACCTCCCAGTTCGCGTCGAGGTCGCGCCCGAGCGCTGCCTCGTCGATCGCGATCTCGCCCAGCCCCTTCTCGATGTTGTCGAGCGCGAGCAGCGAGTGCCCCAGAGCCACGCCGATGTTGCGCTGCGTGGTCGAGTCGGTGAGGTCGCGCTGCAGCCGCGACGTCACGAGGGTGGCCGCGAGCGAGTCGAGCAGAGCACTCGCGAGCTCGAGGTTCGCCTCGGCGTTCTCGAAGCGGATGGGGTTGATCTTGTGCGGCATGGTCGACGAGCCCGTCGCGCCCTCCTGCGGAATCTGCCGGAAGTAGCCCATCGAGATGTAGCTCCACACGTCGGTGCACAGGTTGTGCAGCACGCGGCCGACGTGGCTGATGCGCTGATAGAGCTGCGCCTGCCAGTCGTGCGACTCGATCTGCGTCGTGAGCGGATTCCAGGTGAGGCCGAGAGAGGTGACGAAGTCGCGGGATGCGCTGATCCAGTCGTGGTCGGGATCAGCGGCGAGGTGCGCCGAGAAGGTGCCGGTCGCGCCCGAGAACTTGCCCCGGTACTCGACCTCATCGACGGTCGCGAGCAGCAGCTCGAGGCGGTGCACGACGACGGCGAGCTCCTTGCCCATCGTGGTCGGGGTCGCGGGCTGGCCATGGGTGTGCGCGAGCATCGGCACGTCGCGCAGCGCGAGCGCCTGCTCGCGCAGGGCTTCGACGACCGACTGGGCTCTGGGCATCCACACATCACGCACCGCCGCACGAATCGTGATGGCGTAGGCGAGGTTGTTGATGTCTTCGCTCGTGCAGGCGAAGTGGGTGAGTTCGGCGATCTCAGTGAGGCCGAGCGCGGCGAGCTTGTCGCGCACGAGGTACTCGACGGCCTTCACGTCGTGCCGTGTCGCGGCTTCGCGGCGGGCGAGGTCGGCGATATCGTCGTCGCCGAACTCGGTGACGAGCTGCCGCAATTGCCGCAGCTCCTCGGGGTTCAGCCGACGTGAGCCGAACAGCTCGTGGTCGGTGAGGTGGATGAGCCACTCGACCTCGACCTGAATGCGGGCACGGTTGAGCCCCGCCTCACTGAGGTGCTCGCCGAGGGCCGCGACTTGGGCCCGGTAGCGCCCGTCGAGCGGGCTGAGGGGCTGGATGCTGAGCGGACTCATGACACTCCCTGTCGGATTCCGGGTTCGAGTTGTCGGAACAGTGCCGCGCACGCCCGTTCGATCATGCCGAGCACCGAGTCGAACATCGCGGTGTCGGAGTAGTAGGGGTCGGGCACATCGAGCGCACCATTGCCCTCGGGGTCGAAACTCATCAGCAGGTGCACTTTCGATCGGGCGTCGTCGTCGGGTGCCCAGGTCTTCAAGATGCGCTCGTGCGTGCGGTCGAACGCGATGATGAGGTCGAGCTTGTCGAACCAGTCGACCTCGAACTGCCGCGCACGATGAGCAGTGCCGTCATAGCCCCGCGTGGTCAGGGAGCTGAGGGTGCGCGGGTCGCTGCGCTCGCCCACATGCCATTCGCCGGTGCCGGCCGAGAGCACCGAGACCTGGTTCTCCCACCCGCGCGCACGGATCAGTTCTCGAAACACCGCCTCAGCCATGGGCGAGCGGCAGATGTTGCCGGTGCACACGAAGCAGATGCGGAAGGCTCCGGGCTCAGCGAGTACCCGGTCGAAGCTCATGCCCCCATTGTGTCCCAGTTGGCCCTCCTCCACACTCGGCAGCCGGCCGAGGCCGATCGGCGGTGGCACTCCCGGCGACGGCCGGCGCCGCGCGAACCGTCATGCTCGACGCCGACTGATCGGCTGCGAGAAGAGGGCGACGCTGTGGGCGATGATGTGATCGGATGCCCGGTGCCGGGCTCGACGGGCGATCGAGCCGCCGAGCTGCGGCGCCAGGCGCGACTCGTCGACGACCTCTTCGACCGCGTCGTCGCGATCAGGCGCGCGCTGCCGACCGGCGCAGATCTCGAGGGGTGGCGGGGTGCCGCCGCCGAACTGTTCGCGGCCGCCGTCGACGAGCAGGGCGCGCGCCTCGGGCGCGAGGTGTATCGACTCGACACGGTTCGGTCGAGCCTGCTGGGCGACGCAGACCGCGTCGACGCCCAGACGACGGTGCTCGGGGGCATGCCGTGACCGGCTCGATCACGGTCGGAGGCTCAGCCGCGGTCGCGACCGAGCATCTCGAGCTGCTCGCCGGCCGACTGCGGCGGGCGAGCGCCGAGTGCCACGAGATCATCGTGCGCCTTCCGCCTCTGCGCACGGGCGACAGCGCGGCGCGCGACATCGATCTCGTCGATATCGAGAACACGGTGCGTCGCGTGCGGGAACGGCTCAGCGACCTCGCCGCATCGCTGCAGGCCGCCATCGAGCTCTACACGCAGACGGAGCGCGCGGCCGCAGCGGCGGTCGAGACCGTCATGGCACACCTGGCTGCCACGGCCGGGCTCGTTGCCGCTCGGCTCGGGCTCATGATCGTGCCCGCCCTCGTCAACGCCGCGATCGCGGCGGCCGCGGTCTGGGCGGTGCTGCCGCCAGCGATGCGCGACGCCGCGAGCCACGGGGCCGCCGTCGCTCTGGACGAGGTGGTACCCGTGCTGAGCGATGCGCGGTTCGTCGACACGCTGCGCCACGCGCTCTCGCTCGTCGACGATGCTGCGCTCGGCGCCATCGGGGTGCCGCCCGGGCTGGTCGCGGCCCTCGGCGAGACCGGCACGCAGGTGTCGGGCATCGACTCCGCCGCGCTCGCCGTGCTGGGGCTTGCGGCGCTCGCCGGGTCGAGCGGCGTCGACCCCGTGCGCGTCGACCGCGTCGGCGCCGACCGGCGGCGCGGTGAGGGACAGACCACGAGCGCCCCTCCCGCATCGCTCGCCGATCGTGTCGGCCGGGTTCCCGACCCGGCGACGCCAATCGTGGTCGAGCGCTACCCCCTGCCCGACGGCACCTGGCACTTCGAGGTGTACATTGCCGGCACCGACTCGTCGGCCGAGCTCGGGGGCGACCGGCCGTGGGACATGGCGAGCAACGTCGCCCTCGTCGCCGAGCAGAACGCGAGCTCGCTGCAGGCGGTGCAGGCCGCACTGCTCGCGGCGGGGGCGACGGCATCGAGCTCGGTGGTCTTCACCGGCTACTCGCAGGGCGGGGCCATCGCCACGGCGCTCGCCGAGTCGGGGCAGTGGAGCACCGCGGGGCTCGTGACGGTCGGCGCCCCCACCGGGGGCATGCCCGTGCAGGGCGACTACCCCGCCGTCGTGATCGAGCACCGGGAGGATCTCGTGCCGGTGCTCTCGGGCATCCGTCGCGAGACGAACGCCGTCATCGTGCGCGGCGATGCGCTCGGCTCAGCAACCGCGCACGAGACCGCGCTGCCCGCGCACGAGCTTGAGCGCTACGCGGCGACCGCAGCCGCCGCCGATGCGCACGGCAACGCGGCGCTGCAGGCAGCGATCGCAAGCCTGCCGTCGCTGTCGACGAATGGCGAGCGCATGACCTTCACGGCGGCCCGCATTGATCGAACCGAGCGGTGACGCCGTCAGATCAGGAGCGCTTGCGACCCACGAGCGGGCGCAGCAGGATGCCGATGAGCCAGCTCAGCAGGCCGAGCACGATGGCGCCGAGCACTCCCCACCAGAACCCGTCGACCGTGAGCCCGAAACCGATAAGGCTCGAGATCCACGCCACGAGCAGCAGCAGCAGGCCGTTCACGATGAGCGCGATGAGGCCGAGGGTGAGGATGTAGAGCGGGAAGGCGACGATGCGGATGAGGTTGCCGATGATGCCGTTGACGAGGCCGAAGATCAGACCCACCAGCAGATAGGTGAGCACGAGGGCCACCGAGTCGCCCTCGGCACCGTACGAGACGACCGAGACGCCGGCGACGATGAGGGTCGTCAGCCAGAGGGCGATGGTGTTGATGATGAGGCGGATCAGAAAGCGGGCCATGGGTCAACTATGCCGAGAGGGGCATCGCCGTGGCAAACGAGCATCAGATGACGGCGCGGTCGACGTAGGGTGAGCAGGTGCCTGCTCCTGTGCGCCTCCGCCCCGAGATCGTCGCCCTGCCCGCGTACGCGCAGGGTCGCGCGGCCTCTGCCGATTCGTTCAAGCTGTCGAGCAATGAGAACCCCTTCCCGCCGCACCCCGCCGTGCTCGCGGCGATCCGCGACCTCGACATCAACCGGTACCCCGATGCCTCGGCACTCGTGGTGAGAGAGCGGCTGGCGGCACGCCACGGCGTCACGGCCGACGAGGTCATCGTCGGCGCCGGCTCGGTCGCGGTGCTCGCACAGCTCATCAGCGCCGCCGCCTCGGTCGGCGACGAGGTCGTGCACGCCTGGCGCAGCTTCGAGGCCTACCCCGGGCTCATCACGGTCGCGGGCGCCACGAGCGTGGCCGTGCCTCTGCTGCCCGACGCGCGCCACGACCTGCCGGCCATGGCGGCCGCCGTCACCGACCGCACGCGCGTCGTCATCGTCTGCACCCCCAACAACCCGACCGGCACGATCGTGACGGCCGACGAGTTCGCGACCTTCATGGCAGCCGTGCCGAACGACCTGCTCGTCATTCTCGACGAGGCATACGTCGAGTTCGTGCGCGATGAGGCCTCGGTCGACGGCGCGGCCCTCATCGGGCACTACCCGAACCTCGTCGTGCTGCGCACCTTCTCGAAGGCCTACGGCCTGGCCGGGCTGAGGGTCGGGTACGCCATCGCGCACGAGGCCATCGTGCAGGCGGCTCGCAGCACCGCGATTCCGCTCTCGGTGACCGAGGCCGCTCAGCGTGCGGTGCTCGCCGCCCTCGATCACGAGGCAGAACTGCTCGAGCAGGTGGCGGTGCTCGCGATGCGACGCGACGAGGTGCAGCAGCAGCTTCGCGCCCAGGGCTGGCAGCTGCCGGTCACGCACGGCAACTTCCTGTGGCTGCCGACGGGTGCGGCAACGGCCGAGGCGGCAGCGCTGTTCTCCGCCGCCGGGCTCGTCGTGCGCGCCTTCGCTCCGGAGGGCATCCGCATCTCGATCGCCGAGGCCGAGTCTGTCGCAACTCTCGTGCGGGTCGCGGGCGAGGTTGTTCGAACCCTCTGACGAGTCGGCATATGGTCGGGCCTAGAGTGGAATCCATGTCGTACACGCCGGAGACCCTCCAGCTGCTGGCACCGGACGGAACTCGCGTCGACAGCGAGGCCACCGAGGCCTACCTCCCCTACGTGGATGCTCTCACCGAGCAGCAGCTGCGCGAGTTCTACCGCACCATGACCGTCGTGCGCCGCTTCGACGTCGAGGCGGGCAACCTGCAGCGGCAGGGGCAGCTGGCCCTCTGGATTCCGAGCATCGGGCAAGAGGCGGCGCAGGTCGGCTCGGGCTTCGCCGCCCGCGCGCACGACCACATCTTTCCGGCCTACCGCGAGCACGCCGTGGGCTTCATCCGGGGTCTTGATCTCGTGCAGATCATCACGATGCTGCGTGGGCACACGCACGGCGGCTGGAACCCGGCGGAGACCGGCAACTTCCACCTGTACACCCTCGTGATCGGCTCGCAGGCTCTGCACGCCACGGGATACGCGATGGGCGTGCAGCTCGACGGCCTCGTCGGCACGGGAGACCCGGAGAAAGACACCGCCGTCATGGTCTACTTCGGCGACGGCGCCACGAGCCAGGGCGACGTCAACGAGGCCTTCGTCTTCGCCCAGAGCTACCAGACGCCGCAGGTGTTCTTCTTGCAGAACAACCACTGGGCCATCTCGGTGCCCGTGCGCGTGCAATCGCGCACGCCGCTCTTCCACCGCCCGCGCGGCTTCGGCATTCCGAGCGTGCAGATCGACGGCAACGACGTGCTCATGAGCTACGCGGCGACGGCCGCCAGCCTCGATGCTGCTCGCAGTGGTGAGGGCCCGCACTTCATCGAGGCGCTGACCTACCGCATCGGGGCGCACACGACCAGCGATGACCCGAGCAAGTACCGCGACGACGACGAGCTGCACTACTGGCAAGAGCGCGACCCCATCGTGCGCTTCGAGACCTACTTGCGCGGCCTCGGCGAGAGCGACGCCTTCTTCACCGAGGTGCACGACGAGGCCGAGCAGTTCGCGTCTGAGGCCCGCGCCCGCACGCTCGCGCTGGAACCGCCGGCCGCCGAGTCGATGTTCGACCACGTCTACAGCCAGGCGCATCCGGTCATGGATGCTCAGCGCCAGCAGCTCGCCGACTACGAGGCCTCGTTCGAGGGTGGTGCCTGATGGCCGTCGAGACGCTCACGATGGCGAAGGCCCTGACGCTCGGGCTCGCGGCCGCGATGCAGGCCGACGAGAAGGTCATCCTCATGGGTGAAGACATCGGCCCGCTGGGCGGGGTGTTCCGGGTGACCGAGGGGCTGCACGCGCAATTCGGTGCGACGCGCGTGCTCGACACGCCTCTCGCCGAGTCGGGCATCATCGGAACGGCGATCGGCCTGGCGATGCGCGGCTACCGACCCGTCGTCGAGATCCAGTTCGACGGCTTCATCTTCCCGGCCTTCGACCAGATCACGACGCAGCTCGCCAAGCTCACCGCGCGGCACGAGGGGGCGCTGCAGCTGCCC
>SXMG01000004.1 GCA_005778835.1 Actinomycetota bacterium
AGGCGACCTGCTTGATCGCGCTGCGCTTCTCGGGGTCGAGCAGGCGCTCAGGGCTCTCGCCGCCCTCGCCGGTGTTGCTGCGGCCGCCGATACGGTTCATCGCCACCGCGAGGGTCTCGTGCATCTCGGGACTGATCGCCCCCATGCTCATCGCGCCGGTCGTGAACCGACGGATGATCGACTCGACCGACTCCACCTCGTCGAGCGGCACGGGCGCGCGCTCTTCGGTCTTGAGCCGGAACAGCCCGCGCAGCGTCATGAGGTTCTCGGCCTGCTGGTCGACCGCCTGCGTGTACTCGCGGAAGATGTCGTAGCGCTTCGACCGGGTGGCGTGCTGCAGCCGGAACACGGTCTCCGGGTTGAACAGGTGAGGCGGGCCTTCGCGACGCCACTGGTACTCGCCCCCGGTCTGCAGCCGCTCATGGGGGTTGACCGGCGCGCTCGCCGGATAGGCGAGCGCGTGGCGCGAAGCGTTCTCCGCAGCGATCGTGTCGATGCCGACACCGCCGAGCACGCTCGACGTGCCCGTGAAGTAGCGGTCGACGAACTCCTGACTCAACCCGACGGCCTCGAAGGCCTGGGCGCCGGCGTACGAGCCCACGGTCGAGATGCCCATCTTCGACATGATCTTCAGCACGCCCTTGCCGAGCGCCTTGATCACGTTGCTCACGGCCTTCTCGGGAGTGATGCCGACGATCATGCCCGAGCGCACGAGGTTCTCGACGGTCTCCATGGCCAGGTACGGGTTGATGGCCGACGCGCCATAGCCGATGAGCACGGCGCAGTGGTGCACCTCGCGCACGTCGCCCGCCTCGACGATGAGGCCGACCTGCATGCGCTTCTCGGTGCGGATCAGGTGGTGGTGAACGGCCGCGAGCATGAGCAGCGAGGGCACCGGGGCGAGATCGGCGGTCGAGTCGCGGTCGCTCAGCACGATGAACTCGGCACCGTCGGCGATGGCCTCATCGACCTCGACGCACATCGCGGCGATCCGCTTCTCGAGAGCCTTCGGGCCGCGGTCGACGCGGTAGAGGCCGCGGATCGTCGTGGTCAGCGAGCTGCCGGGGCGCGGGTCGATGTGCTGAATCTTCGCGAGCTCGTCGTTGTCGATGATCGGGAAGTCGAGCACCACCTGCCGGGCGTGGCGCGGTGTCGCCTCGAGCAGATTGCGCTCGGGGCCCAGCCCGAGCTGCATCGAGGTGACGACCTCTTCGCGGATCGAGTCGAGCGGCGGGTTGGTCACTTGCGCGAACTGCTGCGTGAAGTAGTCGAAGAGCAGCCGAGGACGCTCGGAGAGCACGGCGATGGGCGTGTCGGAGCCCATGGCTCCCAGGGGCTCGGCGCCCGCCTTCGCCATGGGGGCGAGAAGAACCCGTACTTCTTCCTCGGTGTAGCCGAAGGTGCGCTGCCGACGCACGATCGAGGCGGGCGTGTGCACGATGTGCTCGCGCTCGGGGAGGTCCTTGAGGTGGATGCGCTGGCCCTCGAGCCACTCCCCCCAGGGCGAGAGCCCGGCGAGCTGCGACTTGATCTCGTCGTCCTCGATGAGGCGACCCTCGACCGTGTCGACGAGGAACATCTTGCCCGGGCGCAGCCGGCCCTTGCGCACGATGCGGCTCGGCGGAATGTCGAGCACTCCGATCTCGCTCGCGAGCACGACGAGGCCGTCGTCGGTCACGATGAAGCGGCCGGGGCGTAGACCGTTGCGGTCGAGCGTGGCGCCGACGAGGCTGCCGTCGGTGAACACGAGCGCCGCTGGCCCGTCCCACGGCTCCATGAGCATGCCGTGGTACTCGTAGAAGTCACGCAGCGCGGGATCGATGTCGGTCTGGTTCTCCCAGGCCTCCGGCACCATCATCATGATCGCGTGGGGCAGCGAGCGACCGCCGAGAGAGAGCAGCTCCACGACCTCGTCGAACGAGGCGGAGTCACTGGCACCGGGCGTCACAATGGGGAACACATCGCGCAGGTCGCCGAACAGCTCGGACTGCAGCTGCGACTGGCGGGCGCGCATCCAGTTGCGGTTGCCCTGCACCGTGTTGATCTCGCGGTTGTGCGCGATCATGCGGAACGGCTGCGCGAGGGGCCACGACGGGAAGGTGTTGGTCGAGTAGCGCGAGTGCACGAGCGCGAGAGTCGAGACGAAGCGCTCGTCGCTCAAGTCGGGGTAGAACGGCTCGAGCTGCAGAGTCGTCACCATGCCCTTGTAGACGAGCGTGCGGCAGGAGAGCGACGGGAAGTACGACCCGAGCTCGCGCTCGGCGCGCTTGCGCGCGCGGAAGGTCTGACGGTCGAGAGCGACGCCGGCCAGTGCGGCACCGTTCTCATCGGATCGAGCCGAACGCACGAAGAGCTGCTCGAACGCGGGCATCGCCGCGCGCGCGAGGTTGCCGATGAGCGAGTCGTCGGTCGGAACTGTGCGCCAGCCGATGACCTCGAGACCCTCCTCGAGCACGATCGCCTCGATACCCTGCTTCTCGAGCTCGCGCGCCTCGTCGTCCGTCGGCAGGAAAGCGGTGCCGACCGCGTAGCTGCCCGCCGCGGGGAGCTCGAAGTCGACGACGGCCCGGAAGAAGGCATCGGGAATCTGCGTGACGATGCCCGCACCGTCACCCGTGCCGGCGTCCGACCCGACTGCGCCTCGGTGCTCGAGGTTGCGCAGGGCGTCGAGAGCCGCCTGAATGATGTCGTGCCCCGCCGTACCGCGCAGAGTGGCGACCATCGCGAGGCCGCAGGCATCGCGCTCGCGATCGGGGTCGAACAGGCCCTGGGCAGCAGGCATGGCCGAGAAGCGCTGCATCGGGGATGCGATGTCCATGCCGAGAACCGTCCTCACGTCGTTGCGGATACCGTGCGGGACGTCGCTGGCCCTGAGATGGAGACGCGCACGCTGCGCGGCGGGAGCCGGATCGGTGTGGTGGCGATCGGCGAGCTTGCGGCACTCAGTCTCACATGGCGGACTGCGCGTGCCGGGCTGCTACGGTTTCGCGGCGGACTCGCTTGTGGCGTCGGTCGAACCGGGAGCACCGGAGACGGCGAGAGCGCCATTGCCCTCGACGTCGGCGTCGGTGTAGATGTCATCCGAGTCTACAGGAGCCTCGGGCGACCACTCCCGTCCTGCGACGTAGGGCGAGGGCTCGAGCCCCGGATGACGACGCGACTGGATGATGATGATCGCGATGCCGACGAGCACGGCGACCCAGGCGCCCCAGACGTTGACGCGGATGCCCAGGAACAGTTCGCTCGGGTCGAGGCGGATCGTCTCGAACACGCTGCGGCCCGCGCCGTACCAGATCAGGTAGACGCCGAGAAGCTTGCCCCACTGCAGCGTCAGCCGCTTGTCGAGCAGCAGGATGACCGCGACGCCGGCAAGGTTCCAGATGATCTCGTAGAGGAACGTCGGGTGGAACAGCGTGTCGGCGGGCAGGCCCACCGGGATCGCCGAGTTCGGCCGATCGATCTCGAGCCCCCAGGGCAAGTCGGTGGGGAGGCCGAAGAGTTCCTGGTTGAACCAGTTGCCGAGCCGGCCGAAGGCCTGGGCGAGCAGCAGGCCGGGAGCCAGCGCGTCGGCCCACGACCAGAAGCGCACGCCGGTCACGCGGCAGCCGATCCAGGCACCGAGCGCACCGCCGACGAGGGCGCCGAAGATCGCCATGCCGCCCTCCCAGATGTAGAGGGTGCGCAGCAGATCAGCGCCATCGAAGAAGTAGTCGTCGGGATGCGTGAGCACATGGTAGATGCGGCCGCCGATGATGCCGAACGGCACGGCGAAGAGCGCGATGTCGAGCGTGATCCACGGCTCGGCGCCGCGCGCCGTCAGTCGGCGGTTGGTGAGCCACACGGCCGCGATGATGCCCGTCAGGATGCACAGCGCGTAGGCGTAGATGTTGATGTCGAAACCGAACCAGGCCAACCCGAGGTCGCGCAGCCACTGGCCGAGGTTGAAGACCTGCCACTCAGGCGGCGGACTCGGAATGCTCAGGGGCTGGATCACGGCGGTGGAACCTTTCGCGGGGCTGTCAAGGCTGGGCTGTCAAGCGCAAGGGGCGCAGGCCAGCCTAGCGAAGTGGGCAGGCTGCGGCGGTGGAGGTCATCGAGTGCCCTCCGACAGCTCTGCGGCGACGGCGGCGACTTCGGCCACGCCGCCGTGCTCGAGCGCTGCGACCAGCCTCGAGCCGACGATGGCGCCGTCGGCGTAGCTGAGCACGTCGGCGACCTGCTCGGCGGTCGAGATGCCGAGGCCGACGCACGCGCTCGTGGATCCGGCCTCGCGCAGTCGAGCGACCACGCCTCTCGCCGCCTTGTCGACGTCGTCACGCGCGCCGGTGATGCCCATGGTCGACACGGCGTAGACGAAGCCGCGACTGCTGTCGACCGCCTGCTTCATGCGCGCATCGCTCGACGAGGGTGCAGCGAGGAAGACCCGGTCGAGGTCGTGCGACTCCGATGCGGACATCCACTCGGCGGCCTCGTCGGGAATCAGGTCAGGAGTGATGAGGCCCGCTCCCCCGGCGTTCTGCAGGTCGGTGGCGAACCGCTCGACGCCGTACTGCACCACGGGGTTCCAGTAGGTCATGACGAGCAGCGGGGCGTCGACCCGCGCACGGATGCGTTCGACCGCCTCGAAACCGTGCCGGAGGCGGAATCCGTTGCGCAGTGCGGTCTGCGTCGCACGCTGGATCGTCAAGCCGTCCATGACCGGGTCGCTGTAGGGCAGACCCAGCTCGATGATGTCGACGCCGTTCTCGACCAGTGCGACAGCCGCATCGACGCTCGCGTCGAGGCTCGGAAAGCCGACCGGCAGATAGCCGATGAGAGCGCCGGCCGCCTCCTGGTTGCGCCGAGCGATCGTCTCGGCAACCGCGCTCACGAGGCGCCCTCCGCTGCGGCGGCGTCGAGCAGGCCGAAGTAGCGCGCTGCCGTCTCCATATCCTTGTCGCCACGACCGCTCAGTGAGACGAGCACGATGCCCTCGGGCCCGAGCTCGCGCCCCAGCTCGATCGCGCCGTGCAGGGCGTGCGCCGTCTCGATGGCGGGGATGATGCCCTCGGTGCGGCTCAGCAGGCGCAGAGCATCCATCGCCTGGGCGTCGGTCACCGGGCGGTACTCGGCGCGCCCGATCGACGCGAGCCAGGCGTGCTCGGGGCCCACGCCCGGATAGTC